>WRBL01000158.1 GCA_009784565.1 Streptosporangiales bacterium | reverse complement strand
CGTCGCGATCAACAAGGACGAGGAGGCCCCGATCTTCGAGATCGCCGACTACGGCATCGTGGGCGACCTGTTCAAGGTCGTTCCCCAGCTGATCGAAGAGATCGGCAAGAAGAAGTCGCTGTAGTCACTGACGGCACCGCGTAAGCGCGGCCGTGTCCCGGGGCGGGGCACGGCCGCGCTTTCGTTTACGCGTGCCCCTGCTCGTCGTGGTGGATACGGTCCAGGCAGATCGCGATGGCGAGGATGAACGCATCGTTCTGCCCGTCGGCGATGTCCACGCCGTAGGTGTCCCGGACCCGGAACCACTTCCGCGAGATCCGGGCCAGCACCCGGTGCCCGTCCCGGATCTCGAAGTCCTTGTCGACGATGTTCCCGACCGCCTCCAGCCTGCCTCCGTCATAGTGCAGGTCGATGTGGGCCCGGTGGTGCAGCGGGGAGATGATCGCCCGGTGCACGGTGGCGACCTTCTGCCCGTCGTGCTCGATCGTCATGGCGTCGGTGACGGTCAGCAGCCTGTGCTTGACCGAGGCGAGCTTGAGGCCCGAAGCGTCTTCCAGCACCAGGGTGTGGTGCAGGGAGATCAGCTTGCCGTTGACGTAGAACACCCGGTGACCGTGATGATCGGTGATCCAGAAGTCTTCCTTGATGTCGAAAAGCCGTTCCCGAACGAGATAGCGCATAACGGAGAACGTACCGCCTGCAATGCCGGAATGCCCGACACGGCCCCGGAAACGGCTCCGCCGGGGACCAGCACACCGCGGACGCGACCGGAGGGCTGTACCACCTGGCCACTGGCCATGGCGAGGAAATGCCCTTAACCGAGAATCACTGCGGCGGGCGGCCCCAGATGCGGAGCGGGGCCAGGACGCGGAAGCCGGCCAGGCGGGCCGCCTCCAGGTCGGCGCCCTGTTCGTAGCCGACGAGCGGCTGCCGCGGCCACAGGTCGGCCGCGGCCCGCTGGACACCGGCCCACAGGAGGTCCGGGGACAGCGCGGCGCTGAACACGTTGGAGATCCCGGTCGCGCCATCGGACGCATAGACGATGGCGCCCGCGGCGACCACGCCGTCCCGGCGGCAGGCCAGGACGGCGCAGCGAGGATCGGCCAGCAGGTCCGGCCGGAACACCGGTCCGTCGCCGCTGCCGCCGGACCAGGCCGTCTCCCACCCGGCCAGTTCGGCGGGGCTGGTTGCTTTCTCCCAGGGCGGGCTGTCGTCCGGCTGGCCATCCGGGGCACTGTCGCGGACAATCCAGCGGGCCTCGGCCAGCAGGCCGAACCCCTTTGAGGTCAGGTCGAGTCGCCCGAAGCTGTCCTTGACGGAGAACGGCCCCGGGGTCGCCGAGGCCAGGACTTCCGGCACCGTTATGTCGGGGCGCAGGGTGATGGCGTGCGGGTAGAGCCGCAGGCGATGCCGGGGACTGACCCACAGCCGGGAACCGAATGTCCCAGGATGCCCGTGCGACCGGCAGACCGCGTCGCACCAGGCCGCGTTGTTGGCTACGGCGGAGCCGAGCAGCCTGCTCCTGTCCATGCCCCGATCAAACCCCGCCGGGCGCACGCCTGGGAAGGGGAGGGTTGACCGAGGAGTTTTGGTAAGTCTATGCTAACGGTTCGTGGGGACTTACCAATCTGATGACGGGGCCTGGGACGTAGTCGCCGACCGGACCCGGCGCGCCATCATGGAGCGCCTGGCCGAGCGGCCCCAGGCCGTCGTCGACCTGGCGGCCGGCCTGCCGGTGAGCCGGCCCGCGGTGTCGCAGCACCTGAAGGTCCTCAAGGAAGCCGGCCTTGTCGCGGAGCAGGCGGCCGGGACCAAGCGCATCTACCGGCTCAACGCGGCGGGCGTTGCCGCCCTGCGCGACCAGCTGGACGCCTTCTGGCGGCGCGCACTGGCCGGGTATCAGGAAATGACCGATCAGCCCGAGGGGGAACCATGACCGAGGACACGGCGCCCGTGGTGCGCCAGCAGGTCGTCGTCGAGACGTCGGCCGACAAGGCGTTCGCCGCCTTCACCGAACGGTTCGGCGACTTCAAGCCGCCGGAGCACAACCTCCTCGGCGCGCCCATCGCCGAGACCGTCTTCGAGCCCCGGGCCGGCGGCCGGATCTACGACCGCGGCGAGGACGGCACGGTGTGCCAGTGGGCGCGCGTGCTGGCCTACGACCCGCCAGACCGGGTGGTGTTCAGCTGGGACATCAGCCCCCGGTGGCAGATCGAGGCCGATCCGGCCAACGCCAGCGAGGTGGAGGTCCGCTTCGTGGCCGAGACACCCGGCCGGACCCGGGTCGAACTGGAGCACCGCCACATCGACCGGCACGGTCCCGGCTGGGAAGCGGTTCGCGACGGCGTCGGCGGGGACCAGGGCTGGCCGCTGTACCTGTCCCGGTACGCCGCCCTGCTGCGCTAAAGCGGCGACGGCCGGGGGCCGTGAGAGATGATGGCGAGCATGGCCACCGACACCCACGGGCTCGCCCTCACCGGTTCCGCCGAAGCGGTCACGGCCTGCGACCGGGCCCTGGCTCATCTCGTCCGCTTCCAGCCCGAAGTGATAACAGCAACAAGCGAGGCGGTCACGGCCGATCCGGGCTGCGTCATGGGCCGGGTCTTCGGCGCCTACCTGGAGCTGATGTCCACCGAGGCCCGCTCGGTCGCGGCGGCCCGGGAAGCGCTCGGCCCGCTGGCCGCCGACGACAGCGGCGACGATGGGCTGCTCCCGCGCGAGCGCGCCCACCTGGCCGCGGCCCGGCGCTGGATCGGCGGGGACATGACCGGAGCGGGCGCGCTGCTGGGGTCGATCTCCGTCCGGTACCCGAGGGACCTGCTCGCCCTGTTCACCGGCCACCAGATCGACTTCTTCCGCGGCGACGCCGTGACGCTGCGGGACCGGATCGGGCGGGCGCTGTCCGCCTGGGACGGCGCCGGGCCCGACGCCGGGTTCGTCTCCGGCATGTACGCCTTCGGCCTGGAGGAATGCAACTCCTACGACCAGTCCGCCGAAGCCGGGTACCGCGCCGTCGAGACCAACCCGGACGACGTGTGGGGCATCCACGCCGTCGCGCACACCTACGAGATGCGCGGGGAGATCCCCGGCGGCGTCCGGTTCATGCGGGACCGCCGGGACCACTGGGCCCAGAGCAACTTCCTCAACGTCCACAACTCCTGGCACTTCGCGCTCTACCTGCTGCAGGCCGGCGACACCGCCGGGGCCCTCGCCGTCTACGACCGGTTCCTGCACCACGCCGGATCCGGTGACGTGGCGCTCGAACTCCTGGACGCGAGCGCCCTGCTGTGGCGGCTGCGGCTGGAAGGGGCCGACGTGGGGGACCGGTGGGCTCCGCTGGCCTCGGCCTGGGGCCGGATCCTGGAACCGGGCTACTACCCGTTCAACGACATGCACGCCATCATGGCGTTCCTGGGCAACGGCGAGCCCGGCCGGGCCCGCGACGTCCTCGCGGCCCTGGAACGGGTGACCCGCGACGGCGACGCCTCCAGCACCGGCCGGTCGATGACCACCGCCGTCGGCCTGCCCGTCTGCCGGGCCCTGACGCACTTCGGGGCCGGGGAGTACGACATGGTCGTGGCCGAACTGCTGCCGGTCCGCACCCGGGTCCACGAGTTCGGCGGGAGCCACGCCCAGCGGGACGCGGTCGAGCGGACGCTGCTGGAGGCCGCGATCCGGGCCGGGCACGCCGACCTGGCCAGCGCCCTGGTCAGCGAGCGCCTCGCCGTCCGCGAACGCAACACCTACGCCTGGTCCAAACGGGCCGCGCTGCTGTCGGCGGCCGGAGACCAGCCGGGCGCGCAGGCCGCCGAGAGCCGCGAACGGGAACTGGCGGGCCAGATCCGGTCCGCCGCGGACGGATTCACTCTTCCCTAGACAATTCAGCTCAGCCGCGCGTTCACTACCGGGTCCATCCCCGGTACGATCTGGGCGACGGGACGGGGAGAACGTGAATATGGCCGAGCCGGCGCCGGAAGCCGCACCGCCGGGGATCGACACGTCGCGGCCGCATTCGGCGCGAATGTACGACTACTTCATCGGCGGCAAGAACCACTTCGCGGCTGACCGGGAGACCGCGGAGAAGATGCTTCTCGCGGCGCCGGGAGCGCGTACCGGGGCGCGGGAGAACCGGGCGTTCCTTGCCCGCGCCGTCCGGCACCTGACGCGGGAGGCGGGCATCAGCCAGTTTCTCGACATCGGCACCGGGCTGCCCGCGACCGGCAGCGTGCATGAGGTAGCCCAGGCCATCAACCCGTCCGCCCGCGTCGTCTACGCGGACAACGATCCACTGGTCCTGACGCACGCGAGGGCGCTGCTGCGGAGCGCTCCGGAGGGCCGCACCGCCTATATCCAGGCCGACCTGCGGGCCCCCGAGTCGATCCTCGGCGATCCGGCCACCCGGGAGACCCTGGACTTCACCCGGCCGATCGGGCTCATGCTCGTCGCGGTGCTGCATTTCATCCTGGACGCCGACGACCCCGCCCGGACCGTGAAGACCCTGCTGGACGCCCTGCCCGCCGGCAGCTACCTCGTCGCGTCGCACTCCACCGCCGAGCACGCGCCCGCGGAGGCGATGGGCGCGGGAGTCAGCGCCTATCGCGGCGGCGGGGTCACGCTGCGACTGCGGGACTCCGACGAGTTCGCCGCCCTCGCGTTCAACGGGCTGAGCCTCGTGGACCCGGGGGTGGTGCTGGTGTCGGAATGGCGGCCAACGGATCCTCCGCCCCGCCCGTCCGCCGCCGAGGTCGGGACCTACGGAGGAGTGGGCCGCAAGATCTGAGGCCGCCGGGCTCGTTTCCCTGGCCGATCGCGGCCGGGACCGTTACGCTGCGGTGATGTGAGCGTCATGAGCGGCGGGGGCCGCTGGTACGGGCACCGGTCGGAGTTCCCTTGGGAACAGGCGGCGCTGGACCATATACGGGAGCAGATGCCGGACGCGGAGCCGTACCGGGCCTGGCAGACATTCATGTTCACCACCGGCCGGGGACACGTCCGGGAGGTGGACCTGCTGCTGGCGTCGCCGGCCGGGCTGTTCCTGGTGGAGATCAAGAGCCACCCGGGGACCGTGACGAACGCGGGCGACACCTGGATGTTCCGCGACAAGGGCATCACCCGGACGATCGACAACCCGCTCAGCCTCACCGACCACAAGGCCAAGGAGCTCAAGGGCCTGCTCAAGCGCGCCGCGCGGGCCCGCGGCGTCACCGAGCGCATCCCGTTCATCCGGCCGGCGGTCTTCCTGTCCGCGGAGAACCTGGTCTGCGAGCTGAACGAATTCCAGCGGGCCGCCGTCTACGGCCGCGACGGCCTCGAGGACCAGACGGACCTGCCCGGCATCTGGTACGGCCTGCTGGACGAGGAGACGGCCGGGGGCCGGACCGAGGTCACCCCGGGGTTCTCCCGCGCCCTGCCGGGGCTGCTGACCGAGATCGGCATCGCGAACATGCAGCGGATCGGCACCGTCGGCCCGTACGAGCTGGACCAGCGGTCCTTCGGGGCCGGGCCCGCCTGGGCGGACTACCTGGCGCGCAACCCGGCGCTCCCGGACGACCAGCCGCGCCGCGTCCGCGTGTACCTGACCGAGCGGATCGACTCGGCGGGAGAGGCCGCCTCGGTCCGCCGCGCCGCGTACCGGGAGTACATGGCGCTGCAGGGCATCAGCCACGAGGGCATCGTCCGCGCCGACGACTACAGCGAGGAACTGCTGGCCGGCCCGGCCGTCGTGTTCCGGCACGGATCGGCCTGGCAGCGGCTGGACCACTTCATCACCGGCGGCACGGGGACTGGCTGCGGCCTGCCGGCCGAGGCCCGGCTGGACATGGTCCGCCAGCTCGCCGAGGCCCTCGACCACGCGCACCGCCGCCACCTGTACCACCGGGCCCTGGCCCCGCAGTCGGTCTACGTCGAGACGGACGGCAGCTGCCCGCAGCTGCGCATCGCGGACTGGCAGGTCGCGGCCCAGGCGGACAGCGGCGCCGACGGGGGCCCCGGCTACGACCCGGAGGTGTTCCTGAAACTGCTCGGACGGTCGGCGGGCGCCTACCTCGCCCCCGAGTTCGGGCAGGCCGGGGTCTCCGCCGCGGGCCTGGACCTTTTCGGCCTGGGCGCCCTCACCTCCCTGGTCCTGACCGAGGAACCCCCGGCGGCCGACCGCGACGGGCTGCTGGCGCGGATCGAGGCGGACGGCGCGCTGACCGTGCCGCCGCTGGCCCCGCTGCCGGCGGGCGGAACGCCGACCCCCGAGGTCCGCGAGCTCATCCGGTCGGCGACCCGCCGGGACCCGGCCGGGCGCACGCAGACGGTCCGGGAGTTCATGCGCCAGCTCGACCTGGTCGAGGAGGCCCTGGCCGCGCGGACCCGCCTGGGAGAGAAGGACCCGCTCGACGCGGTCCGGGGCGACGTGATCGAGGGCTGGACGGTCCGGGGCGTGCTCGGCAAGGGCTCCACGTCGAAGTCCCTGCTGGTGAGGGGCACTCCCGTCCCCGGCGGCCCGGCCGAGCAACGGGTCCTCCGGATCGCCCTGGACGGCGAGGCGGCGGCCCGGGTGCGCCGGGAAGCCGAGCTGCTGTGCACCCTCAACGACTCGCACGTGATCCGCATTCTCGACGGGCCGTTCGAGGCGGGCCCGCCCCGCGCCCGGCGGACCATGATCGCGGTGGAGTACGCCAACGGCGACCACCTGTCGGAGGAACTGCGCCGCCACGGCCCGGTCATGCCACGGGAACTGGAAGGCCTCGGCGAGGACCTGTTCGCCGCGCTCCGGTTCCTGGACCACCGCGGGATCTGGCACCGGGACGTCAAGCCCGACAACCTGGTCCTGCGGACGCTGCCCCGGGGCGGCTCCGAGCTCGTCATGATCGACTTCGCCCTCTCCGGAGTTCCGGACGACGACCTGACCGTCGGCACGCCCGGCTACCGGGACCCGTATCTGGGCGGCCCGGGCCGGCCGTGCTTCGACCAGGCCGCGCAGCTGTACGCGGCCGCCGTCACCCTGCACGAGATGGCTTCCGGAGAGCTTCCGGAACGAGACGACCGCGACCCGGCCGCGGAAGCCCGGCTCGCGACGAGCCGGTTCGACCCGCCGGTCCGCGACGGGCTCGCCGGGTTCTTCCGGACCGCGCTGGACCCGGACGTGACCAGGCGCTTCCGCGACCTGCACGCGATGACCGTCGCCTGGACGGACATCTTCCGCACCGCCTGACGTACCGCCTGAGCTCAGCCGATCTCGAGGATCACCTTGCCGATGGCCTTCCCGTCGGCGACGTGCGCCAGGGCCGCCGCCGCGTCGTCGAGGCCGAACGTGGCACCGAGATGCGGGTAGGCCTTCCCGGCGGCCAGCAGGTCCATGAGCTCGCGGATGTCGCGGGCGCTCTTGTCCGGCTCGTGGCCGGGGAAGGACCGCATCTCGAAGCCCAGGATCCGGCATCCTTTCAGCAGCACCAGGTTCAGGGGGATGCGGGGCACCGCGCCGCCCGCGTAGCCGACGGTCACGAACCGCCCGCCGTAGCGCAGGGCGCGCAGCGCCGGCTCGGCCAGCTCCCCGCCGACGGGGTCGACGACCACGTCGACTCCGTCGGGAAACCGCTCGCGCAGGGCCTGCCGCAAAGGCCCCGCGCGATGATTGACGCCCGTCGCGGCGCCGAACGACGACGCGACGGAGAGCTTCTCCTCCGACGACGCGACGGCGGTCACGTCCGCGCCGAGCACGGCGGCGAGCTGCACCGCGGCCAGGCCGACGCCGCCGCCGGCGCCGAGGACCACGACCCGCTCGCCGGGTTCAACGGAGGCGACCGATCGCAGCACGTGGTACGCGGTCCGGTGCGCCACCCCGAACGCGGCGGCGCGCGCGTCGGAGACCCCGTCCGGGGTCGCGGTGAGCGAGCCGGGGGTCACCACGATCTCCTCGGCGAACGCGCCCACCATCGCCGACCCGAAGACCCGGTCCCCGGCCGTGAACTCCGGGGCCGCCGACTCCGCGACGACTCCGGCGAACTCGCTGCCCGGCACGAACGGCGGTTCCACGCTGACCTGGTACTTGTTCGCGACGAACAGGACGTCGGGGAAGTTGACGGCGGCGGCGCCGATCCGGACCCGGACCTGGCCGTCGCCCAGCGGCCGCGAAGCCCAGCCGTCCTCCACGGCGACGGAGGACGGCGGCCCGTAAGACCGGCAGACGGCGGCACGCATGGCCGGGCGTCACCCCTTGTGCGCGTAGGAGGTGGACGCGGCCAGCTCGGCCGCGCTCTGGGTGAGCTGCGCGGAGATCGCGCCGAACGACGCGGCCTTCTCCCCGCCGCCCCGCTGGTAGGTCTGCTCCAGCACGGTGCCGAGCTTCCAGCGGGCCAGCACGTTGTAGTAGTCGATGTCGTCGACCTGCCGTCCGGACACCGACGCGTAGCGTTCCAGCAGTTCCGATCGCGACGGCATCCCGGTCAGGTCGACGTAGCCGCCGACCGACCCGTCGCCGCCGGAGGTGTCCTCGGGCCAGGACTGCACGACCCAGGCCAGGTCCAGCTTCGGGTCGCCGACCGTGCCCATCTCCCAGTCGACCATCGCGGCCAGCCGGGCCGGCGCCCCGTGATGGAACATGACGTTGGCGAACTGGTAGTCGCCGTGCATGATGCCGGGGATGTAGTCCAGCGGGCGATGGGAACGCAGCCAGGCGGCCGCGTCCGCCCAGCCGGGCAGTTCCCGGCCCTTGAACCGCTCCAGGAACGCGGTCCACCGGTCGACCTGCCGTTCGTGGAACCCGTCGGGGCGCCCGAGTCCCGCCAGGCCCCGGGCCTTCCAGTCGACCTTCGACAGCAGCGCGATGCCGTCGATCAGCTGGAAGGACAGTTCCCGGCGGGCGGCGAGGTCCTCATGGAACGGCGAGGGCCACAGCCGGGGGCCGGACGTGCCCGGCGCGGGCTGAAGGCCCATCGGGGACCAGCCGTCGACGAACCCCATCAGGTAGAAGGTGCGGCCGAGGACCGAGGTGTCCTCGCAGAGCCCGACCGCCTCGGTGTGCGGCACGTCGGTCCCGTCCAGGCCCTCGATGATCCTGTACTCGCGGACGATGCCCTTGTCCCGTTCCGCGTTCGCGCGCGCGGGCGGGATCCGGAGGACGGCGCGGAAGTCGTCGCCGCGGGTGACCTCGTAGATCTCGTTCTGGCTGCCGCCGGAGATGTACCGGGACTTCAGCGGCGCGCCGGGGGCCAGCCCAGCCGAGTCCATCCAGGCGGCGAGGTTGTCCGGGGACGTCAGCTCAGGGGTGTCGCTCAATTCACTTCTCCTCGGAGTCGAGGTGGGCGGCGTACTTGGCGCGGGCGGCGGCCAGCTTCTTCGGGATGTGCTGCGTGGGCCACAGGTCGTCCGACGGCTCGTAGTCCCGCAGCACCGCCTTGGCGACGGTCACCTTGTGCACCTCGGTCGCCCCGTCGACGAGGGCCATCACGTGCGCCCCGTGGACCATCCGGCCGAACGGCATCTCGTTGCTCGCCCCGAGCGCCCCGTGCACCTGCAGCGCGCGCCCCGCGATGTCCTGGTAGACCTGCGGCATGATCGTCTTGATCGCCGAGATGTCCTTGCGGACCTTCTTGTAGTCGTTGTACTTGTCGATCTTCCAGGCGGTGTTGAGGACATACAGCCGGAACTGCGCCAGCTGGGCGTAGGAGTCGGAGATGTAGCCCTGCACGAACTGCTTGTCGGCCAGCAGGCTGCCCTTGGTGTAGCGGGACAGGGCCCGTTCGCACATCATGTCGAGGGCGTACTGGCACTGGGCGATCGTGCGCATCGCGTGGTGGATGCGCCCGCCGCCGAGGCGGGTCTGCGCGATGGCGAATGCCTGGCCGGGGTCGCCGAGCATGGCGGAGGCGGGCAGCCGGACGTGGTCGTAGTGCACGAGGGCGTGCGATCCCTCGCCGATGGGTTCAGAGCCCAGGCCGACGTTGCGCTCGATGATCAGCCCGGGGGTGTCGGCCGGGACGATGAACATGGACATGTTTTTCCCGCGCGGCGCGTTCTCGTCGGTGACGACCATGACGATGAGGAACTCGGCGGACTTGGCGTTGGAGGAGAAGAACTTGTAGCCGTCGATGACCCACTCGTCGCCGTCGGCCCAGGCCCGGCACTTGAACTGGGTCGGGTCGGAGCCGCCCTCGGGCTCGGTCATGGAGAAGGTCGAGAACACCTCGCCGTCCAGGAGCGGCTGCAGGTACTTCTCTTTCTGCTCGTCGGTGCCGAACTTCGCGATGATCTCCGCGTTCCCGGTGTCCGGCGCCTGGCAGCCGAAGATCACCGGCGCCCAGGAGGACCGCCCGAGGATCTCGTTGAGCAGGCAGAGCCTGACCTGCCCGTAGCCCTGCCCGCCGAGTTCGGGTTCCAGGTGGGTGGCCCACAGCCCGTGGTCGCGAACCTGCTGCTTGAGCGGGTCGATGACCGCGCGGAGCTTCTCCGACGGCGGCGTGAATACCAGGTCCGGCCAGAGCAGGTCGAGCGGTTCCACCTCCTCGCGCACGAAGGCGTCGGCCCAGTCCAGCTTCTCCTGGAAATCGGGCTCGGTCTCGAAATCCCACGACATGCGGTCTGCCTCCTCGTCCCGGCGCTTCCAAGGAAAGAATATGATTCTTCTCATGGAGAACGCAATTCTTCCGGAGGGGGAAGTCTCCCCGGAGGCGCGGCGCCTGCTGGACGCCGCCCTGGAACTGATCCGGCACGGCGGCACGAGGTCCCGGCCCCGGGTCGCCGACATCGTGGCCGAGGCGGGCCTGTCCAACGACGCGTTCTACCGGCACTTCCCCTCCAAGGACGACCTCGTCGCGGCGCTGATCACCGACGGCGCGCGGCGCCTGGCCCGCCACCTGGCCCACCAGATGGGCAGGGAGGACACCGCCGAGGGCCAGGTCCGCCGCTGGGCGGAAGGCATCCTGTCCCAGGCCCGCGGCGAGACCGGCGCCGCCACCGTCGCCGTGCAGTGGAACAGCGAACGGGTCAAGACCAATCAGCACGACGCCAGCGAGACCCTGGCCGGACTGCTCCGCGGCCCGTTCGCGGACCTCGGCAGCGACACCCCGGA
This sequence comes from Streptosporangiales bacterium, assembly GCA_009784565.1. GTDB lineage: Bacteria > Actinomycetota > Actinomycetes > Streptosporangiales > Streptosporangiaceae > Trebonia. Next base: position 3,609 of record WRBL01000158.1, on the reverse strand, counting down.
ACTGGACGCCTCCCTGACCGCCCACGCGGTCGTCGGCACCCTCGCCGCCTGCCTGGCCCGCCGCGAGCCCCCGGACCAGGCCGATACCGAACGGATCGTCGCCTTCTGCCTGCGCGCCGCTTCCCGTTAGTCTCTTCGGTAAGGGACGCCGCGCCGAGAGGAGCCCGCTGTGCCGTTCGTGGAACGGGGCGAGACGAAGATCTGGTACGAAGAGCACGGGACGACGGGGTTCCCCGTGCTGACGCTGGCCCCGGGCGGCATGCGCTCGGCCATCCCGCTGTGGGAGAAGGCGGCGATCAACCCGCTGACCGCCTACGCCGGGCAGTACCGGATGATCGCGATGGACCAGCGCAACGCCGGCCGGTCCGCCGGCCCGCTGGAAACCGGCGACCCGTGGGGCGGCTACGCCCGCGACCAGCTCGCGGTCATGGACCACCTCGGCATCGACCGGTTCATGGTGTTCGGCTGCTGCATCGGCGGGCCGTTCATCCTCAAGCTGATCGAGCAGGCCCCGGAGCGGGTCGTCGCCGCCGTCCTGGAGCAGCCGGTCGGGATCATCCCGGCCAACCGGGAGCTCTTCGACCATCTCTGGGAAGACTGGCGCGACCAGCTCCTGGACAAGCGCGACGACCTCACCGGCGAGGAGATCGAGACGTTCGCGACGGCGATGTGGGCGCCGGACTTCGCGGTCAGCGTCACCCGCGAGCAGGTCCGGGGCTTCGCGACCCCGATGCTCGTGCTGCCCGGGGTCGACGAGCCCCACCCGGCCGAGACCGGCCGCGAGATCGCCGAACTCGCCCCCGGCGCCACGAAGATCGAGCCCTGGAAGGACGAGGCGCACGTCGGCGCCGCCACCGAGGCGGCCGGCGCATTCCTGCGCGAGCACGTGCCCGCCGGGTGACGGTCAGCGGCCGGAGGCCGCCCGGAACGCGTCCAGGATCTTCTCCGCCGCGATGGTGGCGGTGACCGCGCCGTCCCGGACCTGGCGCTCCAGGTCCGGGGCCAGGGACCGCACGGCCGGGTCGGCGTGCAGGCGGGACAGCAGCTCGTCGCGGACCAGGTTCCAGGCCCACTCGACCTGCTGGTCCGCGCGGCGGCGTTCCAGCGAGCCGTCGGCCTCCAGGGTCGCGCGGTGCGCCCCGATCCGCTGCCACAGCTCGTCGAGGCCGGTCTGCCCGGCCGCGCTGCAGGTCAGTACCGGGGGCCGCCAGGACGCGTGCGGGTCGGCCATCAGCCGCAGCGCGGCGGCCAGCTCCCGGGCCGCGGTCCGCGCGTCCTTCTCGTGCGGGCCGTCGGCCTTGTTGACCGCGATGATGTCGGCCAGCTCCAGCACGCCCTTCTTGATGCCCTGGAGCTGGTCCCCGGTCCGGGCCAGGGTCAGCAGCAGGAACGAGTCGACCATGCCGGCCACCGTCGTCTCGGACTGCCCGACGCCGACCGTCTCCACGCAGATCACGTCGTACCCGGCCGCCTCCATGACCACCATGGACTCCCGGGTCGCCTTGGCCACGCCGCCGAGCGTCCCCGACGACGGCGACGGCCGGACGAACGCGTTCTCGTCCACCGCCAGCCGCGCCATGCGGGTCTTGTCGCCCAGGATCGACCCGCGGGTCCGGGTCGAGGACGGGTCCACGGCCAGTACCGCGACCCGGTGCCCCCGCCCGGTCAGCATCGTGCCGAACGCGTCGATGAACGTGGACTTGCCCACGCCCGGCACCCCGGTGATGCCGATCCGGACCGCCTTCCCGGCGTGCGGCAGCAGCCGGGTCAGGACCTCCTGGGCCAGCCGCCGGTGATCAGGACGGGTGGACTCGACCAGCGTTATCGTGCGGGCGATCTCGGCGCGGGATCCGTCGAGGACCCCGCGTACGCGCCTTTCGACGAGCGCTGCGTCGTCCGGGGTCGCCGGGCGGCGGGGAGCAGGGGTCACAGCTGGATGCCGAGGGACTCCGCCAGGGTGCGGAGCAGGCCCTGGGCCGCTTCACCGATCACCGTGCCGGGCGGGAAGACCGCGGCGGCGCCGGCTTCGCGGAGGGCGTCGAAGTCGCCGGGCGGGATGACGCCGCCGACCACGATCATGATGTTCTCGCCGCCGGCCTTGGCCAGTTCCTCCCGCAGGGCCGGGACCAGGGTCAGGTGCCCGGCCGCGAGCGAGGAGGCTCCCACGATGTGGACGTCCGCCTCGACTGCCTGCCGGGCGACCTCGGCCGGGGTCTGGAAGAGCGGGCCGACGTCGACGTCGAAGCCGAGGTCGGCGAACGCGGTGGCGATCACCTTCTGGCCGCGGTCGTGGCCGTCCTGGCCCATCTTCGCCACCAGGATGCGCGGCTGCCGGCCTTCGGCCTCGGCGAACCTGGAGACCAGTTCGCGGGCCTGTTCCACCGGGCCGGACTGGCCCGCCTCTTCGCGGTACACGCCGGACAGCGTACGCACCTGCCCCGCGTGCCGTCCGTAGACCTTCTCCAGGGCGTCGGAGATCTCGCCCACGGTCGCCTTGGCCCGCGCGGCGTCCACGGCGAGCGCGAGGAGGTTGCCCTCGAGGCCGCCGTCGGTCCGCGGGCCGTCGGCCGCCGCCTTGGTCAGCGCGTCCAGGGCCCGCTGGCAGGCGCCGGAGTCCCGCTCGGCGCGGAGCCGCTCCAGCTTGGCGATCTGCTGGGCGCGGACCGCCGCGTTGTCGACCTTGAGGACCTCGACGTCGTCCTCGACGTCGAGCCGGTACTTGTTGACGCCGATGACCGGCTGCCGGCCGGAGTCGATCCGGGCCTGGGTGCGGGCGGCGGCCTCCTCGATCCGGAGCTTCGGGATGCCCTCGTCGATGGCCTTGGTCATCCCGCCGGCCGCCTCGACCTCGGTGATGTGCTGCCACGCCTTGCGGGCCAGCTCGCTGGTCAGCTTCTCCACGTACGCGCTGCCGCCCCACGGGTCGATCACCCGGGTGGTGCCGGATTCCTGCTGCAGGAACAGCTGGGTGTTGCGGGCGATGCGGGCGGAGAAGTCGGTCGGCAGCGCGAGGGCCTCGTCCAGGGCGTTGGTGTGCAGCGACTGGGTGTGGCCCTGGGTGGCCGCCATCGCCTCCACGCAGGTGCGGGTGACGTTGTTGTAGACGTCCTGCGCCGTCAGCGACCAGCCCGAGGTCTGACTGTGGGTGCGCAGCGACAGCGACTTGGCGTTCTTCGGCTCGAACTGGTTGACCAGCTTCGCCCACAGCAGCCGCCCGGCGCGCATCTTGGCGATCTCCATGAAGAAGTTCATGCCGATCGCCCAGAAGAACGACAGCCGCGGGGCGAACTTGTCGACGTCCATCCCGGCCTCCAGCCCGGCGCGGATGTACTCCACGCCGTCGGCCAGGGTGTAGGCCAGCTCCAGGTCGGCGGTGGCCCCGGCTTCCTGGATGTGGTACCCGGAGATGGAGATCGAGTTGTAGCGCGGCATCTTCTGCGACGTGTACGCGAAGATGTCGGAGATGATCCGCATGGACGGCTGCGGCGGGTAGATGTAGGTGTTGCGGACCATGAACTCCTTGAGGATGTCGTTCTGGATGGTCCCGGCCAGCTTCTCCGGCGGCACGCCCTGCTCCTCGGCGGCCACGATGTACAGCGCGAGCACCGG
>WRBL01000157.1 GCA_009784565.1 Streptosporangiales bacterium | reverse complement strand
TGAAACGCCGATTATTGTTTCCGGTCCGGTAGCTGACCATTTCTTCTGCGGAACATCTAAGCGATAAGTCCGCAGGTGGGACATATATCCGCGATTATTCTGCCTGAAATGTCAGTCCCTGTAATCTATCGTCCGGTTACGCCAGAGATTGCTGGGGTTTCAGAGGTATTACAGGCAATTGATCACGACTAGATCACAGAAAAACTTCGATTTGCCTGCGGATTACCTTCGGCCCCTGCCATGCTCTCTGTCGATGGCAAAGGCCGTCACAAACATCACAATCCATCCCATTGTGTTGTGGGTGGGATCTTCACGGCAATCTGCCGTGCGGAGCATCGGGCTCGCCGATAGGCATCTGCTACGTAGGCGGGCGAGGATCAACCTTGGGGAGAATATGAACGCTGGGCGCAGTACACGTCGGCCCGTCAAACTCAGGCGCACTGGGCGCCACACCGCGCCTTCGCAGGTGGAGAAGGTGGCGGTACAGGCCGGCAAGGCAGCCCCGGCAATGGCGATCGCGGGAGCGCTCGTCGCGGCACCGACCGCGACAACCGCGGCTTCGGCGTCCGTCAAGCCCGCCGCGAGCGCGGCGCATCACAAGCCCGCGAAGGCCACGCTGGACTCTTACAAGGCTGCGGCAGTCCAGGCTAAAGCGTCGCAGCACGCTACCGCCAAGACGCTCACCGCGGACACCACGTACACGGTGCAGTCGGGCGACACTCTGGCGAAGATCGCGAGTAACGAGTACCACAAGGCCAGCGACTGGCAGTGGCTCGCCCACGAGAACGCCAGCAAGATCTCCAACCCGGACGACATCTACCCAGGTGAGTCCCTCAACATCCCGGCCGACCCGCCGGACAACTACACGCTGCCGACCTCGGACTACCAGCCCAGGCACGCGGCGTCCTCGGCCAGCGACGACTCCGTCGTGACCCAGTCCGCCAGCGCTTCCCCGGCCTCTTCATCGGCCAGCGCTTCGGCATCGGGCAGCGAAGCCTCCGCCAGCGGCTCCGCGAGCGAGAGCGGCACCCTGGGCTGCTCCGGCCTGGAACAGCTCTGGGAGAGCGCGGGCGGTAACGCCGGCGACGCCCAGATGGCGGCATCGATCGCCATGGCCGAATCCGGCGGCAACCAGTACGCCGTCAGCCCGACCAACGACGTCGGCTACTGGCAGATCAACGAGTCGAACGGCTCGCTGGCCACGACCGATCCCTACGGCAACGCCCGGGCCGCCATCCAGCTGTCCGACGACGGCAGCAACTGGGGTCAGTGGACCACGTACGCCAGCGGCGCCTACGAAGGCAAGTGCTGACCGAGTTTCCCTAGCCGGTTAGCCGGGAGGGCCGCCCGCCGCATACCCCATGGCGGGCGGCCTTTCCTATGACAAGTCAGCGATGCCCTGGCGGGCGAGCTCGTCGGCCCGCTCGTTGCCCGGGTCCCCGTTGTGCCCCTTCACCCAGTGCCAGTTGATCTCATGGCGCTGGATGGCGGCGTCGAGGCGCTGCCACAGATCCACGTTCTTCACCGGCTTCTTGGCCGAGGTCTGCCAGCCGTTCCGCTTCCAGCCGGGGATCCACTTGGTGATCCCGTCCAGCACATATTTGCTGTCGGTATACATCTCCACCGGGACCGGCCGGGTCAGCGTCTCCAGGGCGGTGATCGCGGCCATCAGCTCCATGCGGTTGTTGGTCGTCGCCTTCTCACCGCCGTGCAGTTCCTTCACCACGTCGCCGTAGCGCAGCACGACGCCCCAGCCGCCCGGACCCGGGTTTCCGCTGCACGCCCCGTCCGTGTAGATAACCGCCTCGCCCATGCGGGAAAGAATATGCGCTCCGGTTACCAAGCACGGCACCAGCCAGGACAGATAGCATCACGACATATGAGCTCTATGGGGGAAGCCGGGCTGATCCTGGTTAACGGGAAGATCCGGACGCCCGAGCACCCGTCCGGCTTCGTGCCCGCCATGGCCATCGGCGGCGGGATGGTCCGGGCCCTCGGCGGCGACGACGAGATCCGGGCCCTGGCCGGGCCCCGCGCCCGGGTTGTCGACCTGCGGGGACGGCTGGCCATCCCCGCCTTCGGCGACGCGCACATTCACCCGGTCCTCGGCGGGCTTGAGGGGCAGCGATGCAATCTCACCGGGCAGCGGACCCAGCCGGACTGCCTGTCCTACATCGCCGCCCACAGCGCGCGGCTGCCCCAGGACGCCTGGGTGCAGGGAGCCGGCTGGGCCATCCCCTCGTTCCCCCACGGCATCCCGCACGCCGAACTGGAAAAGGCCGCTGGCGGACGGCCCGCGTTCCTGCTCAGCCAGGACCACCACAGCGCCTGGGTCAATACCAGCGCCCTGCGCCAGGCCGGGATCACCGCCGCCACCCCCGACCCGTCCGACGGCCGCATCGAGCGGGACGCGTCCGGCGAGCCGACCGGCACCCTGCGCGACGGGGCGATGCGGGCGATCGCCAACAACGTGCCGGAGCCGACCGCCGGCGAGCTCACCGACGCGCTGATGACCGCACAGCGGTTCCTCCACTCGGTCGGGATCACCAGCATCCAGGACGCCTGCGTCGGCGACGCGGGCGAACTCGGGATCCCCGACACGTTCACCACGTACCTGCGGGCCGCCGCGGCCCGCCAGCTGTCCATGCGCGTCACCGGCGCGCTGTGGTGGGACCGGCACCTCGGCCTGGCCCAGCTCGACGGGATGCTGGCCCGGCGCGCGGCCGCCGACGGCGGCGGCTACTTCCGGGCCACCAGCGTGAAGATCATGCTGGACGGGGTGTGCGAGACCTTCAGCGCGGCGATGAGCAGGCCCTATCTCAACGGGCACGGCCGCGAGACGACCCATTCCGGCAGCCTGTTCATCGACCCGGGCGAACTCGCCGACGTCACTCGCAGACTGTCCGACCACGGCTTCCAGATCCACTTCCACGCGGCCGGCGACCGCGCCGTCACCGCCGCCCTCGACGCCATCGAGGAACTGCCCCGGCCCGCCCGGGACTCCGCCCGGCACCACATCGCCCACGCGCAGTTCATCCGTCCCCACGACCTGGACCGGTTCTCCCAGAGCGGTGCCGTGGCCACCTTCCAGCCGCTGTGGGCCTGCGACAACGAGTGGAACCACATGCTGACCGTCCCGTTCGTCGGCCACGAGCGGGCCGCCTGGCAGTACCGGATCGGCGAGATCTTCCGGCGGGCCGGCCGGGTCGCCTTCGGCAGCGACTGGCCGGTCACCAGCCCGAACCCGCTGCAGCAGATCCACGTCGCGGTCAACCGGGCGCTGTCTCCCCGGCTGGGGCGGCCGGGGTCTCCGGAGACCAGCCGGCCCCTGCGGCCGGACGAGGCGATCCCGGTGGACGCCGCCGTCCATGCCTTCACCGCCGGCGTCGCCTACGTCAACCACGAGGAGCACGTGACCGGCACGCTCCGGGCCGGGATGCTGGCCGACGTCGCCGTCCTCGACCGCGACATCTACACCATCCCGCCGGAGACCATCGGCGAGACCTCGGTGACGATGACGATCGCCGGCGGCCAGGTGGTCCACGGTGAAGAGCACGTGAACGCCACCCCAGCGGCGACGATCCGTTAGGCGCTAACAGGGGGTGGGGACGTGAGCGCCCGTACCCGGGTGTGCTCTCCTATTAGCGTGCTCTCTGAACTTCCATCTCCAGGATCGGAAGACCCGGGAGACCTCGCGGTCCTCGCCGGGCTCACCGTGGAAGACAACGATGACGACGACCCCGTGCTGCTGTGGCCGGACGGGACTCCGGTCGACACGTGGCGCGAGGATTACCCGTACGACGAGCGGATGACGCGCGACTACTACGACCGGGCCAAACGGCTGCTCCAGATCGAACTGGTCAAGCTGCAGAACTGGGTCAAGGACACCGGGCAGCGGATCGTCATCATCTTCGAGGGCCGCGACGCCGCCGGCAAGGGCGGCACGATCAAGCGCTTCACCGAGCACCTCAACCCGCGCGGCGCGAGCGTCGTGGCGCTGGAGAAGCCCACGGAGCGCGAGAAGACCCAGTGGTACTTCCAGCGATACGTCACCCACCTGCCCGCGGCGGGGGAAATCGTCCTGTTCGACCGGTCCTGGTACAACCGGGCGGGCGTCGAGCGGGTCATGGGATTCTGCACTCCGGAGGAGTACCGGGAGTTCATGCGGGACGCGCCGGACTTCGAGCGGATGCTGGTGAACACCGGGCTGAACCTGACGAAGTTCTGGTTCTCGGTGACGCCGTCGGAGCAGCGGACCCGGTTCATCATCCGCCAGGTCGACCCGGTCCGGCAGTGGAAACTGTCCCCGATGGACATCCAGTCCCTGGACAAATGGGATGAATACACCGAGGCTAAAGAGGCAATGTTCTTCTATACGGACACCGCCGACGCCCCGTGGACAGTCGTGAAGAGCAATGACAAGAAGCGGGCCCGGCTCGAGGCGATGCGGCACATCCTGGAGAAGTTCGACTACCCGGACAAGGACCCGGAAGTCGTGGGAACCCCGGACCGCAGGATCATCGGGCCCCCGTCGCTGCTGTCCGAGAGGACGACGATCCAGTCGTTCACCCGCCTGTGAGGAGGAGCCGCCGATGACCGCCGAGATCACTTCCGCGGAGATCACCACCGAGGAAGAACTGCGCGAGGTCCTCGGCGGGCTCCCGAACCGCCGCGTCGCGACGAAGGTCCGCCCCGACCTGCACCCGTCGCAGGTCGAGTGGCTGCGCACGTCGCCGTTCTGCGTAATCGCCACGTCCGACGCCGACGGCAACTGCGACGCCTCGCCCAAGGGCGACCCGGCCGGGCACCTGATCCACGTCCTGGACTCGCGCACTGTCGCGATCGCCGAGCGCCCCGGCAACAAGCGCGCCGACGGCTACCTGAACATCCTCGCCAACCCCCACGTCGGGATCCTGTCCCTCATCCCGGGCCGGCAGGACACCCTGCGGATCAACGGGCGGGCCCGCCTCGTGCGCGACGCGCCGTTCTTCGCCGATCTGGCGGTCAAGGGCCGGAAGCCGATCCTGGCGATGGTCGTGGACATCGACCAGGTGTTCTTCCACTGCGCCAAGTCGTTCATGCGCTCGCAGCTGTGGCAGCCCTCATCCTGGCCCTCCCCCGACGACCTTCCGTCCGTCGCCCGGCTGTGCAAGCTCGTGCAGGACACCCCGGAAACCCTGGAAGAGCTAGAGCGGCACTACTCCCCCGAGCACTACGAAAAGCTGCTCTATTAGCCGCGGCCACTAACCGCGGCCGGAAGTTTTCCACAGGGCGGGGATGGACGTCCCCAGTTCGGCGAACATGGTGCGCAGGAGCGGCAGCGAGATGCCGATGACGTTGTTGTGGTCGCCGTCGATCGAGTCGACGAACCAGCCGCCGAGGCCCTCGATGGTGAACGCGCCCGCCATCCCCAGCGGCTCCCGCGTCGCGACATATGCCGAAATTTCGGCTTCCGTCGGGGTTCCGAAGCGCACTGTCGTCGCGGCGGCCTCTTCGACCCGGCGGCCCGACGCCGTGTCGATCACGCAGTGCCCGGTATACAGCGTGCCTTCTTTCCCGGACATCGAGCGCCAGCGCTGCGCCGCCTCGGACTCCGACGCCGGCTTCCCGTACGCCGTCCCGCCGAGGTCGAGCATCGAGTCGCAGCCGATGACCAGGCTGGCCGGCGGCACGCGGTCCGCGACCGCGGACGCCTTCGCGGAGGCGAGCACGGTGGCCAGTTCGCCGGTGGACGGCGCCGAGTAGGCGTCCTCGTCCACGCCGCTGACGATGACTTCCGGGTCGAGGCCGGCGGCGCGCAGGACCGCGAGCCGGGCCGGGGACTGGGAGGCGAGTACGACATGCACGGACCAGACCTTACTGGGTGTGAGCGGCGGGAGCGGCCCCGATACGATCGTCACTATGCGCTTCGGCCTTGTCGGTACCGGCTACTGGGCCCGGACCACGCACGCGCCCGCCATCGCCTCGGTTCCGGACACGACGCTGAACGCCGTGTGGGGACGGAACCCCGCCGCGGCCGCCGCCCTGGCCGGCGAGTTCGGGGCGACCGGGCACGCCGGCTTCGAGGATTTCCTCGACCACGTGGACGCGGTCGCGTTCGCGGTCCCGCCGGACGTGCAGGCGCCTCTCGCCGTCCGCGCGGCCGAAGCGGGCAAGCACCTCCTCCTGGAGAAACCGGTCGCCCTTTCGATGGGGGAGGCCGACGCACTGGTCACGGCGGCCGACCGGGCCGGGGTCGCGTCGGTCGTGTTCTTCACCCAGCGGTTCAGCACCGAGATCCGGGCCTGGCTCGCCGACGAGAACGCCCGCGGCGGCTGGTCCGGGGGCGGCTGGTCGGGCGGGGCCGCGGTCTGGCTGGGCGACGCCCTGGACGACGGCAGCCCGTACAACACGCCGTGGCGCCGGGAGAAGGGCGCCCTGTGGGACCTCGGCCCGCACGTGGTGTCGATGCTGTGGGCGTGCCTCGGCCCGGTCGTGTCGGTCCGCGCGGCGGCCGGCGGGCAGGACGTGACCCACCTGGCGCTCCACCACGAGAGCGGCGCGAGCAGCACGGCGACGGTCACGCTGAGCGCTCCGGCCGCGGCCGCGGGGACGAATCTCTTCGTCTGGGGAGAAGCCGGGCGATCGGTGATGCCCACGGGGCTGGTGGACGCGGTCCCGGCCCTGCGCACCGCGGTGGCCGAACTGACGGCCGCCGCCGCGGGCGGTCCGCCTTCCGACTGCGACGTCCGCTTCGGCCGCGAAGTGCTGCGCGTGATCGCCGCGGCCGAGGAAGATCGCAATTGAGATACGTAACGGGTCTTCGGTCCTCGCCCATGTACCAGCTTGCCGTGGACGCCCTAGGCTTGCGCGTATGAGTAGCCCGGCGGCCGGCGAACCAGGCCATCTGCGTGCGTCCGACGCCGACCGTGAGCGGGTGGCGGAGATCCTGCGGGACGCCGCCGGGGAGGGACGGCTGACTCTGGAGGAACTGGACGAGCGGCTGGAGGCGGTCTACGCGGCGAAGACCTACGCGGACCTGGAACCGGTCACGCGCGACCTGCCGACCCCGGGAAATCTCCCGAAACCGGCGTCTTCGCGGGCTCCGGCCCCGGTACACCACGACCCGGAGCGGTTCGGCGGCGAGCCGGGCCTGTCTTCCGCTATCGCGATCATGGGCGGGGCCACCCGCAAGGGCGACTGGGTCGTGCCCCGGCAGTTCACGGCGTTCGCGATCATGGGCGGCATCGAGATCGACATGCGGGACGCCCGGTTCTCCGAGCCGACCGTGACGATACACGCGGTCACCATCATGGGCGGCATCGAGGTGACGGTCCCGGAAGACGCCACGGTGCGGGTCACCGGCATCGGCGTCATGGGCGGCTTCGATCACGCGGCCAGCGGCACCGGGAGCCCCGGCGGCCCCACGATCATCATCGACGGACTGGCCCTGATGGGCGGCGTCGACATCAAGCGCAAGCGCGGATCCCGCGCCTCCCTCCCCCGCTGACGGCGCCGCCCTCCCCTCCCCAGAGCGACAGCAACGGGACCGCCGGTAGCGCTATAGCGGCACCTTCGGTCCCGTCGCGGGCGCGAGCCAGTCGGCGCGCGTTACTTGCGGGCGGCGTAGGCGGAGGCCAGTTCCTTGCCGGTCAGGCGGGACTTGTCGTAGGCGGCCTCACGCAGCGCGGCGCCCTGCTCCTTGAACTGGTCCAGGGCGGGGTTGACGCCGACCAGGGTGAAGTCGCGCTCGACCACGGTGACGTTCCCGCCCCAGGCCTCGGACAGGACGCGCACCAGCCACGGGGTGCCGTGGTCCCAGCCCGCGCGGGGGCCGTCGTCGCCGTAGTAGCCGCCGCGGGCGACGCACAGGGCGATGTCCTTGTCCTTCAGGATCTGGTCGCCCTGGGCCACGGCGGTGAAGATCAGGTCGATCCAGGACTTCAGGAACTGGTTGACGCCGAAGTTGTAGAAGCCGGTCGCGATGATGACGGTCTCGGCGTTCCGGAGCTCGTCGGCGAGCTGGCCCGCGAGGGCGGCGGCGGCCTTCTGCTCGTCGGTCCGCAGCTGCTCCGGGGTCTGCCCGGCGCTGACGGCGGCGCCCCAGTAGGTGGCGGGGATGGGGTTCGCCGCGAAGTCGCGGGTCACGACGGCGCTGTCACCGTGCTCCTGGGTCCAGTGCTCCTGGACGAGGTCGCCCAGTTCACGACTGGCCGAGTGCGGGCCGAGGATGCTGCTGTCGATACGGAGCAGAGTCACGCTGATTCCCCTGGATATGGTTGACACTTCATCTTCCGCCTCATGTAACACCCGTGAGGATGGTGATGATTTCTCATTCAGGGCAGATGAGAGCGATATCACGGAACCGCCCCAGTCACTGAAATCCGCACGGTTCAGAGCGCGGGCTGGCAAGGTCGGGCCCATGAGCAGGCCCAGGAATAGTGGCAGGAAGGGATTCCCCGCCCGGGTCCAGCAGGTGGTCCGGCAACGGGCCGACTACCGCTGCGAGGCGTGCGGCATCTGGGTGATCGGCCGGAGCGGCGGCGCCTGCGTCCCGGTGGTCCGGGACGGGGCCGGCGCGATATCGGCCGGCGTCCCCCGGGACGTGCTGGCCGGCCCGGCCAACGCGGTCCTGCTCTGTCCCCCGTGCGCGGCGCGGGCCGAGGCCGCCGATCCCCGGCTGGCGGAACTCGGCTTCCACGTGCCCGGCGGCGACGATCCCCGGCACCTGCCGATGACCCTGTCCCGCGGCGATTCCGGCCCGCGGACCGTGTGGCGCTCCGCCGACGGCGGCTACCTGACCGAGCCGCCCACCCTGTAGTCCCGGGGAAGCCAGTCCAGGGCCAGGCGACGAGCCACGTAGTCGACGACCGACCGGACCCGCGGGATCTCCGGGTCGCTGGTGAACCCGCTCGGCAGGAAGGACACGCCCAGGCCGGGGCGGAGCAGGTCGGCCAGCGGAACGCCGTGCCGGAGCCCGACCGACAGCGCCATCGCGTAACTGTCGAGCAGCCCCGCGCCCGCGGTTCCCTGCTTGCCGTGCCGGATGAAAACCTCGCCCAGTGAGCCGTCCGCGCGCTCGTTGGCGGTCAGCGTGAACCACTCCCCGTCGATCACGACCGAGGTCGTGCGCCCGTCGCGGTGCTGTGCCATCTCGTGGCGGGGCAGGTCCCGGCGGGCGGGGATCGTCATCCGGCCTCCTTAGCTCATGAGTGCGATTGACCAGATGTGACTGGCCTTCCTATCGATCACCTGTCTCAGAAACCTATCACGCCGCCCCGCCCCCGGCTGCCTCAAGACACGCCGGAGCGGACGTCGGCGGAGCCGTTACCGCCGGCGTCCCTGACCGTGAGATGGACGGCCTAGGCGAACTCGCCGTGCCTTCCCTCGCCGCCCACGAACCGGGCGGCGCCGGCCGCCGCGCCGGCGGAGAGCGACTCCAGGCCGAACCCGACCTCGAACCGCATCGCCTCGGGCTCGGGCAGGCTCTCCTGCTCGTAGACCGACCGCCGGTCGTTGCGCATGCACGCCTGCGGGAAGGACGCGATCTGCCGGGCCAGTTCCTCGGCTTCCTCCCGCGCGGTGCCGGGCTTGACCATCAGGTTGACCAGCCCGAAGTCCTTGGCCTCGGGCGCGTACACCGGCCGGCCGGTGATGATCATGTCCAGGGCCCGGCTCGTCCCGATCAGCCGGGGCAGCCGCACGGTGCCGCCGTCGATCAGCGGCACGCCCCACCGTCGGCAGAACACCCCGAACGTGGCGTCCGACGCTGCCACCCGCAGGTCGCACCAGATAGAAAGCTCCAGCCCGCCCGCGACGGCGTAGCCCTCCACCGCCGCGATCACCGGCTTGCCCAGCCGAAGCCGGGTCGGGCCCATCGGGCCGTCCCCGGTCATGCCGACCTGGTTTCCGCGGTCGGTTCCCACCGCCTTCAGATCGGCGCCGGCGCAGAAGGTGTCTCCCGCGCCGGTCAGCACCGCCACGTCGGCGTCCGGGTCGGCGTCGAACGCCTTGAAAGCGCTGGCCAGTTCTGCCGCCATCGGCCCGTCGACGGCGTTGCGGCTCTCCGGCCGGTTCATGATCACAGTGGTGACCCGGTCCTGGGTCTCCACCTGGATCGACTCGAAATGCCCCTCAGTCATAGGGAACATCGTAGGGTCCCAGGCTCTGCGCCTTCGCAGAGTTTCCGGCCTACCTGGCGGCGTTCTCGGCAGCCGACACGACGGTGGCGACCTGCTCCAGGAAGGCGGTGCAGCGGTCGAAGGACACCGCGACGTTCCGTCCCGCCAGCCTGACCTGGTAGGAGCGGTACCGGCTCATCTCCCAGTCCCGGGACGTATCCGGGCGCTGCTCCAGCGAGGGCTCCGGCTGAGGGGTCCAGGCCCAGTCAGCTTCGTCGCGGACGCTGTGGATGAACGTCGACGGTTCGACGGACAGGCCGAGGCGATTGCGGACGAACCGCAAGCCGGCCAGGGTCTCCTCCGTCATCCGCCGCTCGTCGGAAGGCTCGGCGGTCAGGGTGGCCTCGTAATCCTGCCGGTGATACCGCACCAGCGTCGCGTCGAGCAGCGTGATCCACCAGACCGTCTCGCTGGCCGCGACGGCCGCCCTCGACAGGTCCCACGACCCGGCCCACGCGAACCGGCCCGCTGACTCGATCAGCGCGCTGACCGACCAGTCGATCGCCACGAGGGGCGCGGTGTCAGGGCCGTTCCGCTCGGCGTTCCAGGTCATCCGGCAGGCAGTGGAGCAGAACCGGGCGTGCTCGCGCCGCGGCACGAAGGGCGCGCCGCACTGTGCGCACTCCCGCAACTCGGACATCGGTCCATCTTAAGGCGGGGAGTACGGCCTCCGGCTACACCATCACCTGCTTGCATAGACGATCGTCCACTGCTGTTCATTTCCCGGCCGGCCGAGCGTTTCCTTCCGCTCTCGCGGACCGCCGAGGAGGCGTCATCAGTCCGCCGCGACGGTCCTCGTCTCCTACAGGCCGAACGCTCCGCCTTGGACGAGGATGACCAGGCCGAGCGCGATCAGTACCAGCGATTCCAGGATGTCGCCCCACCGGTCGAGGACCCGGACCACGGCGGGGTGCGACGCGAGGAACCGTCCCGCCACGCACCAGACGCTGATCAGGAGAAGGAAGACCACGATATAGACCGCGATCTCCGCGGCTCCGGACCGGGCGAAGACCGGCACGTAGGCGCCGATGTCGTCACCGCCGTTGACGAAGGTGACGATCGCGACCCGCAGGATCCCGTGGCCGGGATGCTTGTCCTCGCTGTCGTCTTCATCGTCATCGTCCCGGCGCTCGCACCACGCCCCCCAGGCTTCCTTGAGGCCGATCGCCAGCGGCAGCAGCCCGAGGTAGGCGATGACGCCTTCCGGCAGGAAAGTGGCGCCGTAGGCGATGGCCCCGATAAGGACCAGGAGCGAGCCGAAACCGAGGTACTGCCCGGCCACGATCCGCCTGCCCGCGCCCGGCTGCCCAGCGTCGCGGCCGAAGTACATCGACAGGAGCAGCAGGTCATCGACGTTGGTCAGCGCGAACAGTCCGGCTGCCTCCGCCACGATCCCGCCATCCACAGGCGCAGGATATTGGCTCTTCGGCACCTTCGGCTGATCAGGCCTCGCCCTGAGTCAGGCCGCCGGGGCCTCCGCCTTCAGCGTGGCCGCGATCGCGTTGGCCAGTTCGGTGCCCTTGACCTCGAAGTGGCGGGCGAAGTAGGACAGGTGCTCATCGTGCTCGTGGAAATGATGGGGCGTGAGGACGGCCGAGAACACCGGAACATCGGTGTCTAGCTGCACCCGCATGAGCGCGTCTACCACGGTGGCCGCCACGAACTCGTGACGGTAGATGCCGCCGTCGACCACCAGGGCGCAGCCCGCCAGGCCCGCGTACCGGCCGCTGGCCGCCAGCCGCTTGACGCGTAGCGGGATCTCGAAGGCGCCGGGCACCTCGATCACGTCGACTGCGGTGAACCCGTGCTCCTTAAGCCGCGTCCGGCAGGCCGTCACAGCCCGGTCCACGATTTCCGAGTGCCAGCGAGCGGCGACCAGAGCGATGCGGTTCGAAGCGGGTGACATGATGTTCCTCCTGTCGATGCCACCCAGGGCAACGCGAACAGGAGACGCTCAAAGAGGCGGTCCGGGCCCGCGTTCTCTTCCATCCGGACTATGACCGTCGGCTCCGGGATCGCACCGGAATCTGCTCAACCCCGCCCTGAGAACGTGTATGAACCGGACCTTAACATGAGGCCCGGCTCAGCACGGGAACCAGACCCGGCCTGCACGTAGCAAGGCCCGGGACACATGGCCCGGGCCTTCACCGCGTACGCAGAGAGTGCCGCCGCTTAGTCCAGATAGGCTTCGGCCGCGACGAGGACCTTCTCGAAGATCTCCTGCGGCAGGACCGAGCCCTCACGGCGGACGGCGTGGGGCTCGAGAATGATCAGGCGGTTCAGCCGGACCTCGCTGGGACGGCCCTCGTGGTCCCAGGGGCCAGTGCCTACGTCCATCCAGAAGCGGTGCTCATGCGCCTGGTGCTCCGCGTCCCGATGGTGATCCTTGCTGGTCAGCATGAGAGTGAGCAGCTTTTCATCCCGCTCCCCGATTACGACAACCGGCCGGTCCTTGCCCTGGCTCGGGTCTTCCTCGAACGGCACCCATCCCCATACGACCTCGCCGGGGTCGGCCTTCCCGTTATGCAGGTGCGGTTCGTACTCAATGTCGTCACTACGCCGGATGTGCTCGGTCATGGCGAAACAGTAGCAGCGGCCCCCTTTCGCCCGGGCCAGACTCGCCGAGCCCAACTCTGCGGGCAGCGCTTCAGGTTTCAGGCGGATCAGGCGGGCGGCCAGTGCGGAGGAAGTCTCGTATCGCAGCAAGCCACAGTTCGGGCTCGTCCACGTGTGCCATGTGCCCGGCGTCCGCGAGAACCACGGCCTGTGCGGAGGGGATGATCTCTTGCGCCGCGCGGGCCAGGCTCGCGGGGAAGGTCATGTCCTGGCTCCCGTGCAGGAGCAGGATCGGCAACCCGAGGCCGGCGAGACCCGCTGCGGCATCCGGCGGACGCGCGGGCGGCAGCGTGCCGGACCGCCACGGCTCCAGCCACGAGGCGGTGAACCGCATCTGGGCGAGCCGCTGCAGGTAGCCGGGCAGACGCTCGCGCCGCCAGACGTCCGCCGCCGCGAAGGCGACTGCCCAGGCGCGAGTGAGTTCCGGGCCGGGCAGAGGCGGGTCGGCTTCCATCGCGGCCATCGCCGCCACGCCCTCGGCGCGGCGGCTGTCGCGCTCGGCCCAGCCGTCGAAGGCGCCGCCAGGTACCGGGAGGACGCTGCTAGAGGCGACGATCAGGCGCCGGACGCGTCCGGGGTGCGCGAGTGCCAGCCGCTGCGCGATCAGCCCGCCGTAGGAGAACCCGAGCACGTCCACGTATACCAGCCCCAGCGCATCGAGCAGCGCGGCGAAGTCGCCTACCGCGTTGTCCGGCGTGTACGCGCCAGGCGGCAGCCCGGACGTCGAGCGGCCGCAGCCCCGCATGTCGGCCATGACGACGCGGTGCTCCCCCGCGAGCCTACACAGCGGGTCTCGCAGGTAGGAATGGTCCCAGTCCGGCCCGCCGTGGATGACCAGCAGCGCCCGGTCATCCGGCCCGGCGGTCTGCGCCGTGAACAGCTCGACACGCGAGTCGCCGCCTACCGGGACCCGGGCCTCGGTGAACATCGGGCAAGCCTAACCGGTGCCAGGAAGTCCAGATGCGGCCTACCACAGGGCAACGAAGAGCCCCGTCGATCCGGCGGGGTTCTCTTCGCCTGCGGTCGCCTCACCAGTTCGTGACGGAGGTCACTTCTACGGCTCGCTCAGGGCCGCTGGGTATCGGGGAGTCTTGCTACCACCAAGCCGAAAGGCCGGTCCCCATGTCCTGGGAACCGGCCTCTGACCTGCACTTACTTGGTAGCGGGGGCAGGATTTGAACCTGCGACCTCTGGGTTATGAGCCGAACGACTGCCGTTTCCGGCGTCTCCGTCGTCTCGGGCCGTCTCCCTGGCCTGCTGGTTCGCTCCCGGGCCGTCGTCGGCGTCGTGGCCCGTCTCCCCTGTCTCAAGCTGTTCTGTTAGCATCCACGTTAGCAGATACAGGTTCTGACCTGCACGTTTACCCAGCTTACGCACCTTGCCCGTTAGCGGGCTGCCTGCTCCTCCCGTTCCGGGCACTTCGCCGCACAACCCTGTCAAGGGTCGGCGTAGCCGATCGCGTAGCGACGCCGTAGGCGCCCTTTACAGAGCGGACCTAAGTTCATAATTGTCCATCAGGGTAAGGAGATTGCCGTTCATCGCCTTACCCGATAGCTGCCAGCTTTTGACCTTCGGCTCTGCTGTCCGGCACGTCGCGGCGGGACCGGCCGTCAAGGCCGCACGCCCGCCGCGTTCGCGGCGGCGCGGAGCGCCGACGCCTTGATCAAATACGGCTCAATTCGGCAATCGTCTTCGACGGCACGAGCGAACTAGCCAAGCCCTAGCCACGACGCGAACAAGTCGAGTCCTTCGCGGCCACGGCGGGCCGAAGCGATCGACAGGACCGTTTCGCGGACCATCGGATGGTGTCGGGTCTGCTGGGGCGCGATTCGCCGTGCCTGCTGGAGGCACCGCAGGCCGCCCTCGTTGTCTCCGGCCAGAACGTAGCCGCGAGCAAGATCGATGTAGTGATGACCTCGACGTACGGACGGTACCGCTGGGCCAAGCTGGAATTCGCGGGATCGGCGGATGGCTTCGTGTCCGTCTTCTAGCTCGACGGCCACGGCTACTTCGTGCTGAGAGACGTTGGACGGGCCGAACGCTAGGCCGTAGTCGTTGCGGTCTCTCCCCATCTG
>WRBL01000156.1 GCA_009784565.1 Streptosporangiales bacterium | reverse complement strand
GGGCCGGTCCGGACCCGGGTCTTGATCCACGGAGGTTTCCGTTCGATCGGGGTCGCGCTGTTGCGCGCCTCGAGACGGAGCATCCGCCGGCCTTCTGGTGCGAGTTCCGAGGTGCTTGTCACGCCTACCAGACTATGACAGCTCGTCGGTATGTCAGCTCGCGGCCGCTTCGGCCGGTGACACCGCGGTCAGGGGAGCCGTGCTGTGGACGCGGCGCCAGGCGCGGTAGCCCAGGGCGGCGGCCAGGTGCCGCTCCAGCAGCGGGGTGACGTCGTCCACGGAGACGTCGATGCCGGTCTCCTGGGTCAGCGAGGTCACGCCGGCGTCCCGGATGCCGCACGGGACGATCCGGTCGAACCATGACAGGTCGCAGTCGCAGTTGAGGGCCAGCCCGTGCATGGTGACGCCCTTGGCGACCCGCGCGCCGATCGCGCCGATCTTCCGGTCCTGCAGGCCCCGGGAGGGGTCGGCCGGGAGCCAGGCCCCGCTGCGTCCTTCAACGCGGACCGCCCGCAGCCCGAACTCCGCGCAGACCCGGATCATCGACTCTTCCAGGGCCCGCACGTAGGCGAGGACGTCGACCGGCTGGCGCAGCTGGATGATCGGGTACGCGGTCAGCTGCCCCGGGCCGTGCCAGGTGATCTTGCCGCCGCGGTCCACGTCGATGACCGGGGCGCCGGGGTCTCCGAGCGGCCGGTCACTCGCCGCGGTCCGCTTGCCCGCGGTGTACACGGGGGCGTGCTCGAGCAGCAGGCAGCTGTCCGGGATGAGCCCCGCTACCCGTCGGGAGTGGACTTCCTTCTGAAGGTCCCAGCCCGCCATGTAGCCCACCGCGCCCGGGCCGAAGCCGACGTGCGCGTACACGAGTTCGTCATCCACCCTTCGAGAGTACGACGCGCAGGGCGTCCTCAGGTCCTCCCCAGCGGGGGCTCAGCCGGAGATGGGACAATATATGCCGTGATCGATGAGGCGGAACTTCGCCAGATGACCCCGGCCGAGCGCCGGGCGCTCGCGCGCATGATCGCCGGGATGGACTACCCGCACCCGCTGCTGGACCTGAAGCTTCCCCGGCGGCACAAGATCGGATCCGTGCTGTTCATCGTCGCCAGCGTCGTGCTGGTGGTGTGGATCGTGGTGCTGGTCCTGACCCTGCACCGGCACTTCACCGCCCACTACTGGCGGCTGGCCTGGGTCGGCTTCGACTTCCTCGAGCTGATCGCGTTCGCCGTGACCGGCTGGGCTTTCTGGCGCGGCCGCCAGATCGTGATCGCCTGCCTGCTGATCACGGGGACGCTGCTGTGCTGCGACGCCTGGTTCGATGTGCTCCTGGACCTGCAGACTCCCGAGATGTGGGTAAGCGTCGTCTCGGCCCTGGTCATCGAACTGCCGCTGGCGTTCCTGCTGTTCAACGCGGCCCGGCGCCTGATCCGGATGTCGGCGCTGGCCGCCGTCGGCGCGGGCGGGGTCAAGACCCCGCTGCCGTCGCTGTGGAAGCTGCCGCTGGCCGCCCTCCACCTGCCCCATCCGGGCCACCATCCGGACCCCGATGACCGAATTCACGGTGACCAGGGTCTGGCAGGCGACCGGCGGCGGTCGTAGGTTTTTGGTCATGGCCACCGACTTCACTGAGGAAACGGCGGCGGACGCCGTCATCGAGAGCTTCGCTCCGTCCACCGACCCGCGGCTGCGGGAGATCCTGACCAGCCTCGTCCGGCACCTGCACGGCTTCGCCCGCGACGTCGAGCTGACGATCGGCGAGTGGGAGTACGCGATTGACTTCCTGACCCGGACCGGGCAGAAGTGCGATGACAAGCGCCAGGAATTCATCCTGCTGTCGGATGTGCTCGGCCTGTCGATGCTGACCGAGACGATCACGAACCGCAAGTTCGGCGTGGCGACGGAGTCGACCGTGCTGGGGCCGTTCCACGTGGTGGAGTCCCCGGTGAAGGAGCTCGGCGACAGCATTGACGCGGTGGGCACGGGCACCCCGTGCGTCGTCACCGGCCGGGTGGTCTCGACTGACGGCACGCCGCTGCCGCACGCCACCCTGGACGTGTGGCAGGCCAACGACGAGGGCTTCTACGACGTGCAGCAGCCCGGGGTGCAGGAGGAGGGGAACGGCCGCGGCCTGTTCACCGCCGACGGCAAAGGCGAGTTCTGGTTCCGCACCATCGTGCCCCGCTACTACCCGATCCCGACCGACGGCCCGGTCGGGTCACTGCTGAAGGCGACCGGCCGGCACTCGTTCCGCCCGGCCCACATCCACTTCATCGTGCAGGCCGCCGGGCACCGGGACCTGACCACCCACATGTTCGTGGCGGGCAGCGAGTACATCGAGTCGGACACGGTGTTCGCGGCGAAGAGGTCCCTCATCGTGGACTTCGGCCCGATCGAGGACCCGGCCCAGGCGGAGAAGTGGAACGTGCCGGCCGACGCCCGCCACGCCCACTTCGACATCGTGATGTCGCCGGAAGCCTGACACCGGACTGAACGTCACGTTGACCCCCCTCTATGGCGGTCAGAGTGACGTCCAGGTCAGCTGCGCAGCTCCGCGCGCAGCGCCTCGCCGATGGCCGGGTGCCGGAACTCGAAGCCCGCGTCCAGGAGCCGTTTCGGCGTGACGCGGGCGCTGGTCAGCAGCTCGGCCGACATCTCGCCGAGGGCCAGGCGCAGCAGGGGCGCGGGCACGCGCAGCCAGTCGAAGTCCGGCCGCCGCATCGCCCGGTGCAGCGCGGCGGTCAGCTCGGCGTTGGTGACGGGCGCGGGCGCGGTGAGGTTGAACGGCCCGCTCAGCTCGGCGGAACCGGGCCCGTCGATGAGGAACCGGATGGCGCGCACCTCGTCGGTGAGCGAGATCCAGCTCATGACCTGGGTGCCGTCGCCGAAGCGCGGCAGCAGCCCGAAGCGGGCGGGCAGGGCCAGCCGGGCCAGCGCGCCGCCGCGCGGTGACAGGACCAGGCCGCTGCGGAGGTGGGCGACCCGGATGCCGGCGTCGCGGGCCGGGGCGGCGGAGGCCTCCCAGTCGGACGCCAGCCGGGCCAGGAAGCCGTTCCCGGCGGGGGAGTCCTCGGTGACCTCCCGCCCGCCGGTGCCGCCGTACCAGCCGATGGCCGAGGCGACGATGAACGCCCTGGGCGCGGGAGCGCACCGGGCCAGGGCATTGGTCAGGGAGCGGGTCGCCAGGATGCGGCTGGCCCGCATCTCGGCCTTGTAGCCTGCGGTCCACCGATGGCTGCCCACTCCGGCTCCCGCGAGGTGGACGACGGCGTCGGTGCCGCCGAGGGCGGGATCCCCGGCGTCGGCGGCACGGGGGTCCCAGCGTGCTTCTCCGGGGCCGCGCGGCGGCCGCCTGACCAGGCGGACGACCTCATAGCCGTCCGCGGTCAGGCTAGCCGTCAGCGCGTGTCCGATAAGTCCGGACGAGCCGGTGATCGCGATCTTCATCGCGAGTGATGCTACAGCCCGAGCTCGGCCTCGAACGAGCCCTCTTCGAGGCGGTTCTTGACCGTCACGAGGAACCGGGCGGCGTCGGCGCCGTCGATCAGCCGGTGGTCGTAGGTCAGCGCCAGGTAGACCATGGAGCGGACCGTGATGACCTCGCCCAGCTTGGCGTCCTCCATGACGACCGGGCGCTTGACCACGGTGCCGCATCCGAGGATGCCGACCTGCGGCTGGGCGATGATCGGCGTGTCGAACAGGGCGCCGCGGCTGCCGGTGTTGGTCAGCGTGAACGTGCCGCCGGACAGCTCGTCCGGTCCGACCTGGCCGGACCGGGTCCGGTTGGCGAGGTCGGAGATCTTACGGGACAGGCCGCCGATGTTCAGGTCGCCGGCGTTGTGGATGACCGGGACCATGAGGCCTCGCTCGGTGTCCACCGCGATGCCGAGGTGCTCGGCGTCGTGGTAGGTGACCTCCTGCTTCTCGGCGTCGATGATGGCGTTCAGCTTCGGGTGCACCTTCAGTGCCTCGATCGCCGCTACCGCGAAGAACGGCAGGTACGACAGCTTCACGCCCTCGCGGGCCTCGAAGTCGGCCTTGGCCCGCTCGCGCAGCTGGGCGATGTTGGTGACGTCAACCTCGACCACGGTGGTCAGCTGGGCCGAGGTCTGCAGCGACTCGACCATGCGCGCGGCGATGACCTGGCGCGGCCTCGACATCGCCTGCGTGGTACCGCGCAGCGCCGACGGGATGATCGCCGGGCGGGCGGGCGCGCCCGCCGGAGCCTGGCCGGCCGGGGGCTGCGCGGGCGGCGCGGCGGCGGCCTGGGCGGCGGCCGCGGCCTCGCGCTGCTTGCGGGCCGCCTCGAGGACGTCCTGCTTGCGGATGCGCCCGCCGACGCCGCTGCCGGTGAGCTGGTCCAGCGTGACGCTGTGCTCGGCGGCCAGCTTGCGCACCAGCGGCGTCACGTAGGGGGCGTCGCCGCCGGACGGCAGCGGCGTGGGCTCGGGGTAGGAAGCCGCGGGCTCGGACTCGGCCGGCGCCGGCGCCGGGGCGGGAGCCGGGACGGTGGCGGCCGGCGGGGGAGAGGCGGGCGGCGCGTACGCCGGGGGCGCCGGAGCCGGAGCGGGCGCCGGGGGCGCGTACGACGGCGGCGCGGGCGCCGGAGTCGGCGGCGCCGGGGCGGGGGCGGGGGTTTCGGCGGGGGCGTCGGGAGCGGCGGCCGGGGCGGAAGCGCCAGCGTCCGCCGAGTCCTCGATCGTGGCCAGCTGGGCCCCGACCTCGACCGTCTCGTCCTCGTCCACCGTGATGCCGCGCAGGATGCCGCTGGCCGGAGAGGGGATCTCGGTGTCGACCTTGTCGGTCGATACCTCGAGCAGCGGCTCGTCCACCGCGACCTGCTCGCCTTCCTTCTTCAGCCAGCGCGTGACGGTGCCCTCGGTCACGCTCTCACCGAGCTGGGGCATAGTAACGGAGACCGACATATCGGAAATATCTCCTTATGGGTATTAGGCGTGGAAGTGCAGCGGCTTGCCAGCGAGAGCCAGGTGCGCCTCGCCCATGATCTCGGACTGAGTGGGGTGCGGGTGGATCAGCGCCGCGACGTCCTCGGGCTCCGCGTCCCAGTTGTAGATGAGCTGGCCCTCGGCGATGAGCTCGCCGACGCGGCTGCCCACGAGGTGGATGCCGAGCACCCGGCCCGCGGTGCCGTCCGGGTTCTCCTCGGCGATGACCTTGGCCGAGCCCTGCGTCTGCAGGATCACGCTCCTGCCGTTGCCGCCCAGCGGGTAGTTGACTTCCTTCACCTTGACGCCGCGCTCGCCCGCCTGCTTGGTGGTGATGCCCACCGACGCGACCTCGGGCTCGCTGTAGGTGATCTTCGGGACGCCGTCGTAGTCGATCGGCCGGACGTCGAGGCCGCCGAGCCGCTCGGCCACCAGGATGCCCTCGGCGAAGCCGACGTGGGCCAGCTGCGGGGTGGCGATGAGGTCCCCGACCGCGGAGATGGTGGGCACCGAGGTCCGGCACAGCCCGTCCACGTCCACGTAGCCGCGGGTCATCGCGACGCCGTTCTCCTCATAGCCCAGCCCGGACGACACCGGGCCGCGGCCGACCGCGACCAGCAGCACCTCGGCCTCGAGGGTCTTGCCTCCTGCCAGCTTGACTGACACGCCGGTCTCGGTCTTGGTCACGGACTCGAACGCCACGCCCAGCTCCGTGCCGATCTTGCGGCGGCGGAACGCGCGCTGCAGCTGCTTGGCGGAGTTCTCGTCCTCCAGCGGCAGCAGCTGCGGCAGCATCTCGACGATCGTGACGTCGGAGCCGAAGGAGTTCCACACCGACGCGAACTCGACGCCGATCACGCCGCCGCCCAGGATGATCGCCGACGCGGGCACCCTGTCGAGGCGCAGTCCCTCGTCGGAGGTGATGACCCGCTCGCCGTCGATCTCCAGGCCCGGCAGGGACTTGGGAACCGAACCGGTGGCCAGCACGACGTGGTCGCCGGTGTAGACCGCGTCGCCGACCTTGACCGAGGTCGGGGACGCCAGGGCGCCGTCGCCGTAGATCACGTCGATCTTCCGGCCGGCCAGCGTCGACTGCAGGCCCTTCCAGAGGCGGTCGACGACCGACTGCTGGTAGGACAGGACGGCCGGGGCGTCGATCCCCTCGAACGTGGTCTTCACGCCGAACTTGGAGCTCTCCTTGGCCGCGTCCGCCACCTCGGCCGCGTGCAGCAGCGCCTTGGTGGGGATGCAGCCGCGGTGCAGGCAGGTGCCCCCTACCTTGTCCTTCTCGATCAGCGCGACGCGCTTGCCGAACTGGGCCGCCCGGAGAGCGCAGGCGTACCCGCCGCTCCCCCCGCCCAGCACGACGATGTCATAATGCCCGCCCTCTGCCACTGTTTCTCCTTATTCCGTATCAGCTATTCGCCGGGGATCTGCCCGGCCGCGGCGTTCGCCGCGAGCTGGATCAGCGTGCGCACCGCCGCCCCGGTGCCGCCCTTGGGGGTGTAACCGTAGGGGCTGCCCTCGTTGAAGGACGGGCCGGCGATGTCCAGGTGCGCCCAGGCCACGCCGTCCGGGGCGAACTCCCGCAGGAAATGCCCGGCCACCAGCATGCCGCCGCTCCGGCCCGAGGACACGTTCTGCAGGTCGGCGACCGGGGAGTCCAGGCCCTTGCGCAGGTGCGCCGGAAGCGGCATCGCCCACGCGGGCTCGCCGGCGTCGCGCATCACCGACGCGACCGCCGCGGCGACCTCGTCGGAGCTGCCCATCACGCCGGTGGTGCGGTCGCCGAGGGCGACCACCTGGGCGCCGGTGAGCGTGGCGATGTCGACCACCAGGTCCGGGTCGTCGGCCCCGGAACGGACCAGGCCGTCTCCGAGGACCAGCCGGCCTTCCGCGTCGGTGTTGAGCACCTCGACGGTCTTGCCACCGTACATCGTAATGATGTCCGAGGGCCGCTGCGCGGCGCCTCCCGGCATGTTCTCCGCCGCGCACAGGTAGGCGACCACGTTGACCGGAAGCTTGAGCCGGGCCACGGCCGTGATCGCGGCCAGCGCGGCGGCGGCGCCGCTCATGTCGGACTTCATGGTCTCCATCGACTTCGGCGGCTTGAGCGACAGGCCGCCGGAGTCGAAGGTGATGCCCTTGCCCACGAACGCGACGGTCTTGGCCGCCGGGGCGGGAGCGTACGACAGGCGGACCAGCCGGGGCCCGCGCGAGGAGCCCTGGCCGACGGCCAGGATGCCGCCGAACCCCTGTTCGGTGAGCTGGTCCTCGGCGAGGACCTCGACCTCGACGCCCGCCTCGACGGCGGCCCGCGACGCCTCGGCGGCGAGCTCGGCCGGCGGCAGGTGCAGCGGCGAGGTGTTGATCAGGTCGCGGGCCAGGTTCACCGCGTCGGCGATCGTCGCGCCCCGCCGCACCCCGGCCGCGGCCCCGGGACGGGTCAGCAGGGTCACGCTGACGTCGGCCGCCGGGGTCGCCCGGTACTTGCGGAAGGCGTAGCCGCCGAGCAGCGCGCCCGCGGTGACCGCCTCCGCCTCCGAGTCGTCCCGGGCCGGCAGGGCCAGCACGACGCGCTTGGCGGCGCCGCCGCCGTTCTTTCCGTTCGCCTTCCCCACCACGTCGCGCAGCGCGACCGCGGCCGCCCGGCGCAGTTCGTCGGCCCCGAAACTCCCGGTCTCCGGCTCGGTGCCCAGCCCGACGGCGAGGACGAGCGGCGCGGGCAGCGTGCCGCCGCCGGGGACTCTCGTGAGTTCTTCCAGCTCTCCGGTCGAGCCGAGAGCGGTGAGAGCGGATTTCAGGGCGCCGCCGAGGGCCTCGTCGACTCCGTCGGAGCCGGGAGCGGTGCCCGGCCCGTCCGGCGTCTGGACGACCCCGATGACGAGTACGTCAGCCTCGGCGGAGCCCGGGGCCGATTCGCTGGTGGTGAGGGTGACAGTCACTCTGCTGATGTTATTGCACAGTGCTACTTCTGGGCGCGCACCCCGGGATCGCCGTGATCCACGGCACAAAATCCCTTTCTGCCGAACGGATTTGAGCTTTCCGTCCCGGTTACGCGGGACCGGGAGACGCGGGGAAAAGGTGGCAGCCGTCGGAGTCGAGGCGGAGACCGACGTTCTCGCCGCGCGTGGCCCGGGTGGCGGAGAACACGCCGGTGAACCGGCCGTGGCCGTCGGTGTCGATCGCGTGCTCGTACCCGTGCCCGCGGAAGGCGACGTCGGTCACCCGCCCCTTCAGGTCGCAGTCCGCGTCGGACGGGGAGACGATCCGGACGCCGGTCGCGCGGACCGCCATCAGCGACTCGCCGCCCTGGGCCGGCACGCGCATCTCCCCGGCCAGGCCGGTGAACCGGGCCACGAACGGGGTCGCGGGCCGCCGGTAGATGTCCTCCGGCGTGCCCAGCTGCACCAGCCGGCCGCCGTCCAGCACGCCGACCCGGTCGGCGAGGGCGAACGCCTCGGCCTGGTCGTGGGTGATGTAGACGGTGGTGGCGCCGGCCTCCCGGACCAGGGAGGAGATCTCGACCCGCATCCGCTCGCGCAGGTCGGCGTCGAGGTTGGACAGCGGCTCGTCGCACAGGATCAGCCCGGTGTCGGCCACCAGCGCGCGGGCCAGGGCGACCCGCTGCTGCTGGCCGCCGGATAGCTCATTGGGGTAGCGCCTGGCGAAGCTGTCCAGGCCGACCCGGTCCAGCATGGCCAGGGCGCGGGTGCGGCACTCGGCCCTCGGCAGCTTCCGGCGGCGCAGCGCGAACGCCACGTTGTCGGCCGCGGTCAGGTGCGGCCACAGGGCGTAGTCCTGGAACACCATGGACAGGTCGCGCTGGTCCGGCGGCACGTGGGCCTTCGCGCCGGCGACGGTCCGGCCGCCGATCGCGATCGACCCGCCGCTGACCCGCTCGATGCCGGCCAGGCAGCGCAGCAGCGTGGTCTTGCCGGACCCGGACGGACCCAGCAGCACCAGGAACGTGCCCGGGTCCACGTCGAGGGAGACGCCGCCCAGCGCCGGGGTCTTCGACCCGGGATAGGTCTTGGACAGGTCCTTGATGGTGACGGTCTCAGCCACGGATGGTTCCTCCGATCCTGCGCCAGCCCGCCGGGGCGAGCAGCCGGTAGGCGCCCAGGGCGACTCCGACGGCGGCGAAGGCGATCGCGACGGCGAACACGGACTGGGCCATGCCGACGCCGAAGTGGTAATTGGACAGGTTGTCCTCGATGGCGATCGAGGCGGGCGGCTCGCTCGGCGCGTACAGCAGCTGGGAGAGCGGCAGTTCCAGGAACACGCCGCAGAACGTATACAGCCAGGCCATCAGGATGGGCCGGGACACCACGGGCAGCACCCCGCGGGCCCAGGCGACGATCTCCCCGGCGCCGTGGGCGCGGGCCGCGTCCTTCAGCGACGGCTGGAGCTGGGAGACCGAGCCGGACAGCACCCGCGCGTTGGTGGGCAGGCTGGAGGCGATGTAGGCGATGACCAGCAGCTGCACGGTCTGGTACAGGTCGATGTGGAGCGTGGACATGATCGGCAGGTTGTAGGCGAAGATGTAGCCCGCGCCGAAGACCACGCTGGGCAGTGCCACCGAGGCCAGCAGCAGGAAGTCCAGGGTGCCCGTGGCGGCGGTGCGTCTCTTCGCCGACAGCAGCCGGGCGGCGGTGAACCCGATGACGACCGTTACCGAGGCCGCGATCAGCGCGTATACGCCCGACCGCTCCAGCGGCGCCAGCATGTCCGGCTGGGCGAACAGGGCCCGGTAGTTGGCCAGGGTCAGCGTGAACGAGCTGCCGTAGTCGCCCAGCAGCGATCCGCTGACCGCGCCGAAGGCGGGGACGCCCAGCATGACGCCGAAGAACAGGGCGGTCGAGGCGCTCGTGACCGTCGCGCCCGCCGGACGCAGGTGCCGGCGGACGGCCTGGCGGGTGCGGCCGGACAGCACCTCATAGGACCGGCCGCGCAGCGCCCGGGCCTGCAGGGCCAGGGGAATCGCGACGGCGGCGACCAGCAGCCAGGCCATGCCCGCCGCGAGAGGGAAGCTGGGCGGGAAGTTGCCGATCGCCGCGTACAGCTGGTAGGTGGCCAGCGAGAAGTTCGAGTTGTAGGCCAGCGTGGAGGCGACGCCGAAGTCGCTGATGGACTCGGCGAACCCGATGGCCAGCGCCGACATGATCGCAGGCGCCAGGATCGGGATGATCAGGCGCAGTGCCTGGGTCCGGCTGGCGCCGTGGGTGCGGGCGGCGTCCTCGAACTCCTGGCCCAGGCCGCCGAGGGCCGCGCTGATGGCCAGGTAGGAGAAGGGAACGCAGCGCAGGCCGAGCAGCAGGGTCACGCCGAACGGGCCCATGATGAGGTGCGTCATCCACGGCCAGTCCAGGCCGGCCCGGTACATGACCCCGTCGGGCTGGACGAGGCGCTCCCAGCCCAGGGACGGCAGCCAGGACGGCAGCAGCAGCGCCAGCCACATGCCGCCGCCCACCAGGTGCCGCCCCGGCATCGTGGTGCGGGCGGCCAGCCAGGCGACGGGAAACCCGAAGGCGACGCCGACCACGGCGGCCGCGGCGCTGACCCACAGGGAGTTGGTGATCGCGACCGCGGTCGCCCCGGTGAGCGACTGCTGAAGGTACGTGAGGGTGAACCACTGGCTGCCCTGGTCGAACAGCCGGGGGGAGACCGCCAGCAGCAGGAAGCAGGCGCAGGGAACCAGGATGAACGCGGCGAGCAGGATCCAGAACAGGGGCATGCCGAACGCCGGCAGGACGCGGGAACTCCGCGCTGCCTGCCGGCGGACGGGGGCGAGAACAGTCATGAAGAACTAGCGGACGACGTGGGAGTCGAACCAGTTGTTGACGGTGCCTTCCTGCGTGCCCCACTTGTAGGGGTCGATGGTCTGGGTGACCGAGGTGGGCAGGGGCGGCAGGGCCTTGAGCGGCTTGGTGCCGCTGACGACCGGGTAGTACAGCGAGTCGCCGGTCGGGTCGCCGGACTGCATGACCTTCTGGCCCGCGGGCGAGAGGACGTAGGAGGCGAACTTCTTGGCCTCGGCCTGAACCTGCGCGGGCGCGTGGGCGTTGATGCCGATGGCGCTGGGCAGTTCGGTGACCGGCTTGAGGTACTCCACGCCGATCTGCTTGGAGGTGGAGATGGCGCCGACGGCGGCCGAGGACTGCACGAGGGCCACGTTGATCTGGCCGCTGGTCAGGGCCTGCAGCGTCGGGCCGTTGGTCGGGTGGATGACCAGGCCGTTGGACTTCAGCTTGGAGAAGTAGCTCTCCCCGCCGGAGACGCCGCCGAGGTTGTTCATCACGCCGGCGATCAGCGGGAAGGTGGGGCCGGACTGGGACGGGTCGTCCATGCCGACCTTCCCCTTGAACTGCGGGCCCGTCAGCTGCTGCCAGGAAGACGGCGGGGTCTTCAGCTTGGACTTGTTGTACGCGATCGCGCCGGCCAGGGTGACGCCGGTCGGCACGTAGCTCTTGTCCTTCGGCACGACGCCGGAGCCCAGGCTGTTCCAGCTGACGCTGGGCTCGAAGCCCTTGAGCAGCATCCCCGCGGAGTCCAGGCCGGCGAACGCGGTGTCGCCGTCAACCCACAGCAGGCCCCAGTCCGGGTTGTTCTTCGACGCCTCGATCTGGGTCAGCAGCGGGCCGGTGGAGTTGTCGTCCAGCTTGACCGGGATGCCGGTGGCCTTGGTGAAGGCCTGGGTCTCGGCCTTGTCGTAGCCCTGGGCCGAGTACACGACCAGCGGGACGGGACCGGACTTGGAGCTGGCGGCCGTGCTTGAGCTCGCGGAGCAGCCGGTCACGGCCAGCACGGAGGCGGTAACGACGCCGGCGAGGCCGGCGAGCAGACGCGTACGGTTCATGCCCCAGAGTCTGCGGAGCGGTTGCGTCTCTATGATGGCCGCTAGTCAACGTACAGGTGAACCGATTGTCACAAAGCTATACGAACCTTCGTTAGTGGTTAAATGCAACGATGGTTAATATAGAAAGGTGAATGTGGTTCTAGTGTCCTTCGCCCTCCTCGGCGTAGACCCGGTTGGCGTACGTCTCGAGCGCCTGCTCGCAGTCGCCGAGCGCCCGCTCCGTCGTCTCCCGGCCGCTGGAACCGAAGACATCGCGGTCGGTCACCTTCGCGAACCAGTTCCGCAGCTTGACCAGGTCGACCTCGTTCTCCTCCAGCTCCGCGTACGTGAAGTGGTTCGCGTCGTACTCCTTCTGGAGCTGGGCGTGGAAGTCCTGGCACTTGTCCACGATCTCCTCGTACTCGTCGTTGCGGGCGGCCTGGAACTGCTCCCGTACCCCGCTCTCGCCCGCCAGCGCGGTGCTCTGCATGAGCACGGCCGTCCCCGACATGTCGAGAATCTCCCGCCGCAGCTTCCGGAACGACCGCTCGGTCGCCGGGGTCGCGGGCAGCGCGGCCACGGAGTTCTGGAGGTAGATGGCGCCCAGGCTCTTAATCCTTCGCCACACCGTCGACCGGAGCCTGGTCGGCTCCGGCGGCACGCGGTAGATGAGAAGAAGCCACCCCTGACCCTCGCTGTTCTCAGTCACACCTATGGAGATTAATTGAATGCGCTACCGCTAATCCTCACCGTCTTCGTCGCGTGCGCGGTCGAAGCGGTCGAGGCGCTCACCATCATCCTGGCGGCCGGCATCACCCGGGAGTGGAAGTCCACCCTCCAGGGGGCCGGCGTCGCCGTCGTCGCGCTCGCGGTGATCACCGCCATCGTGGGCCCGGCCGTGTCCTACCTTCCCCTCACCCCGCTGCGCCTGGTCGTCGGCGCGCTGCTGGCCATCTTCGGCCTGCAGTGGCTGCGCAAGGCCGTGCTCCGCGCGACCGGCTTCAAGGCGCTGCACGACGAGGCGTCCGCCTACCTCAAGGAAGTGGCGGCCGCCGAAGCGGCCTCCGCCGACAAGCGCCACGGCGTCAACGACTGGTACTCCTTCACCCTCGCCTTCAAGGGCGTGCTCCTGGAGGGCCTCGAGGTCGTCTTCATCGTCATCACGTTCGGCGACAACCAGCGGAACGTGGGCGCGGCGGCCCTCGGCGCGATCATCGCGATCATCGTGGTCGCGGCCCTCGGCTTCGCCCTCAAGGCCCCGCTGACCAAGGTGCCGGAGAACTGGATGAAGTTCGCCGTGGGGGTCATGCTCACCTCGTTCGGCACCTTCTGGGGCGCGGAAGGGGCGGGCGTCGCCTGGCCCGGCAACGACGCGGCCCTGCTCGTCCTCGTCCCGGTCGTCGCGCTGGTCGCGGCGGCGTACATCTTCTGGCTGCGCGGCCGGCAGGCAACCCTGCGGGCCGCCTCTACCTCGGAGAGTGTCAACGCATGAAGCAGCTCAAGGCCTTCGGCGAGTTCTGGTACGACTTCATCGTCGGCGACGACTGGCACGTCGCGGTCATCGTGGTGGCGGGGCTGATCCTCACCGCCCTGCTCACGCACCTCGCGTCGGTGAACGCCTGGTGGCTCCTGCCGGTTCTCGTCTTCGCAGCCCTCGGCTGGGCCGTCCACCGCGCCACCGCCCACTACAAGAGCTGAGCTGTCCCGGGCCAGGCTGTCCCCGGGCCGCCCCGGGCCGCCCCGGGCCGCCCCGGGCCAGGGGACTCGATGACTCTCCGCCTCCCCTCTTGGGCGGTGGACGGCACATCGAGCGCCGCGAAACGTCGCCGATGGCGCATTGGCGACCTAGCCGGAAGGTAGCCGGAGACACTTCGGCTACCTTCCCCTGGCTCCTCACCCGAGGCGTTTGACCCGCCGGGCCGCGCGGCGGACCTCCCGCCTCCGCCGGTACTCCGGCTCCGCGAGAAGGTACCGCGCGAACTCCCTGGCGTCGGCGGCGGACCCGCCCCGCCCCGGCCGCCCCGTCGCGTAATCCGCGAACGCGTCCGCGAAACCGGGCCCGAGCGCCGCGGCCAGTTCCGGCGCCGCCAGTGCCACGGATCTCCCGCGTTTGCGCCGCAGCGCCGCCGCCTGGATCCGCACCCGTCCCGCGTCCACTCCCTCGGGAACCGGGGCCCGGGCGACGAGCGCCGCCACCAGTGCCGCCTGCCGGGCCGCGAGCCCGTCCCGGGCGGAGCGGGCGTCAGGCGCGGGCACGGGAGCCCTCCAGCGCCGAGCGGATCGCGGCCAGTTCCCTCGTGATCTCCGCGTCGGACGGGTAGTCGTCGTCGCGTTCCAGCATCACGCCCGGCAGTCCGGCCGGCCCGGACGCCCGGTCCGCGAACCCCGACAGGACGTCCAGGATCTCCGGCGTGACCGGGTGCGCGTGCGTGTCGTGCCAGACGCCGTCGCGCATGACGCCGCCGGCCACGTGGACGTAGGCGACCCGTTCCAGCGGCAGCGCGCCGAGCGTCGCGGCCGGGTCGAGACCCAGATTCACCCGCGCGGTATGCAGGTTCGCCACGTCGAGCAGGAGCAGTACGCCGGTCCGCTCGGCCAGCTCCGACAGGAAGGCCGCCTCGGTCATCTCGTCCTCGGGCCAGGACAGCAGCGGCGCGATGTTCTCCACCGCCAGCGGCACTCCCAGCGCGGCCTGCGCCGCGGTGATATTCCCGGCGAGGACGTCCAGCGCCGCTCTGGTGCGGGGGACCGGCAGCAGGTGCCCGGCCTCCATTCCGCCCGCCCGGCAGAAGGCGACGTGCTCGCTGACCAGCGGCGATCCGAACTTCTCCGCCAGGGCCGCGAGCCGCTCCAGCCTTCCGGGGTCCAGGGGCTCGGTCCCGCCCAGCGACAGCGACACCCCGTGCGGGATGACGGGGATCCCCGACTCGCGCAGGTGCGAGAGGGACGCGGGAACGTGGCACGGGCAGACGTTCTCCGCCACCACCTCGACGAAGTCGACGCCGGGCAGCCGGGGCACGGTCACGTCGATCTCCCGCCGCCACCCGATCCCGGTCCCGGTGACGAGCCCGCTCATCCGCCGCAGCCCCCTCCGCCGCCCCCGCCGCAGC
>WRBL01000155.1 GCA_009784565.1 Streptosporangiales bacterium | reverse complement strand
GTACCTGGCCGAACTCGCGCCCACCCGGCTGCGCGGCGGGCTGGCCGCGCTGAACCAGCTCATGGTGGTCGGCGGCGTGCTGATCGCCTACATCGTCGACTGGGCGCTGTCGTCCTCGGGCAACTGGCGGCTCATGACCGGCCTGGCCATGGTCCCCGCCATCGCCCTGGCCCTTGGCATGATCCGGATGCCCGAGACCCCGCGGTGGCTGGTCAAGGCCGGACGCGAGGACGAGGCCCGGCCGGTCATCCTCGCCGCTCAGGGCGCCGACACCGACGCGGACGCCGAGATCGCCGGAATCCACGAGGTCATCCGCCTCGACACCGAGCAGAAGGGGCGCTTCCGGGACCTGGGAGCCTCCTGGGTGCGCCCCGCGCTGGCGATCGCGCTCATCCTGGCCGTCGGCCAGCAGTTCTCCGGCGTGAACGCGATCAACGTCTACGCGCCCACCATGTTCACCAACCTGGGCCTCGGCAACTCCGCCTCGCTGCTCGCCTCGGTCGTGCTCGGCACCGCCAAGGTCATCCTGACCGTCGTGGTCATCTTTATCGTGGACAAGTGGGGCCGCCGCCCGCTGCTGATGATCGGGGCCGGGTTCATGGCCGCGACGCTGCTGGCGCTCGGCATCGCGGGCGCTCTGCTGCACTCCGCGGGCGCCGCCGGGATCACCACCCTCATCCTGCTCATCGGCTACCTGGCCGGGTACGAACTCGGCTGGGGCGCGGTCGTCTGGATCATGATCTCCGAAGTGTTCCCGCTCAAGGCCCGGGGCATCGGCATGGGCACCTCGAGTACGGCGCTGTGGACCGCCACGTTCGCCATCACCCTGGTGTTCCCCATCATGGAGAGCGGACTGGGCCTGTCGGTCTCGGCGTGGATCTTCGCGGCGATTAACCTCGTCCTGTGCCTGCTGGTGGCCAAGTTCGTCCCGGAGACCAAGGGCCGCAGCCTGGAGCAGATCGAGCTGGACTCCAGGAGCCGCGTCCGGATCGGGACCGCCGCGGCCACGTCGCTCAAGGAGGGATGATTTTCATGGCAGTCATCGACCCTGACCGCCTTTTCCCCGCCGACCCCTCGACCCGGACCATCGCCCGCGAGCTGTACGCGCACGTCCGCGACCTGCCGCTGCTCAGCCCGCACGGGCACGTGGACCCTCGCATGCTGGCCGAGGACCAGCAGCTGCCGGCTCCCGCCGCGCTGTTCGTCTCGCCCGACCACTACCTGACCCGGATGCTCTTCAGCCAGGGCGTCCACCCCCGCTCCCTCGGGGTCCCGGACCGCGCGGGCAAGGTGCACGTCTCGGACCGGGAGGCCTGGCGGACGTTCTGCGAGAACTGGTACCTGTTCCGCGGCACCCCCAGCCGCGGATGGCTCGAGCAGTCCCTGACAGAGATCTTCGGCGTGTCGACCCCGCTCGGCCCCGGCACGGCCGACCAGGTCTACGACGAGCTGACCGAACGGATCTCCGCTCCAGAATTCCGCCCCCGGGCTCTCCTCAAGCGCTTCGGCCTCGAAGTGCTGGCGACCACTGACGCCGCCACCGGTGATCTGTCCCATCACGCGAAGCTGGCCTCCGAGCTGTCCGGCGTCCGGGTGATCCCGACGTTCCGTCCGGACGCGGTGACCGACCCGTCGCGCCCGGACTGGCTCTCGTCCGTGGAGTCGCTGGGCTCGCTGACCGGTGACGACGTGGGCACGTGGGCCGGGTACCTGGACGCGCTCGCGCGGCGGCGCGAGGAGTTCAAGGCCGCCGGGGCGACCGCGACCGACCACGGCGTCCCGACCGCGCAGACGGCCGACCTGGACGCGGGCTCGGCGGCCCGCCTGTATGACTGGCTCCGGGTGGCGGCGACCTCCGAGGAGGGCGTCTCGCCCAAGGACGCGGAACTGTTCCGGGCCCAGATGCTGACCGAGATGGCCCGCATGTCGGTGGACGACGGCCTGGTCATGCAGCTGCATCCGGGATCTCTCCGGAATCACAACCGTGCCCTCTACGACGAGCTGGGCCTGGACGTGGGCGGGGACATCCCGATGCCGACCGACTACGTCAACGGCCTCCGGCCGCTGCTGGACCGGTTCGGCAACGACCCGCGCCTGCGGCTCGTCCTGTTCACGCTGGACGAGACGTCCTACTCGCGGGAACTCGCGCCGCTGGCCGGCGTCTACCCGGCCCTGTACCTGGGGCCTGCCTGGTGGTTCTACGACAGCCCGGAGGGCATGCGCCGGTTCCGGGAACTGACCACGGAAACCGCCGGGTTCTACAACACGGTGGGCTTCACCGACGACACCCGCGCGTTCCCGTCGATCCCGGTCCGCCACGACGTGGCCCGCCGGGTTGACTGCGCCTTCCTCGCCCGCCTGGTCGCCGAGCACCGCCTCCCCGCCGACGAGGCGGCGGAGACGGCCGTCGACCTGGCCTACAACCTCCCGAAACGCGCCTACCGGCTGGAAGGGGAGTAACACCATGCCGAACGTCCTGACTCTCGCGCCCGGAGATGACGTCGGTGTCGTCCTCGATGAGGGCGGCCCGGTACCGCGCGGGCACAAGGTCGCGCTCAAAGACATCGCCTCCGGGGCGCCAGTGCGGAAGTACGGTCAGGTGATCGGGGCGGCCACCGCCCCGATCACCGCCGGGGATCATGTCCACACCCACAACCTGCGCTTCGCCCCCGAACTGCGGGGCGACTCCGCGTA
The DNA here is from genome assembly GCA_009784565.1 of Streptosporangiales bacterium. Classification (GTDB taxonomy): domain Bacteria; phylum Actinomycetota; class Actinomycetes; order Streptosporangiales; family Streptosporangiaceae; genus Trebonia. Next base: position 12,219 of record WRBL01000155.1, on the reverse strand, counting down.
CGACACGCATACCCAGACGCTCCGGCCTTCCGGGGACACGCCGGTCTTCGACGGTTTCGTCCGGGACGACGGGCGCGTCGGGACCCGCAACTACATCGGCATCGTCACATCGGTGAACTGCTCGGCCACCGTGGCCAAGCTGATCGCCCGCGAGGCCGAGAAGCGCCTGCTCGACTCCTACCCGAACGTCGACGGGGTCGTCGCCCTCACCCACGCCGGCGGCTGCGGCATGACCCTGGACGGGGAGGGCCCGGACACGCTCCGGCGCACCCTGCAGGGCTACGCCGAGCACCCGAACTTCGCCGGCATCCTGGCCGTCGGCCTCGGCTGCGAAGTCAACCAGCTGCAGGACCTGAAACTGGCGGCCGGCCCGAACCCGGTGGCCGAGATGACCATCCAGGACACCGGCGGCACGTCCGCCACCGTCCGCAAGGGCCTGGAGGAACTGTCGGAGCTGCTCGCCGCGGCCGACGCCGCCCGGCGGACCCCGGTACCGGTCAGCCGGCTCATCCTCGGCCTCAACTGCGGCGGTTCCGACGGCTACTCCGGCATCACGGCCAACCCCGCCCTCGGCGCAGCCGTGGACCTCCTCGCCGGCTACGGCGGCACCGCCGTCCTGGGCGAGACCCCCGAGATCTACGGGGCCGAGCACCTCCTCATCAACCGGGCCGTCACCCCCGCCGTCGGCGACGCCATCCGCGAGCGCATCAGCTGGTGGGAACGGTACGCGTCGGCCGGGGGCGGGACGCTCGACGCCAACCCGTCGCCGGGCAACAAGGCCGGCGGCATCACCACGATCGCCGAGAAATCCCTGGGCGCCGTGGCCAAGGGCGGCACGACCCCGCTGCGAGCCGTCTACAAGTACGCCGAACCGGTCACCGAGAACGGGTTCGTGTTCATGGACACCCCCGGCTACGACCCGGTGTCCGTCACCGGCATCGTGGCCGGCGGCGCCCAGGTCGTCTGCTTCACCACCGGCCGGGGATCGGTGTTCGGCGGCAAGCCGGCTCCCAGCCTGAAGCTGTGCTCCAACTCCGAGACCTACCGGCATATGACCGAGGACATGGACGTCAACTGCGGCGAGATCGCCGACGGCGCCGCGAGCGTCGAGGAGATGGGCCGACGCGTCTTCGACCTGATCGTCGCCACCGCCTCCGGGGAACGGACGGCCAGCGAACGCCTCGGCTTCGGAGAGGAAGAGTTCACCCCATGGCAGCTCGGCACGGTGTTCTGACCCCTCCTCTCCCGATAATCCCGACCCCCTAGGCAGGAAGCCATGCAGAGTCGTCTTGATCTCGCGAGCCTGGGATCGGTACCCGCCGGGTACCGGCCCGCCGTCGCCCCCGGGGACCGGCGCGTCGGTATCGTGCACCTGGGGATCGGCGCGTTCCACCGGGCCCACCAGGCGTATTACACCGAGGAGTGCGGCGACTGGGGGATCTGCGGAATTACCCAGCGCAGCACCGCCGTGGTGGACCAGCTGGGTCCGCAGGACGGGTTGTACACGCTGCTCGTCCGCGAAGGGACCGAGGCCCGGCCGCGCGTGATGGGCGCGGTGAGGGAGGTGCTGTTCGCCGGGGACGATCCGCTGGCCGTCGCCGCGCGGATCGCCGACCCTGCCGTCAGCGTGGTAACGCTGACCGTCTCCGAGAAGGGGTACCGGCACGATCCCGCCACCCGGCGACTGCGCCTGGACGACCCGGAGATCGCCGCCGACCTGGGCAACCGGCCGGCCCGCACGGTGATCGGGCAGCTCGTGGCCGGGCTGGCCGCCCGGGCCGCCTCCGGAGCCGGCCCGGTTAACGTGGTCTGCTGCGACAATCTGCCCGACAACGGCCCGACGGTTCGCGGCCTGGTCCACGCGTACGCGGCGGCCTATGACCCCGCGCTGACCGAATGGATTGACGCCAGCGTGGCGTTCCCCGCCACCATGGTGGACCGGATCGTGCCCGCCGCCACCGGCACCGACCGGGCCGAGGCGGCCTCGCTCATCGGCCTGGCCGACCAGGGCACCGTCGTGGCCGAGCCGTTTACCCAGTGGGTCATCGAGGACAGCTTCGCGGCACCCCGGCCCGCGTGGGAGAAGGCCGGCGCGCAGATCGTGTCGTCGGTGGCGCCCTATGAGAAGGTCAAGCTGCGCCTCCTCAACGGAGCCCACTCGGCCCTGGCCTACCTGGGCGGACTGGCCGGGCACGAGTACATCGCCTCCGCCTGCGAAGATGACGCGTTCGCGTCGTTCGCGCACTCCCTGATGGTCCGGGACGCGGCGCTGACCGTCGACGCGCCGCCCGGGATGGAGACGGAGGAGTACGCCGGCTCGGTACTGCGGCGGTTCCGGAACGCCGCGCTGAAGCACACCACCCGCCAGGTCTCGATGGACGGCAGCCAGAAGCTGCCGCAGCGGCTGCTCGGCACGGTGACCGACCGGCTGGCCGCGGGGCAGCCGCCGTCGTGGGCCGCGCTGGCGGTGGCCGGGTGGATGCGGCATGTGTGGACCCAGCGGTCCGAGACCGGGGCCCCGTTCGCGGTGAACGACCCGCTGGCCGGCGTGTTCGCCTCGCGGCTGGCCGGGGCCGATGACGCCCCCGCCGTGGTCGACGCGCTGCTGGGAATCCGGGACGTGTTCGGGCCGCTGTCGGAGTCGCCGGAGTTCCGGGCGCTGCTGACCGACCATCTCGCCCGCCTCGCCTCGGACGGCGCCCGGGCCGCGGTACTGGCTCTCGGCCGCTAGCCGCGCCCCGCGCCCGCCGTAGTGCCCTCGGGCACGCTCGCCGCCGGGGTAACTGGACCGGCGGGCTTTCGGGAGAGCGGCATTCCCAGCGGGCGTAGACGGCGGGGATTTCCTCGGAGAGGAAGGCGAAGAAGCCGGCGTGGCTGCTCATCCGCCGGCCCGCCGGGGTATCGGGGCCGACGAGGCCGACGCCTTCCTTCAGGAGGGTTGCCCAGTGGTGCAGGACCTGGGTCTGGCTTCGCATGACGCGCTGCCAGATGTCGTCCGGAAGCCGGTAGACCTCGCGGCGGGAACCGGGGACCCGTTCGCGGCGCAGGAGATCCAGGCCGCTGAGGTAGCGCACCGCCCCGGAGACGGCGGCGGGACTGATCTGGAGGCGCTCGGCCAGTTCGGCCGAGGTGAGCCGGCCTTCCTCGCTGACCACCAGCGCCGCGAACACGCGGGCCGGCATCGGAGGGAAGCCCGCCGAGGTCAGGACGGCGGAGAATCTCTCGGTGAAGTCGGAAAGCTCTCCCGTGTCCCTCTCTGCCATAGAGTCAGAATATCAGTCTTCAGTATTTTCACAATTTTGTGAATTTGCTGTAATGTAGCGCGCATGGGGAACGCTATCGAGGTCGCCGGGCTGTGCAAGAGCTTCGGGCCGACCAGGGCCCTGGACGGGCTCGACCTCACTGTCCGCACCGGCGAGGTGCATGCCTTCCTCGGCCCGAACGGCTCCGGCAAGTCCACCACCATCCGGATCCTGCTCGGCCTGCTCCGGTCTGACGGCGGCACGGCCACTCTGCTGGGCGGGGAGCCGTGGAAGGACGCGACGACGCTGCACGGCCGGCTCACCTACGTGCCGGGCGACGTGACCCTGTGGCCCGGGCTCACCGGCGGGGAGATCATCGACCTGCTCGGCCGGCTCCGGGGCAACGGCCATGACGGGAAGCGGCGGGCCGAGCTCATCGAGCGGTTCCAGTTCGACCCGTCGAAGAAGGCCCGCGCGTACTCCAAAGGGAACCGGCAGAAGGTCGCCCTGGTAGCCGCGCTCTCCAGCGACGCCGAACTGCTTATCCTCGACGAGCCGACTTCCGGGCTCGACCCGCTGATGGAGGAGACGTTCCGCTCCTGCGTCGCGGAGGAGAAGGAGCGCGGGCGGACGGTGCTGCTCTCCAGCCACATCCTGTCCGAGGCCGAGGCTCTGGCCGACCGGGTCACGATCATCAGGGCCGGCCGCGCGGTCGAGACGGGAACGCTCGCTGAGATGCGCCACCTCAGCCGGTCCACGGTGGAGGCGGAACTGGCGGCACCGGTCACCCTGGACGGGCTGGACGGCGTGCACTCGGTCGAGTCGGCCGACGGCACGCTGCGGTGCGAGGTGGACAACGCCGCCCTGAACGAGGTCCTGCGGTGCCTGTCCTCGGCCGGGGTGCGCTCCCTGACCTGCCGCCCGCCGACTCTGGAAGAGCTCTTCCTCAAGCACTACGAGGTGGAGAGCCAGGCATGACCGCCGTATCCGCCCAGGAGCGGCCCGTGCGGCCGCCGGCCGCCCGGCACCCGCTGGCGGAAGCCCTTACCGGCACACGGGAACTGGCGAAGCTCGCCTACCGCCGGGACAAGCTGCTGCTGCCGATCTGGGTTTACCTGATCTTCATCGGTACCGTCGCGAACGCGTTCGAGATGAAGGCCTTCTACAAAACGGCAGCCGCGCGGGAGGCGCTGGCGGCCTCCGGCCGGGGCAACCCGGCGTTCATGTTCCTGTACGGACAGCTCAACGGCACCTCGGTGGGTGCGCTGGCCGTCTGGCATTACGGGGTGTGGGCCTCGCTCTTCGCGGGACTCATGTCGATCTTTACCGTCGTGCGGCACACCCGGGCCAACGAGGAGTCCGGGCGCCAGGAACTCGTTGGCTCCGCCCGGGTCGGGCGTCAGGCGCCGCTGGCCGCCGCCATGCTGATGGCGGCCGGAGCGAACATCGTGGCCGCGGTGCTGCTGTGCGCTGTTCTTCCCCTGGTAGGGCTGCCTGTTGCCGGGTCGGCCGCCTTCGCACTGGCCATCGGGGCCTGCGGGCTGGCGTTTACCGGTATCACCGGAGTGGCCGCTCAGCTGACCTCCGGCTCGCGGGCCGCCCGCGGCCTCGGGTTCGCCGGGCTCGGCCTGTCGTTCCTGCTGCGTTCGGTCGGCGACGCATCCGGAGGCGGGACCGCGTGGCTCACCTGGCTGGGCCCGCTCGGCTGGACCGAGGAGGTACGGGCCTTCGCCGGGGAGCGCTGGTGGGTGCTGCTGCTTCCGCTCGCGCTGTTCGCCGTCGGCACCTGGGCCGCCTTCGCGCTGGCGGCGCGTCGTGATCTCGGGGCGGGCCTGCTATCAGAGCGGCCCGGCCGTTCCTCCGCCTCCGCGGCGCTGCGGGGCCCGTTCTCGCTGGCCTGGCGGTTGCAGCGGACCACCCTGTTCTGGTGGGCGGTCGGGTTCGCGTTCGTCTTCGGCCCGTCCGGCTCGATCGGCAGCAGTGTCTCCTCTGTGCTCGGAGGCTCCGCGGCGATGAAGAAGGAGTTCACTCAGCTCGGCGGCCAGTCCGAGCTCGTGGACGCCTACCTGGCGGCTCTGATGATGATCGGCGGGGTATTCGCCGCGGCGTACGCGGTCTCGGCCGTGCTCCGCCTGCGCTCGGAGGAGACCGGGACGCTCGCCGAGCCGGTGCTGGCCGGCACGGCCGGCCGGCTGCGCTGGGGGCTGTCGCACCTGGTCATCGCGCTTGTTGGCTCCGCGCTCCTCCTGGTGGTCGGCGGAGTCACGGCCGGCCTGGGCTACGCCCTTTCGGGTTCCGGCGTGCCGGTGAGCAGTGAGGTGGGCCGGCTGGCAGTCGCAGGCCTGGGACAGCTTCCGTCGGTACTGGTGATCGCGGCCGTCGCCGTGGCGGCGTTCGGCCTGTTCCCGCGCGCAGCCGTCGCCGTGGGCTGGACCGCGTTCGGGGCCACGCTCTTCCTGTCGCTCTTCGGGCAGGTCTTCCGGCTTTCACACTGGATCATGGACATTTCGCCGTTCACCCACGCCCCGCACCTTCCGGGAGGTTCGGTGACCGCAGAGCCGCTCTTGCTGCTCTCCCTCATCGCGGTCCTGCTCGCGGCGGCGGGCCTGGCGGGGCTGCGGCGCCGCGACATCGGGTTAGCGGTCGCGGCGTTCGCGGGCCTCGTCGGTGTGGATGTGGTCGATGCAGACCGCGATCGAGATGATCAGGGGGTCGCTGACGCCCGGCGCGACCTCCACCCCGTAGGTGTCGCGGATGCGGAACCAGTGCCGGGACACCTGGCCGACGACCTGGTGATCGGGGCTGATCAGCTGCCAGTCCTTGTCGGTGAAGCTGCCCAGGGCCTCCAGGCGCTGCCCGTCGGACAGGTCGACTTCGTAGCGATGGCGGATCGGCGAGAAGAAGGCGGGCTTGACCTTGGCGATCACGTGACCGCTCGGGTCCTCGATCGCCATCGTGTCCCGCATCGACATCAGGCGCTTGTGCATGCGGGTCAGCAGGTTGCCGCCGGCGTCCCTGAGTTCGCACGCCTCGCGCAGGCTCAGGGCCTTCCCGTCCACGAAGAACGGCCGGTTCCCGTACTCGTCCTCGATCCAGAAGTCGGTTCCGATGGAGAACATGCGTTCACGCACGAGATAGCGCATGGTACGGAGAGTACAGCGCCGATCCGGCGGAACAAAGCAGGCGCGGGTTGGGTTGCTTCCGGTGCGCCAGGCGGCGGCACGCACTACCTTGGGTTCCAGTGTGAGGGACCTTACCAGGATGATATGTCCGTCTTTAGTGGGATATACCCGGTTTTTTGAGTGACACGCCGAGCCTAAATGGTCGTTCTGGTAGCGAAGACGAATATTTGTCGAGATGATGTTGTGACCTTGCGAAATCGCTAGGTACCCCCAGTACATCGAGGTGACCGCCACATGAGGAGCGGATGGCCGCATACGCAGGAGGAGCCGGGTCCAGTCGCCAGTCATCAGCAGGCGAACTACGGCCCCGTCGATTCCTGGCCCGACGGGTATCCCGCCCTTGGGAGGGATGACGGCGACTACCGTTACCAGCAGCAGTACGGAGTAGACCCGTACTCTGCGCAGCCGTACGTCCCCGCCGCCGGGGAGGGCGGCGGGTACCCGTACAGCGAGTTCGGCGGCCATGGGCGACACGCCCAGGCCGGTAACTACGCCGCCCCTGACGCTTACGGCTACGGAGACACCGGGTACGGCAGCCCCGGGTACGACGCGCCGTCCGCGCAGGACACGGGTATCCCCAGCCACGGATTCGTAGACGCTTCCGGACCGTACGCCGGCTCCGACCTGGCGTACCCGACGCACGGCGCTCCGGTGGGGGAGCAGGCCGGGCAGTCGGCCGACGTCTACCACCAGCCGTGGGACTACAGCCAGCCGCTCCGGTACGACGACGAGCCCGCCGGTTCCCCGCAGATGGACGCCTACGGGCAGACCGCGCACCCCCAGCAGGCGTTCAGCGCCGACGGGTTCGGCAGCCAGGACTTCGGCAGCCAGGACGGCTACGGCGCGCCGGGCTTCTCCTCCCATGGCCTGCACGCGGCACCCGTCATGAACGAATTCCAGGGCGGCGGCTACGACCAGCCCGGCTATGACCAGCCCGGTTACGGTCGGCTGTCGTACGACGACCCCCGCTATGACTCCCGCTTCGGCGGCGGCGTCGACCAGTTCGCCGGAGAGCAGTTCGGCACCGGTCAGTTCGACGCTGGCCAGTTCGGCGGCGGGCAGTTCGACACCGGTGACCACTTCGACGCGTTCGGCGGCTCCGGGACTCCCGGCACGGACACCCGCTTCGACATGCCGGCCGTCGACGACGCCCCGCGTCACAACGACACCCGCTTCGACATGCCGGCCGTCGAGGACACCCCGCGTCACAACGACACGCGGTTCGACATGCCCGCGGTCGATGACAACGCGGACGCCTTCCAGGTCGACCACTTCTGGCCCGGCCGCGAGGAAGTATCCTCGCCGGGTTCCAGCGGTTTCGGCAGCGGCGGTTTCGACACGGCGAACCAGACCAGCATGGACCTGGCCGGGGACCGCAAGAACGACACCCGGTTCGACATGCCGGCGGTCGACGACTTCTCCTACGGCGACCGTTTCGCGCCGCCGACCAGCGCGGACGGAATGCCCGCCCTGGACGAGTTCGCCTCCGGCGGCGCCCCCGAGTTCCGGGCGGCGAACACCGGCGGCCTAGTCGTCCCGGCCGACGAGCAGCCCATGAACTGGGCCGACGAGACCTCCTTCGACCGGTACGCCGATGACTTCGGCGCGGAAGCGTCCGGCGCGTTCCAGGCGGCCCCCGAGAGCCAGCCCTTCGCGATTCCCGAGAGCGGCCCGATGCCGGCCGCCGCGGGCACCGGTGCGCAGCGAAAGATGCACGGCAAGCGCCGCGGCCACAGCCGGGACAAGCGGGAATGGATCGCCCTCGGCGCCATCGCCGTCGTCGCGGCCGGAGCCATCGGCGGCGTCATGATGAAGTTCGTCTTCTCCGGTCCCAGCGGCCCGCAGCACACGGTCGCCACGCCGGAGAAGATCGGCGACTTCACGCAGCAGCCCAGCCTCGGGAAGCAGATGAAGGTCGACCAGCTCAAGTCCAGCGTGATGGCCAAGGGGGCCGGCAAGATCTCCGACCCCGTCGCCTCGGTGTACCAGCAGGGCAGCAGCGCGATCGGCAGCGACCCGGAGACCTACATCTTCGTCGGCGGGAAACTGGCCAACGCGGACCCGGTGGCGGAAGTGGACAACTTCCGGAAGACGTCTCCAGGCGCGAAATTCGTCAAACCCGGCATGGACGGTGACGAGGCCTGCGGCACCGCCACGGTCAGCGGCGAAAGCGTCGCGATGTGCGTGTGGTTCGACAACGACACGTTCGGCGAGTTCGTGTCCCCGACCATGAAGCCGGCCCAGCTGGGGACCACCATGAACCAGGCTCGGCCGAAGCTGGAGCAAGCGTCCAAGTAGGACGGAACCTCCACCAGACCGAACGACGGAAGCCCGGGACCCTTTTCCCGGGCTTCCGTCGTTGTGCCGTGCGGGTCAGGAGTTCGGGCCGGCCGAGGAACGAGCGGCGCTCTGGCGACGGCGGATGGACAGCCGCGTGACGGACAGGATGAACGCCAGGGCCAGGGCGACCAGGCCCGCGTACTGAGCGCCCATCAGCGACGCGTCCCCGGGAAGCGAGTCGGCGAGCGGGCGGATCCGGGAGGTGCCGCCCGACCCGGGACGCCCGGACGGGTTCAGCGTGGGGAACAGCGACGACGCGTTCCCTCCGGGGCTCAGCGACGGCTGGAGGCCCGGCTTGGCTCCGGCCGCGCTCACGAACGGGAGCCCGCCCACGCCGAGCGTGGAGCGCACCCCGGCCGGGGTGAGAACTCCGGAGCCCGGCGTCGCGCGGCCCGCGCCGCCGGCCCCGGCTCCGGCCGAGGCGCTCGGACTGGCGCTGGCCGTGCCCTTGGCCTTCGGCGCCGTGACGTTGATCGGCACCGCCGTCTTCGGGCCAGGGTTAAGGCGCGTGCCGGTGCTGGCGACAGTCAGCTTGACCGACCGGACGGACGTGGCCGACGCCGCGATGTGTACCTGGGCCTGCAATGTCTTCGTGGAACCTGGCTTGACCGTGCCCGCGGAATAGGTTGTGGTCCCGTTCGTGGTGAACTTGGGCTTCTGGCTCGACGGCGAGGTGGCGAGGCTCAGCTTGACGTTGCTGACGCTTCCGTTCTCGGCCGACACGCTTACTTTCCACTGGGCGGAGTGCCCGCGGGCGACGCTGGCCTCATCGGCCTGGACCTTCACGCAAAGCGTCCCCTGGGAGCTACTGGCATCGGCCTGGGTGAGGCCGAGCAGGGTGGCCGCGACGGGTGTGCTGCCGCCGTCCCGGATGACGGTGTCCGCAGTGGCTGCGGTAGTGGACGGCGTGGGGGTCGGGGTGGGGGTAGCGGCAGTATCGGGAGTGGCGGCGGGAGTGGTGTTTGTAGGCGAGGCGGCCGCCGGCGTCGTTGCGCCCCCCGTAGGGGACTGTGTCGCCGTGCTCGTCTTCGACGGGGTCGGGGTAGTGGAGGGAGACGCCGGGGGGCTGCTAGGCGGAGGGCTGGTCTTTTTCCCAGTGGGAGTCGGGCTCGGAGAAGGCGACGACGCCGTCCCGCAGCTCTCCTTGGAGCCGCCGCTTGCGGCGGTGGTGTTGGCCCGGATGACCTGCGCTGGCGCCGCCTGACCCGTCTGCCCGGCGGGACTGGCCGACGTGACCGCCGTGACTACACCGAAGCTGGACGCGGATACGACGAGGAAGCCGCCCGCCGCGAGACTTACGGCTGGTCGTACGTGCGCGAAACGCATGAGCCCTGCCTGCCTGTTCGTTGCTACTGCGAACCAAGTCTTCAGTTGCCCTGCCGGTATCGGACGCGTAACCGCGTCCCGTAACGGCGCCCACTATTAGACACCAGACCCGTCGTCCGGCGCCAACATCATGACTATTCAGGAGTCGTCTGCTTGATCGCTGTTCGCCCGGGTGCTTCCGGTCCCTGGGCCCGGAGGCCGTGAAGATGTGACGCACTCCGGTGCCGCTCCGGTTCCCCTCCGTCGTCCGTTTCGGGAAGGTTTCCGGGGAACTGCCGGTTGGGGTACCTGAGTGGCTGAAACCCCTGTGATCACTGACCGTCAGGTAAATTGTGATCCAAGTCATAGTTTGTCTTGAGTAAATCCGGCATACCGGCACACTCCTCCTTTGTTACAGTCACAGCAAGTGATGATCACCCCAAGCGTGTGATGGTTGCTCCCCAGCAACACCGTCGCCTTGACCCGCGACACGTCCACGCCTCTGCCGTCGCTCAGGTCGTCGTACCGGCCGGCAGTGAACCGGGTGAGCCGCCCGAGCGCCCCCAGCGCATGACATCAAGGGTTACCTCTTGTTCCCCCGTCTTAACTCCGCACTGTCCGAGTACCTGAAAACTTCCCGTGCCCGCACCGGTGCGTCGGTGGCGCTTACCGTCGCTGCCGCGGCGGGTGTCGGCGCTGCCAGCACCGCCGCCGGCGCGCAGCCGTGGACCGCGTCGCTCAACAGCATGGCGCGGGCCGGGCACGCCAGTAACTCGACCAAGGCCGAGGCCGGCAAGAACATCTTCGGCACCGTGGCCGGCTCTTCCCGGTCAGCGGACCAGGTCGCGGGCACCCACGCCGCCCCGGTCGTCTCGGCCTCCCCGGCCGCGCACGGGCCCGTCAAGGTCGACGCCGACCAGAGGCAGGACCACGCGGGCGCCCCGAAGGTCACCCCGCCCGCCCCCGTCAAGACCCACGGGTTCGTCGGAGGCCTCCTGCCGGCGCCCCCGAAGCACCACGTGGCGGCGGGGAAGCCGGCGCCCGCGGCCCGGAAGGCTCTCGCGCCGAGCAAGGCCCCGACGGCCAAGCCGGCCGCTCCGAGCCATCCCTCGACCCCGCCGAGCAAGCCGTACACCCTGTACGACTCGACGCACCCGGGCGACATCCCGTCCGGCCACTCGCAGGTCGCCGTGTACGCCAACGGCAGCTTCCAGGCGTCCTGGGGCTCGGTCTCCGGCCGGAACAAGGTGCTGTGGATCGACTGCAAGGGCAGCAACCCGGGCAGTAACGTCCTCGACGTCGAGCCGGGCGACGCCAGCCCGTCGACCGCCGCCAGCTGGGTCCAGGCCCGGGAGAACAAGGAGCCGGGCTCCATCGCCATCGTCTACACGATGCTGTCGGAGTGGTCGGCGGTGAAGTCGGCGATCGGTTCCCTGCCCGACTCCGCCAAGAGCCACGTCCGGTACTGGATCGCGGACCCCACCGGCCAGAAGCACGTCGTGCCCGGTTCCAGCGCCACCCAGTGGTCCTGGGGCACGAATTACGACACCACCGAGGCCCTGCCGAGCTTCGACCACTGACCCGGTGGTGTCGGTCGAGAAGCCCGATCCCGGGACCCGGGGTCGCGGGATCGGGCCTCACGTCCCCAGCACTCTCCCGAGTGCGCTATGCTCAATATCGCTGCTGATCGACGAGAGTTGGTTACAAAGGCAGGCCCCCTTAGCTCACTCGGTTAGAGCGCATCCATGGTAAGGATGAGGCGATCGGTTCGATTCCGATAGGGGGCTCCAGCTCAGAAGCCCGCCGTACCCTCTTAGGGGCGGCGGGTTTTGGTATTTCGCAACCACGATCACGGATTCGCTCGAATACTCATTCCCTTTCAAGTATTATCGAACTGGTGATCGGGAAGTGCTGAGAAACTGAGCCCGCAAGGTGCTCCAACACCCTGCGGGCTCTGGCTGACGAAGGTGGGCAAGCACCATGCCAGTTAGCGATGAGGGTACCGACCGTAAGAATCTGTGCGGGAAGTGGATGCCCCGGAGGAAGGTCCCCTGTGCTCGTGGAGCCGGCCACGGCGGGTATTGCAGTGCCCCGGATTACATGGAGAAGCAGAGGGCAGCCAAGCGGGCGCGGAAGCAGTCCTACGACCC
>WRBL01000154.1 GCA_009784565.1 Streptosporangiales bacterium | reverse complement strand
TGCTGGGACGGGATCGCGTGCGAGGCCGTGAGTCTTTCACGAGGGGTTCAGGGACCCAGTCTTTAAGATCGCAAGAGCGTCTTACCCAGCGCATACTCACGAAAACATTCTGTCACAGCACTGTCTCGCTCGCCTCCGGGCGCTCCTCGTGCCGGACTGCCTCGTAGTGCACTTCCTTCAGCCGCTCCAGGGACTCCGACAGCGCGGCAGCCACGAGCAGGAAGGCGCGATTGACCGGCGGGGAACGCAAGAAAGCCGGGCCCCGGGGATCACTCCCCGGGGCCCGGCTCGGTTCTGCTGGCTCGGACTTAGAAGTCCATGCCCGCGCCACCGGTCGGGTCGGCCGGCATGGCCGGAGCCTTCTCCGGCTTCTCCGCGATGACCGCCTCGGTCGTGAGGAACAGGGCCGCGATGGACGCCGCGTTCTGCAGCGCCGAGCGCGTCACCTTCGCCGGGTCGAGAACGCCGTCCTTGAACAGGTCGGTGTACTCGCCGGTCGCGGCGTTGAGGCCCTCGCCCGCGGGAAGGTTCTTGACCTTCTCCACGACGACGCCGCCCTCAAGGCCGGCGTTGACGGCGATCTGCTTCAGCGGCTCCTCGACGGCCCGCTTGACGATCGCGGCGCCGGTGGCCTCGTCGGCGTCCAGCTCGATCTTGGCGAACGCGTTGACGCTGGCCTGGAGCAGGGCGACGCCACCGCCGGCGACGACACCCTCCTCGACCGCGGCCTTGGCGTTGCGCACCGCGTCCTCGATGCGGTGCTTGCGCTCCTTGAGCTCGACCTCGGTCGCCGCGCCCGCCTTGATGACGGCCACGCCGCCGGCCAGCTTGGCCAGCCGCTCCTGCAGCTTCTCGCGGTCGTAGTCGGAGTCGGTGTTGTCGATCTCGGTACGGATCTGGTTGACCCGGCCCGCGATCTGGTCGGCGTCGCCGGAACCGTCGACGATCGTGGTCTCGTCCTTGGTGACGACGACCTTGCGCGCCCGGCCGAGCACGTCGAGGTCGACCGCCTCCAGCTTGAGGCCGACTTCCTCGCTGATGACCTGACCGCCGGTCAGGATCGCGATGTCGCCGAGCATGGCCTTGCGGCGGTCACCGAAGCCGGGGGCCTTCACCGCGACGGACTTGAACAGGCCGCGCATCTTGTTGACCACCAGGGTCGCCAGGGCCTCGCCCTCGACGTCCTCCGCGATGAGCAGCAGCGGCTTGCCCGCCTGCACGACCTTGTCCAGCAGCGGCAGCAGGTCCTTGTTGGCGGAGACCTTGCTGTTCACCACGAGGATGTACGGGTCGTCCAGGACGGCCTCGAGACGATCCGGGTCGGTGACGAAGTAGGGCGCGATGTATCCCTTGTCGAAGCGCATGCCCTCGGTGAGCTCAAGCTCGAGCCCGAAGGTCTGGCTCTCCTCGACGGTGATGACGCCTTCCTTGCCGACCTTGTCCATGGCCTCGGCGATCATCTCGCCGATGGCCGGGTCGCCGGCCGAGATGGAGGCGGTGGAGGCGATCTGCTCCTTCGTCTCCACGTCCTTGGCGAGCTTGGAAAGCTCTTCGCTCACCCGCTCGACGGCCGCCTCGATGCCGCGCTTGAGCGCCATCGGGTTGGCACCGGCGGCGACGTTGCGCAGGCCCTCGCGCACCAGCGCCTGGGCAAGCACGGTGGCCGTCGTCGTGCCGTCACCGGCGACGTCGTCGGTCTTCTTCGCTACTTCCTTGACCAGCTCGGCACCGATCTTCTCCCACGGGTCCTCGAGCTCGATCTCCTTGGCGATGGACACACCATCGTTGGTGATCGTGGGGGCGCCCCACTTCTTCTCGAGAACCACGTTGCGGCCCTTGGGGCCGAGAGTTACCTTCACGGCGTCGGCAAGCTGGTTCATGCCGCGCTCGAGGCCGCGCCGGGCGTCCTCGTCAAACGCGATCAGCTTCGCTGCCATTGAATACCAGTCCTTCGTGCGAACGAGTGAGACCGGCCGACGCCCGCGACGGACGACACGCCTGGCAGCAGGCCTTTCCTGCTCCCGGGCAATGCCTCATCGCCCGATCCCGCCGTTATGGCTGGCACTCTCGCCAGGAGAGTGCCAACGCCATTTTTAGCACTCTCCCTGTGGGAGTGCAAACATCACCCCTCCCGGCGGCGGAGAGCGGCAGGCCACAGCCCCGGGCGGGCCGCCCGGGGCCAGACGGCCCACGCACGGACTACCCGCCCTGGTGGACGGAATTCTGCTCCGAGCTGGCCGTTTCGGCCGCGTCGGCGGTCAGCGCAGGGCGTCTACCTGCTCGGCCAGCCACCGCCGCGGTTCCCGGGCCGAGGCGGCCCTGGTGATCGCGTCCGACCGGCGGCGGCGCTCGCCCGCGGGCATGGACAGTCCGGCGTGCAGCGCCTCCGCGGTCTCGCTCACGTCGTAGGGGTTGACCGTCAGCGCGTGCTCGCCGAACAGCGAGGCGGCGCCCGCCTCCCGCGACAGCACCAGCGCGCAGCCGCTGGCCGAGAGGATCGGCCCTTCCTCGGCGACCAGGTTCATTCCGTCCCGGATCGGGTTGATCAGCAGCACGTCGGCGACGGTGCAGGCCGCCAGCGACCGGGCGTAGTCGTCCTTGACCTCCAGCACGACCGGGTCCCAGTCGTCGGTGCCGAACTCCTCGTTCACCTCGCGCGCCAGCTTCGTCACCTGCTCGGTGTAGGCGCGGTAGGAAGCCAGGCCGGACCGGGACGGGTACGCGAAGGCCAGGTGGGTGACCCGGCCGCGCCATTCCGGCCGGGTCGCGAGCAGTTCGGCGTAGGCGGCCAGGCCGCGCAGAATGTTCTTGGACAGCTCGGTCCGGTCGACCCGGACGATCAGCTGCCGGTCCCGCGCCTGCTCGCGCAGCGTCCGCACGTGGGCCTGGACGTCGTCCTGGGCGGCCCGCGACCGCAGCCCCGCGACGTCGACGCCGAGCGGGTGCACGGCCACCTCGGTCACGTGCCCGCGGTGCGTGACCCTCCCGGCGACGTACCCGTCCGGCCCCGGAACCGGCCCGGCGGCGTCCTCCCGCCGGGCCACCCGCGCGCCGAGCACCGCCTCGCAGCAGTCCAGGAACGCCTCCGCCCAGCGGCCGGCGAGGAACCCGGCGTGGTCCGCCCCCAGCATTCCCTCCAGCAGCCGCACCGCGACGTCGTCCGGGAGCATCCGGAAGTACTCGGGCGGCGCCCACGGCGTGTGCTGGAAGTGCGCGATTCGCGCGTCCGGCCGCCGGTCGCGCAGCATGCGCGGGACCAGCGCCAGGTGGTAGTCCTGCACCAGCACATGGGTGTCCTTGCCGGACTCGGCGGCCAGCGCCTCCGCGAACGCCTCGTTGTAGGCCTCGTAGCCGGCCCAGTCCTTCCGGAACGCGGAATCGAAACGCGGCTGGCCGGGCGTGTCGAACAGCATGTGATTGACGAACCAGAGCACCGAGTTCGACACCCGGTTGTAGGCGGCGTCGAAGACCGCGGGCGGGATGTCCAGCATCCGGACCGGGGCGTCGCCGGGGCCTCCGTCGGCCCGGGCTCCCTGCCGGACGGCCTCCCGGTCGGCGTCGCTCAGCGCGGTGCAGACCCACAGCACGCCTCCGTCGGCGGCGATGGCCGCGAGGCCCGACGTCAGGCCCGAGACCATCCCTCCCCCGCCTCGCCTGGACGACAGCGCCCCGTCCTCGGCATGGCCGAACGAGACGGGCCCGCGGTTCGACGCCACGAGAACCAGGCGGCTCGGGTCGTTAGTCATATGCCTCAATAGTAGTTGAAACGCCCACTAACCGGTTGCTGCGGCCATGAGGCCATCAGTTACAGTGTTGTCTATACGGCTTTCACGCCGCCCGGTGCCCGATCCATACGGCGCCGACAACTGAATACCTCATCCAGAGGGGTGGAGGGATCGGCCCTGCGAAGCCCCGGCAACCACCGTGCGCCAACCTCAGACGGCGAGGCGAGCGCGCGACAGGTGCCAAGTCCGGCCCGCGGTCAAGGTGATCGCAGGGAAAGATGGGAGAGAGAGGCCTCGCCCAGATGACTCAAAGTGACTCCAGCGTGCCCCAGCTGGGCAACGCGACCGGCCTGTCCTGCCGGGAATGCGGCTGGACCACTCCGCTCGGCCCGTACTACGCCTGCGCGGAGTGTTTCGGGCCACTCGAGGTCAGTTACAAGTTCCCCCGGATCACCCGGGAAGAGATCGAGTCCGGCCCGTACAGCATCTGGCGCTACGCGCCGCTGCTGCCGGTCCCGGCCGATATCGCGAGCCGCCGGACGACGCAGCCGGGCTACACGAAGCTGATCGACGCCGACGGCCTGGCGGGCAAGCTCGGCATGCGGCAGCTGTGGATCAAGGACGACAGCGGCAACCCCACCCACTCGTTCAAGGACCGGGTGGTGGCCGTGGCCCTGGCCGCCGCCACGGAGATGAACTTCAAGGTCCTGGCCTGCCCCTCCACCGGCAACCTGGCCAACGCGGTGGCGGCCGCGGCGGCCCGGGCCGGGATCCGCTCGGTCGTCATGGTCCCCTCCAACCTGGAGGGCCAGAAGATCCTGACCACGGCGGTCTACGGCGGCACGTTCGTCACGGTGGACGGCAACTACGACGACGTCAACCGGCTGGCCTCAGAGCTGGCGGGCGAGCACGACGACTGGGCCTTCGTGAACGTGAACGTCCGCCCCTATTACGCGGAGGGCTCCAAGACCCTCGGGTTCGAGATCGCCGAGCAGCTCGGCTGGCGGCTGCCCGAGCAGATCGTGGTCCCGATCGCCTCGGGCGCCCAGCTGGTCAAGATCGACAAGGGCTTCCAGGAGCTGGTCGAGCTGGGCCTGGTCGAGGACAAGCCGTGGAAGGTGTTCGGCGCCCAGGCCACGGGGTGCTCCCCGGTGTCCGAGGCGTTCGCCAACGGCTGGGACGCGGTGCGCCCGGTCAAGCCGTCGACCATCGCGAAGTCCCTGGCCATCGGCAACCCGGCCGACGGCCCGTACGTCCTC
The DNA here is from genome assembly GCA_009784565.1 of Streptosporangiales bacterium. Lineage (GTDB taxonomy): Bacteria > Actinomycetota > Actinomycetes > Streptosporangiales > Streptosporangiaceae > Trebonia. The sequence continues at coordinate 9,969 of WRBL01000154.1, read as the reverse complement.
GACGTGGTGCGCCGTACCGGCGGCGTCGTCGCGGACGTGTCGGACGAGGAGGTCGTCGACTCGATGCGGCTCCTGGCCAGCGCGCAGGGCGTGTTCGGCGAGACCGCCGGCGGGGTCACGCTGGGCGTGCTGCGCAAGCTGATCGCGTCCGGCCAGCTGGACCCGGACAAGGAGACGGTGATCATCAACTCCGGCGACGGGCTGAAGACCCTGGACGCCGTCGCGCCCGCGGTGCGCGTCCCGGAGGCGATCAAGCCCAGCGTCGAGGCGTTCCAGGCCGCGGGCTACGAGGGCGAATGAGTACGTGCATGGGCACTGACCGCGCATTCTCTCAGTGAGTGATACCGGCGGTGATCAATGCAGTGCAGGACGGCGCGATTGACCGCCATGTGGCGTCATGGAGCCCGCGCACGCGGTAAGGTCAGTTCCGGTCGTTACCGGCAAGACAGGTACGAGCGCGAGAGCGTGCGAGGCATGGCTCGGCGGGTTGCGATCGACGGGTTCCGCGGTCGAAAGGGTGGAACCCGCAAGCCCGAGCAGCAGTTAGGGAGTTGTTTGAAATGGCTCAGGGCACCGTCAAGTGGTTCAACCCGGACAAGGGCTACGGCTTCATCGCCGTGGACGGTGGCAAGGACGTTTTCGTCCACTTCTCGGCGATCCAGGCCGACGGATACCGGTCCCTCGACGAGGGTCAGCGCGTCGAGTTCGAGATCACCCAGAGCGACCGGGGACAGCAGGCCGAGCAGGTCGTCGTAGTCTCCTAAGTTCGCCGCTCCGCGCGGAGTTACGCCGGCCGGCCTGGTTCCCCATCGGGGGAGCCAGGCCGGTTTGCTTTGTTTTACACTCGCGGCCACCGCTTAAGTTCGCGGAACCTGTTGCCAGAGCAGCGGTAACCGCGAACATAGCGCCCGGAGGAAGGTCACGATGCCCGCCGGGCCCTCGACGACGAGGTCCGCGGCGTCGGCGACCTGAGGGGACTCCGGGCTGCGGCTGGCGACCGCGCACCCGGGGACGCCTTCGGCGCGCAGTCCGCGGATCGCGTCGAAGGCGGGCAGGTCGCCCAGGTCGTCTCCGCAGAAGACCACGGACCGGGCACCGCGTTCGCGCACGAGCGCCTTCAGCGTCCCGCCCTTGTCCGTGCCGGCGGGCCTGATCTCCAGGACGAACTTTCCCGGCTCGACCGTCAGCCCGGTCTGCTCCGCGAGCCGCCCGACCGGTTCGCGGAGCCTCTCGAACTCTCCCGCCGGGTCGGCGGCCTGCCGCGTATGCACGGCGAGCGCGGTGCCCTTGTCCTCGATCCGGACGCCGTCGGCTGCCCCTTCGGCGGCCAGCACTCCGGGCAGCCGGTCGCGGACGACGGCGACGCCGGGCGGGACGGGGGCGGCGGTCACGGTGCCGTCCTGCCAGCGTTCGGCGCCGTAGTGGCCCAGGACGATCAGCCCGCTGACGCCGGCGAAGCCGCCGAACGCGACCGCGTCGGCCGCGGGCCTGCCGGTGATGATGGCCACGGTGCCGGCCTTGGCGGCCAGGGCCGCGAGGGCGTCCGCGGCACCGGGGTAGCCCCGGGCGTCAGACGGCTCGGGCACGATGGCGGAGAGGGTCCCGTCGAAGTCGGACGCGATCAGCGCGCCCGCCGGGTCGGCCGCGACGGCGTCCAGCCCCGCGCGGCCGGAGGGGGATGCGGAAGTCACGCCGTTACCTATTACCAGTCTGGGCCGAGCGCATGCGCTGCCGCCGGGACCGCTGCGCGCGCAGCCGCTTCACCAGGACCGGATCGAACTTGAGCGCCTCCGGGCTGTCGATCAGGTCATTCAGCAGCTGGTAGTAGCGGGTGGACGGCATGCCGAGCGTGTCGGCGATGGCCTGCTCCTTGGCCCCGGGAGAGCGCCAGGTCCGCCGCTCGAAAACGAGCACGCGTCTATCGCGCTCGGTCAAAGCCGGCATCGGCAAGCCTCCCGTCCCATGGGGCCGCGCGCGAACGATTACCCTCGTCGTCCGTGGCCTCGTATCACTGTCTCACCTTCCTGACCGACTACGGGCTGGAAGACGGATTCGTGGCGGCCTGCCACGGGGTCGCCCTCCAGATCGCCCCAGACGCCCGCATCCTCGACATTACCCACCTGGTGCCGCCCGGCGATATACGCCGCGGCGCGGCGGTTCTCGCGCAGACCGTCCCGTACCTGCCGCGGGCGGTGCACGTGGCCGTCGTCGACCCGGGGGTCGGCACGTCCCGGCGCGGCGTCGCGGTGGAGACGGCCAGCGGCTCCGTGTTCGTCGGGCCGGACAACGGGCTGCTGTCGTGGGCGGTCGAGGAGGCGGGCGGGGCCGTGGCCGCGATGAGCCTCACGAACAAGGATCTGTGGCGGGACTCGGTGACGGCCACGTTCCACGGCCGGGACATCTTCATGCCCGTCGCGGCCAGCCTGGCGGCCGGGGTCCCGCTCCGGGAGGCCGGCCGGGACCTGGCGACGGCCAGCCTGGTGACGCTGGGCCGTCCCGGGAGCCGGGTGTCGGGCGATACCGCCTCGGGCGAGGTCCTCACCGTGGACCGCTTCGGCAACGTGCAACTGTCGGTCACCGCCGCCGACGCGGCGGCCGCCGGGGCGGTCCCCGGCGGGCCGGCCCGGCTGGGCTGGAACGACCAGAGCCGGAACGACCAGGACGAGCGGGTCATCCCCTTCGGCCGCACGTTCGGCGACGTGCCACCGGGCGAACTGGTCGCCTACCCCGACAGCTCCGGGCTGATCGCGATCGCGGTCAACCAGGGCGATGCCGCCGGGCTCCTGCCCCTGCGCCCGGGGACGCCGGTCAGCCTTCGTTTTCAAACCCTTACGAAATTCTGATCAAACCTGCGGATACCGCTCGGCCACCTGAACGGACATGGCAGCATGAAAGCGGACCTAACGGCCCAATGCCCTTCGCCCGACTTTGGAGTGTGTTGACGGTGCGGAACTCGCTCTGGCTAACCCGTGGCATATGGGCGCTCGTACCGGCCCTCACCGCCGCGTCGGTTGTCTTCCTGCCTGCCAGCGCGCAGGCCGGTGCCCGCCCGTCCGGGCAGGCCGGCGCCCGCCCGTCCAAGTCGGCGTCCGCGAGCCCGAGCGGCTCCGCCCCCGGCCTCTCCGGCGAATGGTGGCTGGACTCCCTCAGCGCGCAGCAGGAGTGGAGCGCCGGACCGCAGGAAGGGGCCGGGGTCACCGTCGCTGTGCTGTCCACGGGAGTCGACGGGACCCAGCCGGACCTCACCGGGAACGTCGCCCCCGGGCCCGACTTCACCGGGCTCCCTGGGTCTGGCAACGGGACGTACCGGGGCGACGAAGGGACGGAGATCGCCAGCCTGATCGCCGGCCACGGGCACGGTGACGGCTCCCAGGGGATCACCGGCATCGCGCCGAAGGCCCGGATCCTGCCGGTCCGCGTGACCCTCGATCCGCAGGACCCTCAGCTGGGCAAGGCCAGCACCGCCGAGCGGCTCCCGGGCGCTATCGCGAACGGGATCAACTACGCGGTCAGTCACGGCGCCAGGGTCATCGACCTCCCGGCTGACCCGGCCACCCTCGCCGGCTCCGGAAAGGCCGCGAAGGCCGGGATGACCGGCGGCAGCCCGGCTGAGCAGTCGGCGGTGCGGCACGCGCTCGCCCGCGACGTCGTCCTGGTCGCGCCCGCCGGGGATACCGGCACCGCCCCGGAGACCGGCTACCCGGCCGCCTACCCCGGGGTCGTCTCGGCCGGGGCGACCGATCAGGACGGGCATCTCGCGCCGTTCAGCAGCACCGGCTCGTACGTGTCGCTGACCGCCCCCGGGGCGGGTGTCACGGCGGCCCGGGCGGGCAGCGGGTACACCACGCTGTCCAGCACGGATGCCTCGGCCGCCCTGACATCGGGCATCGCGGCGCTGATCCGCTCCCGCTATCCCCGGCTGTCCGCTGCCCAGGTCGCGAAGGCCCTGAAATCCAGCGCCGAGCCCGTGGCGGGACACCAGCCGGGAACCGGAGCGGGCTCGATCACCGCGACGAACGCGGTGACCTCCGCGGACAGCATCGTCTCGCTCATCGGGACCCCCGGGCCCAGGCTGGGCACCCGGCTGCCGGAGGACGCGGCTATCGCGGGCGGGGCCGTCATCGTCGTGGTCCTGGTCATCGCCGGGATCATGCGCCTGCGGCGCCGCCGCCTGGACGACGACATCCCGGACTGGGGCAACGGGCTTCCCGGCGCGGCCCCGGGACACGCCCGCCCGGGGTACCGGGAGGACCCGGCGGACCAGCCCGATCCTCCGGCGTCGCAGCGGGGCCCGGGGTCGCCGGGCAGGCGCGCGTCGGCGGCGGACGCCGTGGGCCGGGCCTCGGCCGCGCGGATCGGGCGGGACACCGGCCCGATACCCCGGCACCCGGACCAGAACCGTTCCGCGCCGTACCCGGGAATGCCGCCGCAGGGCTCCAGCCGGGTCTCCGGCCCGATGCGGGCCGCGAACACCCCGCTGCCCCAGCGCCAGTCCAGGAAGCGGGCGCCCCAGCCCGGCTCCCACCGGCGCTGATTTCGCGGCCGGCGGCAAAGAGCGCCGCCTTAGCCGGCCGCGGGCGCGGGCTACTCGGCGGGGGTGTCCGGTTCGATCCGGGCGCCGCCGGCCGCTTCGGCTTCTGCCTCGGCCTTGGCCGCGGCCAGGCGGGCCTTCACGTCCGAGGCGTATTCGTGGACGTATTCCTGCCCGGACAGTTCGCCGATGGCGCTCATCACCCGGTCGGCGATCACCCGGCGGGCCTTGCCGGGCCGCTCGTCCGCCAGGTCGCCGAATTCCATCGGCTTCCCGATGCGGATCTCGATCCGCGACGGACGCGGCACGCGCGCGCCGGGGGGCAGCATCTGCCGCGTCCCGACCATCGCCACCGGGACGACCGGCGCTCCGGACTGCAACGCCAGGTACCCGATCCCCGAGCGCCCCCGGTACAGCCGCCCGTCCGGCGAGCGAGTCCCCTCCGGGTAGAAGCCGAACAGGTCACCCTGGCGGAGGATCTCCACCGCCGCGTCCAGCGTCGCGTAGGCCGAACGGGCACCGCCTCGGTCGATCTTCAGCTGGTTGGTCGACTTCAGGTAGGCCGCGAACACCTTCCCGGCCAGCTTGGTCGGCGCGAAGTACTCGGCCTTGGCCGGGAACACCACCGGCCGGGAGATCATCAGCGGCAGGTAGAAGGAGTCGATCACCGACAGGTGGTTCGAGGCCAGGATCGCCGCCCCGGTCTCGGGGATGTTCTCCAACCCGGTTACCCAGGGCTTGCCCAGCGCAAGCCCGTTCAGTACGGGTCCGACCGTGTAACGCGAGAGCTTGTACTGCACTCCGTAACGATATCCGTTACGGGCGCGGCCCCGGGGACGGACGCGGCCATCGCGATCACCAGAGGGATCGCGAACGGCGCCGCCGCGGCCGGGACGATCACCCCGGAGTCGTCGGCCAGCCAGCCGATCACCAGCACCAGCCACACGAGGCAGGCCGTGACCCGCACCAGCGCCACGGCCTCGAACGCGAGGGGAAGCAGGCGCAGCCGGAACCATTCCGGGCGCCACAGGGCCAGCCCGGTCAGCGCGACTCCGGCCGGGACCAGCGGCGACAGCCCGGTCACCGACAGGCTGCCGAGGTTGGAACTGGCCTTGCGCTCCAGCAGCGCCGTGCCGTGACCGTGCAGGATGTCCCCGGCGAAGGCCCCGATGTCGGATACCCCGATCGCCGGGAACAGGTAGGTGACCAGCGCGAACACCGCGACCAGCGCCAGGCCCGACACCGCCACCGGCCCCGCGTACCGCCAGCGCGGCCGGATTCCGGCCAGTTCCAGCAGCAGCAGGGCCAGGCACGGCACCAGCGCGATGGTGCCGCCGACCTTGGCTCCGAACCCGGGCCAGCCCGAGGTCACCACCGCGAACGCGCCGACCGCGACCGCGTAGCCGATCCCTCTGCGCTGGCCCAGCCAGGCGGCGGCCACCAGCACCGCGACGCAGTACACGCCGATGACGTCGTTGCCGAGGCCGTAGTAGCGGCCGGACTCCAGGAGCGACAGGCCGAAGGGGGTCTCCAGCTGCAACCGGGAGCCGGTCATGACGTCGATCCCGAGCACCGCGACCGTGACCAGGCAGATCGCCCCGGCCGGCCCCAGGGGATCCCGCCGCCACCGGCCCGTGAACGCCAGGCCGGCGAGCACCGCGGTCCAGGCACCCGACAATCCGTAGAGCCAAACGGATCGGTGTTCCAGTCCCGCCCACGGCGCGATGCCCGCCAGGAACGTGCCGGCCGGGACCGCCGCCGCGACCGTCCCGGCCACCCGCCAGCAGGCGGCCCGGCGCCGGCGGTTCCGCTCGCTCCCGCCCCAGAACACGAGGGCCGGGACGGCGAGCAGGAGGGCGCCCAGTGCGGCGTAGCCGGCGAAGAACCACGCGTGGGTGGACCTCCAGACCTGTTCGGCCGCATCGGCCGAGACCAGGGACGCGACAGCGCCGGCCAGGCTGCCCCGGCCGCCGCGCGTCACGACCGACCCGGCCAGGTAGCCGGGCACCGCGGCGCCCAGCCAGTGCGCCACCGTGGGGGTCAGGTCGGTGAGGGCCACGACCCCCGGCTGCCGGGTCGACCTCGCGTCCAGCAGCCCCCGCTCGTAGCCGGGGCCGCTGACCACGACGGTCATCAGGTGCGGCGGCCGCCCTCCGGTGCCTCCGGGCGCGGTGACCAGGAGCAGGGTGTCCGGCGGCAGGCCCGCCGCGACGTGAGCGAGGAGCCGGTCCGTCGCTGGAGAGACGATCCGTTCGGCATAAGGCTGTTGGCCCAGGTCGATGACGGTCAGGGGGCAGCGCGCCAGGGTGCCCGCCGGGATCCGGGCCGGGGACGGGACGTAGTCACGGACCCTGCCGCCGGGCGCGGCCAGGGCGAGGGCCGCCCCGGGGCCGACCGCGGTCGCGCAGCGGGTCAGGCGTCCGAGCAGGCCCCAGTCCGGGCTCTGATGGTATCCCGCGTTACGGCTGGTCAGAGCGGGCATCGCGGGGATCCGGGCTCCGGTGCCGTCCCGGACGACCGGGGGCAGGGGGCCGCACCGGGTGCCCGCCGAGGCGCGGGCGCCGGAATTCAGCGTGAGCCAGCCGTCCGCCGGGCAGGCCACGGGGTTCTCGGCGTAGTCGACCAGCCCGCCCGCCGAGCCCTGGCCGGCCAGGCGCCACACGGCGGTCCCCGGGGTCACCTGGGACCAGCGCAGACCGGACAACCCGACGACCACCACGTGCCGGACCGGCTGGACCGGCGCCGTTGACGCCCGGGACGGGCCGACGATACCGATCGCGACAGCCGCGAGCACCACGAGGGCAATAGCTAGCCGACGCGCGTTGACCACGGTGGTAACCCTATCTGGCCGGGCTGCCTATCCCGCGCAGAGGCTCTGGTTCGCGGTCCGGTCCTGGATCGGGATGCTGGACGGGGTCGCCGACGGATCCGGGGTGGAACTCGCGGACGGGCCCGGAGTGGCCCCGGACAGGGAGTCCCCGCGCTCGGCCACGGAGTTGCCGGTCCGCGCGGGCGACGGCGCGGCGGCCGGATTCGCCTTGAACAGCCTGGTGCTGGCCGGGATGTCGTTGCGGAAGGAAGAGAAGATCTTGCCGTCCTCGGGCTGGTTCCACAGGACGTCCGCGGGCTGGGCCGGGTCCGGGTAGTTGGGCACGGTGAAGAACGCGATCTTGTCCGACGGGATGTTCCGCAGGCTCTCGCCCAGGTTGTAGAGGCCGCGTATGCCGCCGAGCTGGCTGTCAATGGTCAGCGCCCGGGTGGTGGCGTCGAGGAACCCGTAGATCGCGACCGGGTCGAGCGTCCGCTGCCGTACCCGGCCGATCAGCGCGGACATGAACGCCTGCTGGCGCCCGATCCGTTCCAGGTCGCTGCCGTCGCCCAGGGTGTAGCGGGCCCGGACGTAGCCCAGTGCCTGCCTGGGGTCGAGCATGTGACGGCCCGCGGTCAGATGGAGCCCGGACTGCGGGTCGTTGATCGGGCTGGAGTTGCACTCGGGAACCCCGCCGAGCGCGCGGACCATCGACTCCAGGCCGGTGAAGTCGACCACGACGAAGTGGTCGATATAGACCCCCGTATCGCTCTCCAGCGTCTTCACGGTGCAGGCGACGCCCAGGTTGGTGTGGTTGCCGTCGAGGTTCCCGGTCGCGAAGGCCTGGTTGATCTTGGCCTGCGTCGGCTGGGACATGTGCCGGTTGCCCATCTGGCAGGACGGAATGTTCACCCACGAGTCGCGCGGGACCGACATGACCTCGGCCCACTGCCGGTTCGCCGGGATGTGGATGATCATCATCGTGTCGGACTGGTCGGTGACCAGCCCGCTCCCGAACGCCTTCCCCAGGCCCTGGCGGGAGTCCGAGCCGAGGACCAGGATGTTCTCGGCTTCGGGATGGCTGTCGACCGGCCGGGACCCGAGCATGCCGGTGATGTTGTCCTGCTGGATGTTGGTGTTGAAGTGACTCAGGACGCCGAACGCGGCGATGACGACCACCGCCACCAGCACGGCCAGGCCCGCGGATCCCCAGATCAGGATTCGCCGGCGTCCTCGTCGCCGGATCGCGAGTTCCTCGGTTCCCTCGGGTTCGGATTCCTCGCTCATGGTTCATCCCGCCTGTCCGGCCCCTTGTCCGGCGCTTGATCGCGAACTATCCGGAGCCATTCCCATACCTGAGACGCCCAAGCGGTCAACATGGTTGAAAACCGGTTAATTCACGACCGTCACTGCACGGCCGGCGTGGCTCAGCGCCCCCGATGATCACTGCTAGTAATATGCCATGCTCAGTGCGCGATTAACATCACGCGTCTCCCGGGGCCTCGAAACTCCGGGGTTCCGGAACGGAAGGATGTCGGACCGCTGATACGGACGGCCCGCCGACGCTGGCTGCTGATCTGGACCGCCATCGGCTCCGCGCTGGTCATGCTCGTCAGCGCGGGCCTGTCGGTGTTCTTCGGCCAGCTGAACGGCAATATCACCACTCAGTCGATGGCCATTCTCGGCAAAACGCCGCCGCCATCGAAAGCCGGCGTGCTCAACATCCTGGCCCTGGGATCGCAGACCCGGGACGGACAGGGACCCGGGTTCGGCCATGACCCGGGCACGGACCTGTCCGACACCGCGATGCTGATCCACCTGAACGCCGACCACACGCACGCGATCGTCCTGTCCATCCCCCGCGACCTCATCGTCAGCCGCCCGGCCTGCCGGGAACGGGTCGGCGGCAACGCCATCGTCCCCGGCGACCGGGAGGCGATGTTCGACTCCGCGATGAACCTCGGCGGCCCCGCCTGCGCCGTCGCCACGGTCCAGAACATGGCCAGGATCAGGATCGACCACTTCATCCGGCTCGACTTCAACGGGTTCCGCCGGATGACGAACGTCCTGGGCGGCGTGCGGGTCTGCGTCCCGCGTCCCGGGATCCACGACTGGCGCAGCCACCTGAACATCTCCGCCGGCCTGCACGTCATCACCGGGAACGAGGCCCTCGCCTTCGTCCGGGACCGCCACGGCATCGGAAACGGCGGGGACCTCGGGCGGATCGAGATGCAGCAGATGTTCGTCTCCTCGCTCCTGCGCAAGGTCATCAGCGCCGGGACCCTCACCGATCCCATGACCATGTACAAACTGGCCAACGTCGCCACCGGCGCCCTGACCACCGACCCCGGCCTGGGCTCGGTGCAGAAACTGCTCCACCTGGGCCAGAGCCTGCGCGGGCTCCAGCTGGGCAACGTCACGTTCGTGACGCTGCCGAACCAGATGGACCCGGCCAACCTTGACCGGCTCGAGCCCAAGGAACCCCAGACGTCGGAAATCTGGAGCCTCCTCCGCTCGGACCGCCCCTGGACCGGCCTCCTCGCCTCCGGCTCCGGCTCTGGCTCCGGTTCTGGCTCTGGCGGCCCGGGTGTCACCCGTCAGCTGGCCGCGGTCTCCGTCTCCGGCTCCG
>WRBL01000153.1 GCA_009784565.1 Streptosporangiales bacterium | reverse complement strand
GGGCTGGACCCTGCCCGGGGGCATGATGGAAGCGGACGGGGAGACCCCCTGGGAAGCCTGCCAGCGCGAGACCCGGGAGGAATGCGCCATCGAGGTGCGGGGCGGCCGGCTGGCCTGCGTGGACTTCCGTCCCCGCCGTCCCGGGCGCCCGGGACGGCCTGAGCGCCCGGGCGGCATCCGCTTCCTGTTCGACTGCGGCACCGCCTCGGAGGAGGCCCTGGCCGCGATCCGCCTCCAGCCCGACGAGATCGGCGACTACCGGCTGGCCCCGGTGGTCACCGCCCTCGGCCTGCTCCGCAAGCGCATCCGCCGACGGGTCGGCGCCGTGCTGGAGCACCCCGGCTTCGTCTACCTGGAGAACGGGCGTCCCGTCCCCGCGGTCGGCTAGCGCGGCGAGGGCTCGTCCGGCTCCGTCCTGCGGCTCAGGCGCTCATAGCGCTGCTGGGCCGCCTGCGCGCTGCTCAGGCCCAGTCCGAACGCCAGTTCCTGCCAGGTCATGCCCCGGCCCCGGGCGATCGCCAGCAGCGAGGCCTCCATCTGGTCGGCTTCGGCGCGGACCTGGGGCATTAGGGTCAGGGCGGCGGTGAGGTCCGCGGCGTCGGCGGGGTCCTCGTCGTCGTCGGGCATGAGGCTGCCCGCCGCCAGTCCGGTCACCAGCCGGACCGCCTCAGCGGGCCCGAGCATGGCCGGATGCCGGGCGCGGTCGCGGCGGGCGGGGCTGCCGGCGTGCCGCTCCTGGACGCGGAACAGGGCGGCGTATTCGCGCTCGGCCCGCGCCCTGGGCGCGTCCGGCGGAGTCCACTGATCGGTCATGCCCTCAGCGTCGCTCCGCCGGCCCCGGATTGTCAACATATTACTTTCAATGACTTGTTGAAACGTCGCCGGGTTCGCGGAGGCCGAGGAGGCGGGCGGTGTTGGCGCGCAGGACCTTGCGGGTGACCGGGGCGTCCTGGCCGGCGAGGGCGGCCAGGTAGTCCGAGGGCTCGCGGATGCCCTCCGGGTGGGGCCAGTCCGACCCGAACAGAACGTGATCCGGGCCGATGGCGCCGATCAGCTGGTCCACGTCGTCCTCCGGGAAGGGGCACACCCACAGGTGCCCGGCCAGGGCCTCGCTGGGGCGGTCCGGAAGCCGGCCGCCGATCATGGGGCCGCGCCGGCCGAGCGCCGCCGCCTTGTCGACGGTCTTGAACAGCGGCTTCAGCCAGTCCGAGCCGTTCTCGATCGAGACGATCTTGACGTCGGGGTGGCGGCCGAACAGGTTGTGCAGCGTCAGGGCGATCAGCGTGTCGACGACGGGGCGCTCGGTGTTGCACAGCGCCCACTGCAGCGGCGACTGCCGGTGCGAGGGCGCGTCCGGGTTCTCCGACCACAGCGGTCCGTAGAAGTGGTTGTAGCCGCTGTTCGACACGTGGAACACCACCGGGATCCCGGCCTGGGCGACCGTGTCCCAGAACGGGTCGAAGACCGGGTCGGCCGGGGACTTCGATCCGGGCCACACCGGTCCCGGCGCCAGGTGGACCAGCCGGGCCCCGGCGTCGATGACGCGGCGCAGTTCGGCCATCGCCTGGTCGAGATCGACCAGGGACAGCATCGGCACCGCGAACACGCGGCCGTCGTCCCCGTATCCCCAGTCCTCCTCCAGCCACCGGTTGAAGGCCCGCAGGCTCGCGTACAGCAGGCCGGCGTCGCCCCGGATGTCGTACTCGACGGCGACGCCGAGGGTGGGCAGCAGGATCGCGGCCTCGACGTCCTGGGCGTCCATCCGGGCCAGGCGGGCCTTCTTGTCCGCGAACTCGGGGTGGTCGCGGACGCTGACCACCTCCTTGTGGGTGAACCCGTCGCCGACGCCGCCGACGAACAGTCCCTGCAGGGCGCCGGGGGCGGACGCGTAGTCGCCGGGCATCACGCTCATGAACGTGCGTTTCCCGCCGAGGTAAATCCGGCCGAGCCCGTCGCCGGCTCCCCGGTCGACCCGGATCGTGTCCCGGGCGTACCGGGCCTCGATGTGCCGGGAGAAGCAGTCATCCGGCTCGTAGTAGTGCTCGTCGGCGTCGATCAGCCGGTACTCCACCACCGTGCACCTCCATAGTGGGCGGTCGGTCCGCGCGGGCCGGCCGCGGGGCATGGTGCCCGCGGGCCTCACCCTCTAAGATAAGTGAGTAATCGCTTTCTTAGAAGAGCCCGGACGACCGGAGGTGGGTACGTGAAAGTCGCCGTCGCCTATGAGGCGGCCCAGCCGCTCGTCCTGGAGGACCTCCCGGTGCCGGAGATCGGCCCCCGCGACGTGCTGGTGCGGGTCAGCGCCAGCGGTATCTGCCACACCGACCTCAACGTCATCGACGGCGACTCGGCGCTGCCGCTGCCGATCGTCCCGGGCCACGAGGCCTGCGGAACCGTGGAGTCCGTCGGCGCCGACGTCCGGCGGGTGAGGCCCGGGGACCGGGTCCTGGCCAGCGTGACCCCGGCCTGCGGAGCCTGCTGGTGGTGCGTCAACGGCATGTCCAACCACTGCGAGCGGGGCGCCGGCGTGAAGGCGAAGAAGCGCTTCGCCCTCCCGGACCAGGGCATGGCCGGGGCCGTGTGCGGAGTCGGCTCCTTCGCCGAGGCCGCCGTGGTGGACGAGGCCTCGGTCGTCCCCGTGCGGACCAGCCTGGCCGACACCGAACTCGCGCTGCTGGGCTGCGGCGTCACCACCGGCGTCGGCGCCGCCCTCAACACGGCCCAGGTCGCCCCTGGCTCCAGCGTGGCCGTGATCGGCTGCGGGGGCGTCGGCCAGTCGGTGATCCAGGGTGCCCGCATCGCCGGGGCCGCGATCATCGTCGGCGTCGACCCGGAACCGTCCCGCCGCGCCGACAGCCGCCGGGCGGGCGCCACCCACGCCGTCGACCCGGGTGCCGGCGACCCGGTGGAGCAGGTCAGGGACCTGACTCGCGGGCGCGGCGCGGACTACACGTTCGAGGCGGTCGGCCGCCCGGAACTCATGGTCCAGGCGTTCAACGCGGCCCGTACCTCCGGCACCGTCACCCTCGTCGGGATGCCGAAGGTCACCGACACCCTCGCCCTTCCGGCCATCCAGGCGGTGTTCTCCGGCAAGAGGCTGCGCGGCGCCGTGATCGGCGGGTCCCAGATCCTGCGCGACTTTCCCCGCTACATCGGCCTGGCCGAATCCGGCCAGCTGGACCTCGGCTCGATGGTGTCGGCGCGGATCACCCTGGACGAGATCAACAAGGGAATCGACCTGACCCGCCACGCGGAAGGAACCCGGACAGTTGTGGTCTGACGCGCTCGACTCCTTCGCCCTCGACGGGACGGTCGCCATCGTCACCGGCGCGTCCTCCGGGCTCGGAGCGGCCGCCGCCCGCGCCCTGTCCGGGGCGGGAGCGCGGGTCGCGGTCGTCGCCCGCCGCGGCGACCGGCTGGCCGGGCTGGCCCGGGACACCGGGGCCTGCCCGGTCCCGGCCGACCTCACCGACGACGACCAGATCGCCGCCATCGTGCCGGAGGTGGCCGCGAGACTCGGCCCGCCCACCGTGCTGGTCAACGCCGCCGGGCACTTCGTCAGCCGCGACCCGGCCGAGCGGGAGAAACCCGACGCGATCCGGGCCACCCTCGAGCTCAACCTGGTGGCGCCGTTCCGCCTGGCCCAGGAGACCTTCCCGCACATGGCGGAGGCCGGGCGGGGGAGCGTCATCAACATCAGCTCGGTCAGCGGGAACGTCGGCATTCCCGGGATCCCGCAGGCCAGCTACGCGGCCAGCAAGCACGGACTGTCCGGCCTGACCAGGGAACTCGCCGTGCAGTGGGCCCGGCACGGCATCCGCGTGAACACGATCGCGCCCGGGTTCTTCCGCAGCGAGATCACCGACGGCATGTACGACGACGAGCGCTCGGCCGCCTGGCTGAAGCGCAACACCCCGCTGCCCGGGGAGGGGACGCCGGAGGACTTCACCGGCGCGGTCCTCTGGCTGGCCAGCGCGGCCGGCCGCTACGTCACGGGGCAGACCATCGTCATCGACGGCGGCTGGACGGCCCGCTGACCGTCCAGCCGCCGCCGCGGTGACGGGTCAGGCGGCGTTGGCGCCGGGGACGGGCGCGTCCGCCGGGCGGGCCATCAGCCGGGCGGCGGCGAGGACCTCGTCGTCGCCGGAGACTTCTTCCAGGCTGCGGCCGGCGGGCTCGGGGAGGACCAGGGTGAGCAGGGCGCCGAGGACGGCGACGCCCGCGGTGAGCAGGAGGGTGCCGCGCAGGCCGAACGCGTTCTGCAGGACGGGGAACAGGAAGACGCCGATGAACGCGCCGAGCTTGCCGGTGCCGGCCGCGATGCCGTGGCCGGTGGCCCGGACGGAGGCGGGGAAGACCTCGCCCGGCAGGACGAACGTCGTGACGTTCGGGCCGAACTCAGTGAAGAAGTAGCTGATGCCGTAGGCGATCAGGAACGGGATGACGGCGGCGGTCATGCCCGGGTACAGGCCGATGACGGCGAAGCAGACGCCCATCATGACGAAGCCGATGAGCTGGAGGCGGCGGTGGCCGATCCGGTCCATCTTCGTGATCGCCAGGATGTAGCCGGGCAGCGCCGCCACGACGAAGATGGCCAGCTCGATCGCGATGGTCGCGGTGTTGGAGGCGTGCGGAGTGATGAGGCCGACGATCTGCGGGGTGGAGATGGTGTTGCCGTAGTACGCGTAGTCGAGCAGGAACCAGCAGCCCGCGGTGCCGGCCAGCATCAGGAGGAACCGGCGGCTGGTCAGGAGCGCCCTTACCCCGGCGCGCTCGGCGCGGGCGCCGCCGTCGGCCGCGGCCAGGGCCCGGGCTTTCGCGTGGGCCTGGAACCGGGCAGACTCGGGCAGGGCCCGGCGCAGGAGCACGACGGCCACCGCGGGGACCGCGCCGAGGCCGAGGAGGAGACGCCACGTGAGGTCGGAGCCGGCGCCGCCGCCCAGCAGGGCCAGGGCGATCAGGGGGCCGACGATCAGCCCGAGGGCCTGGGTGGAGAAGACCAGGCTGACCATCCGGCCGCGGTCGGAGCGCCGGGAGTTCTCCGTCATCAGGACCGCGCTGACCGGGTAGTTGCCGCCCACGCCGAAGCCGAGCAGGAACCGGAACCCGACCAGCACGGACAGCGACGGCGCGAGGGCGGAGCCCACGGAGGCGACCGCCATCGCCGCGGCGATGACCCAGAACACCCTGGCCCGGCCGACCCGGTCCGCGATCCGGCCCATGACGATCGCGCCGAGGAACGCCGCGCCGAGCATGACCGCGTTGAGCAGGGCGAGCTGCCCGGAGCCGAGGTGCCATTCGGTCTTGAGGAGGGTGGACACGATGCCGATGACGAACAGGTCGTAGGCGTCGGCGAAGAACCCCAGCCCCGAGACCAGCACCGCGCGCCTGCGGGTTCTGCCGGTCGCGGCCTCGTCCAGCGGCGGGGCGTCGGGGAGGACACCGGCCTGGTTCTGCGACACTTTCGCTCCTGTTCTCCTGGTGCGGTAGGTCCGGTCACCGTTTCGTGCCGGACGGGCGCTTTGGCACCCGCACTGCGGACGCTACGCATTTAAGGAGAACCTCATCCGACGTGTATATGAACGAGAGGTGAACGAGCAATGTAGCTGTGGCGAAGGGAACCGGGTTCTGCGTGGACGGCAACCTGGCGGCCAGGGATAACATGGCCTGATGGGTGATAGCCGGGAGTGCGCGCAGTGCGGGAAGCGGTTCCGTCCGCTGCGGGAGCACGCCCGGTTCTGCTCGGCGGCCTGCCGGATGACCTGGAACGAAGACCACGGCGGCACCGCCACGGCCCCCGCTGCCGCGATCGACTGGTCGGTCACCGCGATGGCCGAGGCCGTGGAGCGGTTCGGCCAGGCGGGGACCTGGGACCTGCCCCGCGCGGCGGCCGCGGCCGGGGAGACGGTGTGGTGGATCACGCTGGTCGACGCGACGCTCGTCCGCTACCACCCGAGGGACTACGAGAACACGATGGCCGGGCTGAGCCCGGCGGCGCGGCGCGGCACCGAGGAAGCCCTCGGCGGGCTGCGCTACGTCCGCAACCGGATCGGCCGCTCGACCGATCCGGCGGAGCTCATCCAGGCGGGCGCGGACGGCGGCTGGGCCTGGACCCCGCAGGCCGAGCCGGGCCTGGACGGCGTTCCGGCCGGGACCCGGGAATGGGAGCTGAACCGGTACCGCGCCTACACCGAGCACCTGGCCGGGCGGGATGCCGCCGCGGTCTTCCGCCGCTGCGCGCGGTTCCTGGAGCAGGCGGCGGGCGCCGTGCCCGTCCTCGAGCGGCCAGCCCCGGGGCGGCGCCGTTAGGGGGCCTCCTCCGGCGGCTCTCTTAAGGCGGCCGGCCGGGTCTCCTCGTGCAGGGCGGCCTTCTCGGCGAAGCCGACCACGTCGTCGTCGGCGGACACGTCTTCCAGGCTTCTCCCGGCGGGTTCTTCCAGCAGGAGCGTGAGCAGCGCGCCGCCGACCGCGACCGCCGCGGACAGGATCAGGGACCCGCGCAGCCCGAGGGCCGCCTGGATGAACCCGAAGACGAACACCCCGGTGAAGGCGCCCAGCTTGCCGACGGCGGAGGAGATCCCGTGGCCGGTCGCGCGCACGCTCACCGGGAACACCTCGGCCGGCAGCACGAAGAGCGTCGTGTTCGGGCCGAACTCGGAGAAGAAGTAGCTCACGCCGAACAGGACCAGGAACGGCGCCAGCATGGCCGAGACGCCGGGAACGATCCCCGCCAGGCCGAAGCACACGGCCATCATGACGAACCCGATCCACTGCAGCCGCCGGTGCCCGATCCGGTCCATGACGGCGATGGACAGCAGGTACCCCGGCAGCGCGGCGATGGCGAAGATCGCCAGCTGCAGGGCCGTGATGGTCATCAGGCTGGCGTGCGGGCTGACCATCTGCAGGATCCGCGGCGCGGAGATCGTGTTCCCGTAATACGCGTAGTCGAACAGGAACCAGGCGCCGGCGGTGCCGATCAGCACGTAGCGGTACTTGAGGAAGGACCAGAAGAGCCGCAGGTCCATCCGGTGCTTGAACGGGTACTCCAGCGCGTCCGGGCCGATCTTCCCGCGGGTGAAGCGGGCCAGCTGGACGGCGGTCTCGGCACCGGTTCCCTGCACCTGCTCGGCGTAGCGGGGCGACTCCGGCATCTTCCTGCGCCAGTAGAACACCAGGGCCGCGGGGACGGCGCCCAGGCCGAGCAGGACCCGCCAGGCCAGGGCGTGGCTCAGCCCGCTGCCGAGCAGCCCCAGCGCGGCGAGCGGCCCCACGATGAGGCCGAGGGCCTGGGCGGCGAAGACCATGCTCACGAGCTTGCCCCGGTCCTGCCGGTTGGCGTACTCGCTCATCAGGACGGCGCTGACCGGGTAGTCGCCGCCGATCCCGATGCCCAGCGCGAACCGGGCCGCCACCAGCACCCAGAACGACGGGGCCAGCGCCGACGCGATCGCCCCGGCGATCAGGATCGCGGCCACCAGCCAGTACGCGCGGGTCCGCCCGGCCAGGTCGGCGGCCCGCCCGAAGCCCAGGGCGCCCAGGACGGACCCGGCCAGCGTCATGCTGGTCAGGACGGCCAGGCCGGCCGGCCCGACATGCCACTGCTGCTGCACCAGGGTGGCGGTGATCCCGATGATGAACAGGTCATAGGCATCGGTGAAGAAGCCCACCCCGGACACGAGCACGGCCCGCAGGTGGAACGGGCTCAGCCTGGCGTCATCGAGCGATGCCGCCAGATGGCGTGCCTTGGCCACTAGCGATGTTCCCCACGAGTAACTTCGGCGCCTGAGGGCACCGTCAGAAGCATTTGCCCAGATTTTAGCTGGCCAGCGGGCCTTTGTGAACGTGGGGTTAATAACAGGCGAACGCAATATCCGGAACGGGTCTTCGTTCCAGCACCGTCATCGCTCTTCTGTCCGGCAGGGGAGGTCGTGCCGGGTCGGCGCTGGTCTTGGGAATGCATCCTCAGCGCGCGTGCTGCGCAACGCGCTTCGGATAATGCCCTGGGACCCCGCCTCGCGTAGCGACGGCCAGGCGGCGTCAGTGCTGGGGCGGCGGCGTGCCGTGAGGCCACACGCACGGCGATGAGGCAACGATGGAGAGCTGGCCCTCGTTGTTGGGGTCGAGGGCGATTAGGTAGCCGTCTTTGGTGCTGCCGTTTAGCTGAGGGTTGCTGGTATCCATGCGGAAAGTGCCCGGGGCGTAACCCTTGGAAGTCCAGTAGCGCAGGACCTGCTTCGCGACCTTCGGGTTGTCTTTCTCCGGGATTCCCCTGAGCAGGTACCGGCCTACGGCTTGGACCCGGGCATCGGACTGGCCCTCGGCTTCGTCCACGCAAGACGATATGTCCGTGCCCGCCTTGTCGGTTACCAGTCGGGGCCGTGGGGTAATCGAGGCGCCGGTGGCGGTGAGCATGTGATTGACGCGCGCGGCCGCCTGTTCCTGCGTGACGGTGGGCCCGGCTGAGCAGCCGGCCAGCAGCAGCACGGTGATGGCCGCGCCGGCCGCCGCGGTCAGGACGGCCTTGAGGCCCGCGGCGAACATCTGTCGGTCGTTCTCGTTGTGGCTGGTGGTCACGTCGTTTCCCCTCCGGCACGGCCAAGCGGTTCCGGATACGGCTAATGCCCACGGTATGCGTCTTGTCGCGGGTTGTCCAGAACAGCCGGAGAGGCACGACAATCTCTGTGCTTGTCGTGCCCAGAGGGGGTTCGCGTCAGTGCTGGGGCGGCGGCGTCCCGTTAGGCCACACGCATGGCGACGTCGCGCCGATGTTGAGCTGCCCGTTGCCTTCCGTGCTTAGCGCCATGAGGAATCCGTCCGTGGTGTCGGCGAATACTTGGGGGTTGGCGGTGTCCAGGTGGGAGGTGCCGTAGATTCTGTAGCCCTTGGCCTTCCAAATGTGCTGGATCTGCTTTGCGATGCTTGAGTGAGCCTGCTTCGGAACGCCCTGGAGGAAATACGAGCGGGATACCTGGACCCTGGCGTCGGACATCCCATCAGGCTCATCCGGACACGCGCCGTTTTCCGAGAGCAGCTTGTTGGGTTCCAGCCGGGGTCGAGGGGTAATCAGTGGCCCAGTGCTCTGGAGGATTTGGTAGACGTGGGTGAGTGCCTGCTGCCGTGTGATGCTGGGCTGGGATGCGGGATCTTTCCCTGAGCATCCGGCTAGTGTCAGCGTGGTAACTGCCGTGGCGAGGGCCAGGGCTGCACTCTGCTTCTTGTGAGGGGTCATATGCCGCCTGGTCCGAGGGGGATGGTGGACTCCGGGCCGGGGGGAATTGGGAGCGCCGGAACAGTGCCTACGGCACCGTACCGTCCGGCCACGATGTTCGCCATGTTCAGCAGCGAGGACGACTGGGGCGACCAGTATGCCGAATGGGCGCTGAGGCCGGGGAACGGATAGGAAACGTTGTGATTCTCGCAGTTGAAGACCCTTCCTCCGAAGGCTCCGGAGACGGGGCTGTTGCCGAACCAGTTGCTGTCGGGGTTGGCGATGGAGATCGTGGGGTTGGAGAGGTCGGGCACGGGGTCGGCACTGATGGCTCCGGCCCAGACGTGGGAGGGGGAGATGCCGAGCTGGGAGGCGTGGTTGACGCCGACGCCGGGGCTGCCGACGAAAATGATGTCGTTGGGGTGCATGTGACTGCGGGCGGCGGCCTCGCCCACGACAACGGACCCGTAGCTGTGGCCGATGACGGTGGTGTGCGACGGGGTGCCGGGCTGGTGGGAGACGTTCAGTCCCGTCTGGAACCGGGACAGGGACGCGCCGCCGGCGGCGGCGTCGTGCGTGCCGGTGACGTCCAGGTTGTGGAGGCCCTGCCCGGTGCCGAGTTGCGGCGCGTTGTAACCGAGCCAGTAGACGGAGGAGACCGACTGCCCGTTGGCGTCTTCACCGGCCTGCTGGTACATGTCAATCGCCCGCTTGATGTCGCCGACTGAGCCGCCGAGGTGGGAGCCGAGGCCGGGGACGTAGGTGGCGGTGTTGGCGGCGGTGTTGGCGGCGGTGTCGGGGTTGCCGAGGGCGACGATGCCGTGCCCGTTCCCGTCAGTGTCGAAGCCGAGGAGGTAGACGTTCTTGGGGCCGGTGACCAGGCCGGCATTGTTCAGCCCGGTGTCCAGCGAGCGGATCATCTGCAGTTTTCCCTGGAACGCGGTGACCTCGTCGTGCCATGTCTGCCAGGCCGGGTTCTCGGTGGTGCGCGGCGCGTCGTGGAATCCCAGGCTGCGGATGTACCGGCGGGGCTCGGCGCGGTCCAGGGCCTGGAGCTGTCCTTCCAGGTCTGATCGTTCGCGGGTGAGCTGGAGCCGGTTGGCCTTGTCGCGGACGGTGACGGGCAGTCCGTCGAGCCACCCGACCTGGGACGGCGCATCGCTGATGAGGTGCTGCCGCTCCGCGCCGGACAGGTCCTTCCACCAGGAGCTGACCTCGGTCGGGCTGGTGCCCCTGGCGGGCACCGCCGCGCGGGCGAGGGTGCCGCCGAGTGCCCCGGCTCCCGCGAGCACGGCGCCCGCGGCCGCCAGGTTCCCGTTGGGGGCTCCCTTGAACAGCCCGATCTCCTGCAGTCGTGTCGTGACGTCCGTGTCGGTCTCGTCGGCCAGGGCCAGGGCCTTGCGGGCCATCGCCGTGGCTTCGGCGGCCTGCGGCGGCAGGGCCTTGACGAGTTCCTCGGCTCGAGTTTCCAGGCCGTTGAGGGAGAACGCGGGCGGCTGCCAGCCGGCCGATCCGTCGTCGCCGATGACGAGCCCGTGCCGCGCCGCGAGGTCGTCGGCCATTCGCAGGTAGGCCTGCGCTCCGGCGATCCCGGTAGCGGCGTCGGTCATGATGGTGGCCATCGCGTCGGAGTACTCCCGGGTCGCGATCAGGTCCCGGGCCCGCCCGCTCAGCGTGGTGAGTGCGGCCCTGGCAGCCCGGCCCGACCAGTCGCTCTCCAACGGTGAGATGACATTGCGCTTCCAGTCGGCGATCTCCTGGTCGAGGTCCGCGCTGATCTGGTGCCAGGAGCGGGCCGCGTCGTCGAGCGCCGCCGGGCGTGCCGAGCGCACCGCCGTCGCGCTGGTCATGCGCCGCGCCCGGCGGGAAGGGACACGCCCCGCGCCAGGCCGGTGTTGCGGGTCTCCGCGGACTCGTAGGTGCCTGCGGAGGCGTGCAGTTTCGCCGCGTCCGCGGACGCGGCCGACCCCTGGGCGGCCAGTTCCCGCTGCCAGTCGCGGGCCAGGGCGGACAACGCGGCGGAGAAACGCCAGCCGTGATGCGGTCCGGCGGCTTGGTCGACGGCGGCCGCCGCCCGGCCAGACAGGGCGCTGACGTCTTCCCCGGCCGTGCGGCCGTGTTCGGCGGAGGCGCGCAGCGTCGCTGGGGTGACCTTAAGAGTCCCGTCCACGGCTACCGCCGGGTCTCTCGCCGGGCGGTCAGGCCCGCCGTGAACTGCTCGCAGCCGACCAGGAATGCCATCTGCCTGCCGCCGAACTGCGGTTCCGCCCCCTGCACCGTGTGGCCGTCGCCCGCCACGTGTCACCGTCCCGTCGTTGCGCCCCGCCGGAATAGGTTGGTCTTTAAACGCTATTACCCGGAATGGCTCCGATACCCATAAAACGGCCGGCGCGCTATAACGGTTCGGGCACTCTCTGTTCTATTTTCATGAATCCAAAGAATTCGACGATTCACGAAAATAGTCAGACGATAGTCAATGGCTAGTCGAGAACGTCTTAGTTAGGGAGCCCGAGTGAGCTGGGATGCTCTGGAGTCGTGATTGGCGGCGATTCGTGTAAGGAAAATGGCGAAAGGGATGGCTCGCGCCTGGCGGCGGGCGCGGCTATGCCGAGCCGGTTAACGTATCTGGTTCAGGAACGTCTGCCAGGCGTCCGTCGCCACCGTGAGGCGGTCTCGGGCAGGCTGGTGGTCCTGCTGAGAATCTTCCACGCATACGGCCCTGGGCGCGGTGCCGACCGCGATGCAGTTGCCGCCGTTGCCGACGCTGTAGCTGGACGTGCGCCGGTCGGTCAGTCCTTCCATTTCTCTTCCATCGCTTTCTGTATTCGGTCGCGCGATGCCCGTACGTCCAGCGCGTAACTGCGAAGCGTGTCGAACGTGCTGGACATGTGCGCGAAACGCTCGGGATCTCGTGCGATTACTCCCGTTTCCGCGCCTTCCATGTACACCATACCGGGCCTGTCCCCGCCAAATTCCGCGAGCGTGAATGCGCCGCCGAGCCCTACGTGGGCTCCCAAGTCGCCGGGGAGGACCTGCACCGCTACCCGGGGACGTTCCGAGAGATCGAGCAGGTGCTGGAGTTGGGCGGCCATGACGGCCGCGCTGCCGATGCAGTGGTACAGGACCTGCTCGTTGATGATGGCCGAGAAGCTCGGGGGAAACTTGCGGTCGAAGATCTCCTGGCGCTTCATCCGCTTTGAGACATCCGCGGCGGTGTCCCGGCTGTTGTCGGCGGCCTCCCAGGGCAGGTTCACGGCGTAGGCGTACTGCTCCGTCTGGGTGAGCCCGGGCATGGCCAGAGCCTCCCAGGTCCGGAAAGAAACCGCTTCCTTTTCCAGTTCGACCCAGGGCCGGAAGTAGTCGGTGTCGTCGGTGTCAGGGATCCCAGCGTCGGTTACCAGGTTCTCGAAGACTTTCGCGTTCGGCTGGTTGGGGAAGAAGACCTTGTCGCATGCCCTCGCGAATTTCAGTGTTGGCAGGCGGCGGCCCCGTTCGACGTGCCCGATGATCCCTTCCTGCCAGGCGCCCAGGTGGGAGGCGAGTGCGGCGCGAGTCCAGGCCTGGTCTAGGCGCATGCGCTCGAGCTGTCGGGCGAAATGCTGGATAAGCGGGTGGTCTGTATCCATTTATCCCCTCAAGTCTACAGAGACTACAGAACGCGGTGCGACGGTACAGCTCTCTACGGTAACCGCCGATTTGTAGAAAGTACAGAATCCAGGATGGATGATCGGGGTCATGGAAGTTCCGTCTACACGGAATGCCTTAGAGCAGGAAATATCTAATTCCTCGCGGATGCATCGGGCTTGGAAGGTGTACAAGCCCGGTCAGAGCGCAGGCCGACAGCAGAGCGACAGAAACGGCGACCATGAAGACCAAGACCGGAACTGATGCCATCCCGGCCCGGCCCCGCTGCCGGAGCGATTCCGTCGAGCTCTCGGCTCATCCCGCAGTTGTCTCGCAGGCCCGGCTCCGCAGTCGTCTCGCACTGCGCGGCTGGGGCCTGGAAGAGGCTGCGGATGCGGTTGTCCAGGTCGTCAGCGAACTGGTGGGCAACGCCGTGGAGGCATCGCGCGAGGCGGGGCTGAGCAGCGGTATTCGGGTGACGCTGACCGCCGACGAGGAAGCGATTCTCATCGCGGTGTGGGACGCGGTGCCGTTGCTGCCCATCCCGGACAGCCCGGACCTCGACAGCGAGCACGGGCGAGGCCTGCTACTCGTTGACGCGCTGGCCGAATGGCGCGACGTCCGGGTCATCCCGGCGAGTTGCGGGGGCGGGAAGCTCGTGCGGGCGAAGATCGTCCTTCCGCAGCCCCGATGAGTGAAGAAAAATCCGATGAGTGAGGAGAATCTGATGAACGACAAGCTGGACGCGTGCGACAGGGTCTACCTGGACAAGCTGCGGCTCGCGGCCGAGGTGCTGATTCGAGGTGGGGAGGAGGCGGAGGTAAATAGTGCCTTGGAGAGCGAACTCGTGTTGCTGAGGGACCGGCTCGAGAGGGCACTGTTGCGCAGCCCGGCTGCACCGTGAGTTCTGCGTCCGAAAAACCTCCGCCCGCGGATTAGCCAGTGCGGGCGGAGGTGTCCTGGGTGAAACGGTCGGCGTGCTTGTCGAGGTTGCGGACCTGGGTGGCGCTGGGGGAGCGCCTTGGCGAGCTTTCCAGTCTCGGCGTAGGCGACGCCGGCCTGGTAGGCGCAGTCGAGAACGTCTGGGGCATCGGGATCCCGGTGGGCACGTTCCCGGAAGACGCGGCCGGGTCATGCACGGGGGCGAGCAGCGGTGCGCGGAACGGGCGGACAGGGTCTCGTCCGTCTCCGGCGGCGGAGGAGGCGGCCGTGTGAGCCGCGGTCACCGGAAAGCCGTTCGGGCTGCCCGGGGTGGTGATGAAAGGCAGCAGCGTGTCGTAGACGCTTGCCGCGGCGGGAATTATATGGTGTTGCACGCGTTATTACGGACAGGGATCCGAGATCCTTAAGGGCATTGACCGTGTCGTGGTCATCAGACCACCCGGCGACGGATCCCGGCCCGCGTGAGAGGCTTGCCGAGTCTGACCGCGTCGATCTTCCAGATCCGTACGCCTGCTCGGCCCCAAGCACCAGGCGTTCCGTCCGGAACGTTGCTCGCCCGCCCGCGGGACTGCCCGGCATGCCGCCGGGGCTCCCATGCCCGTCATCCCTGAGGAGAAGTTCGTGGCTCGAACAGGCCAGCGCCGCCAGGGCGCTCGCCGGGCTGCCCCGCAGAAGCAGCAGAAGCAGCAGCAACAGCGGAAGCAGCAGCCGCAGCAACAGCAGCGGCGCGGCCGCAACCAGGGCGACGCCGTCTCATCGCTCGCCCAGGCCGCCCGTGAGGTCGAGGCGGCCGTCCGGGACGGCCGGGTGACCCCTGCGGTGCGCACGAAGTTCGAGGCCGTCGCCCTGCTGTTGCGGGACGAGCGCGCCCGCGTGCTGGAGGGGGCGAACGGCGCTCGCCGGGATGAGGGGCTCAAGCGCCTGGACGGCATCGCCGCCATCCTGGCGCAGACCGCCGTCCAGGAGGCCGGGCTCATGGCGCTGCTCGACGAGGACGCGGACGAGACCGACGCGGCCCGGTCGCTCAAGCGGAAGATGGCGAGGGACCTCGGAATCAAGCAGGCGCCCGAAGAGACCGCGCCGGCGAAGGCCCCGGCCGGGGAGACCCCGTCCGGGCAGGCTCCGGCTCACGAGCCGCCGTCCGCTGACGCGGCGGGGGTCGTGCCCCAGTCGGTGGTTTCCCGCCAGCTGGCCAGCCCGTTCCTCGCGCCCGACTACTCCGCCGCTCCCAGGCCCGCTCCCCGGGC
>WRBL01000152.1 GCA_009784565.1 Streptosporangiales bacterium | reverse complement strand
GGCGGGTCAGTACTTGTTGGCGATGAAGAGGTCCTGGGCGGGGAACTTGGTGAGGATCTCGGTGCCGTAGTCGGTGACGACGACTTCTTCCTCGATGCGGGCGGCGGAGATGCCGTCGGCGGCGGGGCAGTAGGTCTCCATCGCGAACACCATGCCCGCCTGGAGTTCCAGGGGATTCTCCAGGGAGTTCAGGCGGGAGATGATGGGGCGCTCGTGCAGGCCCAGGCCGAGGCCGTGGGCGAACTGCAGGCCGAACGCGGCCATCTCCGACTCGAACCCGAAGTCCTGGGCCTTCGGCAGCACCCGCGCCACCACGTCGGAGGACACGCCGGGCTTGATCGCGTCGATCGCGGCGTCCATCCACTCCCGCGCCTGCTTGTAGGCGTCGTGCTGCACCTGGGTCGCCGACCCGACCGACAGGGTGCGGTAGTAGCAGGTGCGGTAGCCGTTGAAGGAGTGGATGATGTCGAAGAACGCCTGGTCGCCCGGCCGGATGATGCGGTCGGTGAAGTTGTGGGGATGCGGGTTGCACCGTTCCCCGGAGATCGCGTTGACGGCCTCGACCTGATCCGAGCCCAGTTCGTACAGGCGCTTGTTGGCCAGGGCGACGATCTCGTTCTCGCGTACGCCCGGCTTGAGCGCCTCGACGATGTCCTGGTACACGCCGTCCACCATGGCGGCGGCCTGGTTGAGGAGCATGATCTCGTCCGGGGACTTGATCACGCGGGCGTCCAGCATCGACTGCTGGGCGTCGCGGACGGTGATGCCCTGGTTCTGCAGCTCGAACAGGAACGGCGGCTCGACGATGTCCAGGCCCAAGGGCTCCCCGGCCACCCCGGCCTCGGCCAGCAGCGACTTGATCTCGGTGACGGCGTCCCTCATCAGCCCGGCTTCGGGGGCGACGGCGCCGCGGAACCCGAGGAACCCGGGCCGCCAGTTCTCGTCCGGCAGCCAGCGGGAGTACAGCTTGTGGTGCTTGACCGCCGACCCGAAGTCCCACAGGACAGGGTCGCGGTCGGCGAACACGAGCGCGTACCGGATCATCTTGTCGCCGAGGGCGCCGCCGATCCATGTCTGCGTGGTGTACCGGATGTTGTAGAAGTCGAACAGCAGGAACGCGCCGCAGCCGGACGCTCTCACCGACTCCTTCGCCCGGGCCAGGCGGTAGTCCCGCAGCCGGGCGAAGTCGACCCGCTCCTCGTAGTCGACCCCCATGTGCCCGGGGGCGCCGATGGGCCGGACTCCCGGCGGACGCTCCGACATGCGCTACTCCCCTTCGGGCGCCAGCCCGTCATCGTACTTCTCGGTCTCCGCTTCCAGCTCGTACCCGGAACGGCGGGCCTGTTCCAGGATCAGCGTGGCGAAGTCCTCCGCGGTATACCCGGCCCCGATGGCCTGCGCGAGCAGCATGTCCACGTTCGCGGCCAGCGGCATCGGGACGCCGAGGGACTTGCCCGCCTCCAGGCCGAGCTGCAGGTCCTTGCGGAGCAGCACGTTGGTGAACGTGGGGTGGAAGTCCAGGTTGACCAGCGCCGGCGACTTGTACCGGGTGAACACCGACCCGAGCACCGAGTCGTTGAGGAAGTCCAGGAAGGCCGAGCGGGACACGCCGCCGCGCTCGGCGAGGGTCGTGATCTCGGTCAGGGACTGGATGACCACGCCGAGGAACACGTTGTGCGCGATCTTCACCAGGCGGGCGGCCTCGCCCTCGCCGACGTAGGTCACGCCGCGGCCGAACTTGGCCAGCAGCGGCTGCACCGTATCGAACGGCTCGCGGGGGCCGGAGACGGCGACGGTCAGCTTCCCGGCCGCGATCACCTTCGGGTTGCCGCTTACCGGGGCGGCCAGGAACTCGGCACCGCAGTTGGCCGCGACCGTGCGGACCTTGGCGGAGACGTCAAGGGAGACGGTGGAGGAGTCCACGATGATCTTCGGCGCGCGGCTGCCGGTGAGCAGGCCCCCGTCGCCGCTGGTCACGGTCTCCAGGTCCTTGTCCGCGGAGACCATGATGAACACGATGTCGCGGTCGGCCAGGTCGGCGGGGCGCTCGGCGATCTTGGCGCCGTGCCCGGCCAGGGGCTCGGCCTTGGCCCGGGTCCGGTTCCAGGCGGTGACGTCGTAGCCGGCCTCCAGCAGGCGCAGGGCCAGCTGGTAGCCCATCCGCCCGGTGCCAATCCACCCTACGGTCGGCGTTCCCAATGTTCCTCCCGGTAACCCGAAACTATCCGCAAACGATTGCAAGCCTACTCCCCCGGCCGAGCCGGGTGCCAGAGCAGGACCGGGGAGTCCTTCTCGTAGGCTTTCCCGTCCGGGTAGCTGACCAGCTCGAACTGCATCCCCCACGGGGACAGGAAATACCGCCAGTACTGCCCCGCCGACGCGTTCTTACTCGCCACGGGCCCCTCCAGCATCCGGACTCCCTCCTGCTGCTCCAGGTAGGCGACCGCCGCGTCCATGTCGTCGACGTACAGGGCGACGTGATGCCCGCCGAGGTCGCTGTTGCGCGGCTCCGGCCGCTGGCCGTCGTGCGGCTCGTACTCGAAGACCTCGAAGTTGAGGCCGAAGCCGCACCGGTAGAAGCGGATCTCGCGCACCGCGCGCCGCGGGTCCACGTTGAGGTGTTCCCGCATCCAGTCGTCGTCATGACGCATCCCGGGCAGCGAGTACACGTAATCGCAGCCCAGGACGCCGGTGAAGAAGTCGTGGGCCTGTTCCATGTCCGGAACCGTGACCCCGATGTGGTCGCCGCCGCGCAGGCCGGGAATGCCGTTAATCACAAGAATCCCTTATTCAATCGATTGCCGTCCTCGGAGTACTCTCCTGATCATGGCACGTGAGAAGCGTCTCAGCCCGGAAGCGGACTGGCGGGAACTGTCCACCACCCAAGCCGACTGGAAGGCCGCCGATCCCGCACTGCTGGCGACCATGCTCGGCCAGCTGCACCTGATCCGGGCGTTCGAGGAAACCGTCCTGGAACTGGCCGGCGAGGGCCTGGTCCACGGGCCGGCGCACTCCTCCATCGGCCAGGAGGGCGGCGCGGTCGGCTCCATCGCCGCCCTGCGCTCCGCGGACGCGGTCAACGGATCCCACCGGGGACACCACCAGTTCCTGGCCAAGGCCCTCACTCACGTGACCAAGGGCCACCTGGACCCGGCCAGCCTGGTCAGCGAGCCGGTCGCGGAAGTCCTGCAGAAAACCCTCGCGGAGATCCTCGGGCTCGCCCAGGGCTACTGCGGCGGCCGCGGCGGCTCCATGCACCTGCAGTGGCTCGAGGCCGGAGCGCTCGGCACCAACGCCATCGTCGGCGGCGGCGTGCCCATGGCCGCCGGCAACGCCTGGGCGCAGAAGAACTCCGCCGGTCCCGGGCAGCACGGCACCGACTTCACCGTCACCTACTTCGGCGACGGGGCGGCCAACATCGGGTCGGTCCTGGAGACCCTCAACCTGGCGGCGGCCTGGAAGCTTCCGGTCTGCTTCTTCGCCGAGAACAACGGCTACGCCGTCTCCACCACCGTCGCCGAGGCCACCGGCGAGCCCCGCCTCTCGGCCCGGGCCGGCGGCTTCGGCATCCCGGCCTGGCGGGTCGACGGCATGGACCCCCTCGCTGTCCACCTGGTCATGGAGCACGCCGCCCGCCGGATGCGGGCCGGAGAGGGACCCGTCTACGTCGAGGCCCTCGTCTACCGGTTCTTCCACCAGAACGGGCCGTTCCCCGGCAGCGCGTTCGGCTACCGGACGAAGGAGGAAGAGGCCTCCTGGCGGGCCCGGGATCCCCTGGACCGGGTCGCCGGCGAGATGCGCAAACTCGGGCTCATCGACGACGCGGGCATCGCCTCGGTCCGCGAGCAGGCCGTCGACGCGATGAAGACCGCGGCCGCCGCCCTCGTGGAGGCCGATCCGGCCGCGACCCGGCCCGGCACGCGCCGGATCAAGCCGGAACTGTGGCCGGACCCCGCGTTCGCCGACGTCGGGATCCGCGGTGAGTTGCATGAGATCGAGTCAGCCCGATCCGTTCGGGATGAAAAAGACCTTGATCTTAAGCCCGGGAAGTTCATCGACGCGGTGTGGCGGGTGATGGACCGGCGGATGGAGACCGACCCGCGGATCGTCGTGCTCGGCGAGGACGTGCACAAGCTGGGCGGCGGCACCAACGGCGCCACCAAGGGGCTGCCCGCGAAGTACCCCGGACGGGTCCTGGGCACGCCGATCAGCGAGAACGCGTTCGCCGGACTCGGCGGCGGCATGGCGCTCGACGGACGGTTCCGGCCGGTGGTCGAGTTCATGTACCCCGACTTCATGTGGGTCGCGGCCGACCAGGTGTTCAACCAGATCGGGAAGGCCCGCCACATGTTCGGCGGCACGAACCCGGTGCCGCTGGTCCTGCGGACCAAGGTCGCGATGGGCACCGGGTACGGGTCGCAGCACCTCATGGACCCCGCGGGGATCTTCGCCACCAGCGTCGGCTGGCGGATCATGGCGCCGTCCACCCCCGCCGACTACGTCGGCATGATGAACCTCGCCCTGGCCATCGACGACCCGGTGCTGGTGCTCGAGCACGTGGACCTCTACGGCGCGCCCGGCCAGGTTCCGGCCGACGACCTGGACTACGTGATCCCGTTCGGCTCCGCCGCCGTACGGCGGGCAGGCTCTGACGTCACGGTGCTGACGTACCTGTCGCTCGTCTCCGCCGCTCACGCGGCCATCGAGCAGACCGGGATCGACGCGGAACTGATCGACCTGCGGTTCCTGGACCGCGCCTCCCTGGACTGGGACACGGTGGGCGAGAGCATCCGGAAGACGAACGCGGTGCTCATCGTCGAGCAGGGCTCGCAGGGCCCCTCCTACGGCGGGTGGCTGGCCGACGAGATCCAGCGGCGGTTCTTCGACTGGCTCGACCAGCCGGTCCAGCGGGTCACCGGCGGCGAGGCGTCGCCGTCGATCTCCAGGGTCCTCGAACGGGCGGCGATCGCCGGGACCGGGGAAATCGTGACGGGGCTGGAACGGGTGCGCTCCGGATTCGGGAGGCACGCCTGATGGCCGTCGTGGTGCGCATGCCGTCGGTCGCGGCCGGCGCGGAGGAAGCAACGGTCGCGAACTGGCTCGTGGCCTCCGGTGACACGGTCACGGCCGGGACACCGCTCGCCGAGATCGAGACCGAGAAGGCCCTCGTCGAGTACGCGGCGGAGGAGCCCGGAATCGTGGGCCGCCTGGTCGTCCCCGCGGGCGAGACGACGGAGATCGGCTCGCCGATCGCGGTGCTGGTGGCCGGCGGGGAGACCGACGCCGACATCGACGCGGCCCTCGGGGTGACCGCCTCCGCCCGGGCCGCCGCGCCCGCGGAACCCTCCGTGCCTGACCCGCCGGTCACGGTGACCCCGCAGGCCCCGGACGCGAACGGGCACCGCTCCGGCCCGCCGCGAATCTTCGCGAGCCCGATCGCCCGCAAGGCGGCCCGGGAACGCGGCATCGACCTGGCATCGGTCACCGGCACCGGGCCGAACGGCCGGATCGTCCGGCGGGACCTGGAACGGGTTGCCTCCGGCGCCGTCCCGGCCCCGGAGGCCCCGCTGGCCCCGGAGGCCCCGCCGGTTCCGGCACCGGGTTCCGCGCCCGCTGTGTCTGTGGCTGCGGCTCCGGCGGCCGCGCGGCCGCTGCCGGCCGGGGACACGCTCATCCCGCACACGCCGATGCGCCGCGCGATCGCCCGGCGGCTCACGGAAAGCAAGACATGCGTCCCGCACTTCTACATGACCGCCGAATGCGCCGTGGACGAACTCCTGTCGCTGCGGGAGCGGGTCAACGCCGGGTCGCCGGCGAAGATCTCGGTGAACGACTTCGTGATCATGGCGGCCGCGGCCGCGTTCGGCGACGTGCCCGAGGCGAACGTCACCTGGTCGGAGGAAGGCCTGATCGCGCACTCCGGCGTCGACATCTCGATCGCCGTCGCGACCGAGGGCGGGCTCGTGACTCCGGTCCTGCGTGACGCGGGATCGAAGAAGCTCACGGAGATCGCCCGGTCGTCCGCCGGCCTCGCCGCGCGGGCCCGGGACCGGAAACTGCGCCAGGACGAGATCGAGGGCGGGGTCTTCTCCGTGTCGAACCTCGGCATGTACGGCACCCGGGAGTTCTCCGCGATCATCAACCCGCCGCAGTCCGGCATCCTCGCGGTCGGCGCCGCCCGGGAACAGCCGGTCGCGGCGGACGGCGAACTGCGGGTGGCGACGGTCATGCGCTGCACCCTGTCCGTCGACCACCGCGCCATAGACGGGGCCCTCGCCGCCCGCTGGCTGGCGGCGTTCACGCAACGGATCGAGCACCCGCTGAGCGCTATCGCCTGAGCCCCGCCCGCCGGGAGGAAGGGCGGTCCCCACAACGGACGCACCGCATTTTTTGGGGCGAACCGGTCTAGGCGCCCGGGCCCCGCGGACGGACGCTAGCGGTATGGACAAGGTGCGTACCTCGCCCGCCGACGCGATCAGCGACCTCCCCGACGGGGCGTCCATCGCGGTCTCCGGCTTCGGCCAGAGCGCCGGCGCGCCCGTCAGCCTGCTCGCCGCGCTCGACGCCCGCGGCGCGAAGGACCTGTGCCTGGTCGGGAACACGATCCCGCCCGGCGCCCAGGACCTGGTCGAGGCCGGGCGCGTCCGGCACCTGATCATGTCGTTCACGGCCCGCGCGGGCGCCTCGTCCCCGGCCGAGGACCGGATCAGGAACGGCACGATGACCTTCGAACTGGTCCCGCAGGGCACGCTGGTGGAACGCCTGCGGGCCGCGGGCGCCGGCCTCGCGGCCGTCTACACCCCGACGGGCCTGCACACCCCGATCGCCGACGGCAAGGAGGTGCGGTACTTCAACGGCCGGCCGTACCTGCTGGAGACCGCGATCAGCGTGGACTACGCGTTCATCGCCGCCCGCCGGGCCGACCGCCACGGCAACGTGGAGTTCCGCGGCGCCAACCAGCACTTCGGGCCCAGCTTCGCCAAGGCCGCCCGGGTGGCCGTCGTCGAGGCCGACGAGATCGTCGAACCCGGCGAGATCCCCCCGGAGCGGATCGGGCTGCCGGGCATCTTCGTCTCCCGCGTCATCCGCTCGACCGTCCCCAACACGCTGCCCAAGCACGCCCCCGGGCGCCGCGGCGGCGGCACGCCCCGCACCTACAACGGCAAGCCCGCCTGGACCCGCGACCAGATGGCGGAACTGGCCGCGACGCTGCTGCCCGAAGAGGGATACGTCAACCTCGGCCTCGGCATCCCGAGCTACCTGTCCTCCCACGCGGCGCGGCGGCGCCTGATCCTGCACGGCGAGAACGGGATCCTCGGCTACGGCGACATCGTCGGCGACGAGGAGACCTACCCGGACGTCTTCAACGCCAGCGGGCACCCGGTCACCCCGGGCCCGGGCGTCTCCTACTTCGACAGCGTGACGGCCTTCGAGATGGTGCGCGGCGGCCGGGTCGACGTGGTCGTCCTCGGCGCCTACCAGGTGGACGCCGAGGGCAGCTTCGCCAACTGGCAGACCGACGGCATGATCGGCGGCGGCATCGGCGGCGCCATGGACCTGGTCGCCTCCGGCCGCACCGTCATGGTGATGATGGAGCACCGCGACAGCCGGGACCGCCCCAAGGTCGTGCAGCGCTGCGGCTACGCCCTCACCGGCAAGGCCTGCGTCGACATCCTGGTGACCGACCTGGCGCTGTTCCGCCGCGTGGACGGGAAACTCGCCGTCGAACGGGTCGCCCCCGGGTTCACCGAGCAGGAGGTGCTGGCGCTCACCGGCCTGGAATGACCCCGTTCAGCCTTCCCGCCGCGCGGTGACCAGCCACACGGCGCCGCCGAGCCGGACGCCGTCATCGGCGGCGTAGGAGGCGAAGGCCTCGCTCAGGGCCCGGATCCCGGCCTCCTTCGTCTCCGCCGGCACGTCGGACAGCAGCGCGCGGGCCGGCCCCATGCCGGTGATGTACCGGGCCGCGTCATCGGGATCCCGCCCGACCAGCAGGGACACCGTCGCCGGCGACACCTCCACGTCCGTGAACCCGGCCGGGCCGAGCAGGCTCCTGATCCGTTCGGGGCGCGCGAGGGCCATGGGTCCCGGGGCATCCGGGTCCGCCGGGGGCGGCAGGGGCACGACGCGCGGCGCCACGGCGGCGCGGGGCACCGCGAAGAAGTCCGTGGCCGCCTCCTCCTGCCAGCAGCAGAACGCCAGGCGGCCCCCGGGACGCAGCGCCCGGCCGATGTTCGCCCACGCCGCCGCCGGGTCGTCGAAGAACATCACCCCGAACCGGCTGATCACGACGTCGAACGCCCCGGAGGGAAACGGGTGGACCTGGGCGTCGGCGCGGGTGAACGCCACGTTGCCCAGCCCGGTCCGCTCCGCGCGCCGGGACGCCTCCGCGACCAGGAGATCGGACAGGTCGGCGCCGAGGGCCCGTCCCCCGGGTACCCGCCGGGCCGCCTCCAGAGTGGTCCCGCCGGCGCCGCAGCCGATATCGAGCACCCGGTCGCCGCCGCCGGCCTGCGCGGCGTCCAGGACCAGCCGGGCGTACTCGGCGAACATCTGGTCCTGCCGTTCGGCGTTGACGGCCCAGTGGCGGCCCTGGTCGCCGTTCCACGCTTCCGCTTGCGCGGTATTCGGAGTGACGGTCACGGCATCCGACCCTATGCGGGCCCGGCTGGCCGGTGTTCGGCCGCCCTCGGGCTACCCGTCAGTAGCACCGGGGCGGGCGGCCCTTTATCGTGGTGCCACGCCACTCGAAGGAGGACTCCTCATGCCCAGCGGTTTCACCGGCAAGGTCGCCGTCGTCACCGGAGCGGGATCCGGCATCGGCCGGCAGCTGGCCCTCGGCCTGGCCCGGCGCGGCGCCCGGCTCGCCGTCTGCGACGTCAACGACGCCGGCCTCGCCGAGACCGCGGAACTGCTCAAGGACGCGGGCGCCGCCGACAGCCACGCCGCGCACCTGGACGTCAGCGACCGGCAGGCCGTCAGCGACTACGCCGAGCAGGTGGCCGCGCACTTCGGCGTGGTGCACCAGGTCTACAACAACGCGGGCGTCGCCGGCGGCGGCACCATCGCCGACGCCGAGTGGGAGGTCTTCGACCGGGTCCTGTCCATCAACCTGATGGGCGTCATCAACGGCACCAAGGCATTCCTCCCGCACCTGATCGCCTCCGGCGACGGGCACGTCGTCAACATCTCCAGCCTCAACGGCATCCTCGCCCAGCCGGAACTCGGCCCCTACTCGACCGCGAAGTTCGGGGTCCGCGGGTTCACCGAGACCCTCCGCTCGGAGATGCTCGTCGCCAAGTCCCCGGTGAAGGTGACCGTGGTGCATCCCGGCGGCATCAAGACCAACATCGCGTCCGCCGGCCAGGAGAACGCGAAGGAACTCGGCATCGAGCTCACCGACGCCCAGCGCAAGCGCGTCCGCGTCTACAACGACAAGCTGCTGAAGATGCCCGCCGACGAGGCCGCCCGCATCATCCTCAACGGCGTCGGGGCCGGGAAGCCCCGCGTCCTGGTCGGCAACGACGCCAAGATCCTCGACGCGGTGGTGCGGCTCGTCCCGTCCCTGTACCCGCGGCTGAGCGCGCTGATGGACCGCGCGCTCTTCCGCTAGGAAACCGTCACCTCGGCGCGGCCGGGGTAGAACGCCGCGTGCCCGGCGATCTCCGCGACCGCGTCGTAGGGCTCCGTGTAGTACCAGGCCAGGTCGGTCTCGGCCCGCCCGTCCGGCGTGGTCACCGTGTAGTAGGACGCCTCTCCCTTGAACGGGCAGTACGTATGCGTCCGCGTCGGGGTCAGCAGCGCCGGGTCGAGGTCGGCCAGCGGGATGTACTGGATGACCGGGTAGGACGCCTCCGACAGTGACAGCGCCCGGTCCGTCTCGGCGACCACGGTGCCGCCGACGCGGACGGTCACGTGGCCGCCGGCGGGGCGCACGGTGATCGGATGGGTCTCGTCCGGGATCTTCACGACTCGGTCCATCGCGGGGCTTCCTCTCAGCGGGAGTGCGGGGCCGCGGCGTAGTGCGCGGCCAGGATGTCGGCTCCGAAGTCGCTGCGCGGCCGGCGCAGCACGGTGTGGGCGTGGTTGGCGCCGTTCTGCGTATTGTCGTACTCGATGAGCAGGTCATCGGCCTGCAGCCGGTAGTAGTGCCCGGCCCCCGGGGTCGTCGGCCCGGCCCACGCGAACCGCAGGTCCCCCTGGGCCGAGACCCGGTCGTACTCGGCCGCGGCGAGCTCGTCCGGGAGCCGGCCCAGGTACAGCGCCAGCAGCCCGTCCAGGGCCGCGCGGGCGGCGGGACCCGCGTCCGCGGCGGCCACCCCGCACGGCTCGACGGCGGGAATGTCACCGCGCGGCCCGGAGACGATGTCGGAGGGCGCGGAGCCGCTGACGACCGCCGCGGAACGGCCCGCGGGCCCGAGGGCGTCCAGCAGGGCGCGGGCCAGGTCCTCCTCGGGGGCCAGCGGCCGGGAGACCGCGTGGCCGGCGTGACTGATCCGGTGCGGGTTGGCCCCCAGGAACACCGGGGCCGGGGAGACGCGGCCCCCGGCGACGGTCATCGACACCGACAGGTGGTGCCCCTCGAACCGCCATCCCCAGGGCCCGCCGCCGGAGGAGCCCGCGGGGTCCCCGTACACGCTCACCCAGTAGTCACCGGAATGCCGTCCGCGGACCCAGCCCTCGAGCCGGTCCAGGGTCTCCTCCAGGGCGATGATCCCCATCGCCTGCGCGTACGCGGGCCCGGACAGCCCGGTGGCCAGCAGCCGGAAGGCCGCTTTGCGTGCGGTATTGGGGAAATCGGCGAGGCAGGCGCCGGGGCGGTATTCCGGCCGGTACTCCAGCCACCGCCGCGACGCGGTGTCGCCGAACGGCCGGGCCGCGAGTTCCCGCTGCCCGTCATCGAGAGCGCCGATCAGGGCCACCGCCGCCGACCGCATCCGCCCGGCGAGATCCTCCGCAACCATGATCTCGGTATATCCGGAAACGTCGATGGCCGTCCAGGGTGCGGGCGGGACCGGGCCCGGGCGGGCCTTCCGGATCACGGAGCTATTCGTAACCGTATTTTCCGTATATCCGGAAATGTCGATTTGTCCGGAAATCGAGATACGCCAAAATAAAGCATCCGCCGGGATAAACACACCTTTGAACTGATATACAAGGGTTTCCCCTCACCCCAGCCAGACCCCCCTCTGGCTCCCCCTCAGACAGGAGCCCTGCGTGTCAATCCCGCGTAGCGGCGCGGCCGCACTCACGCTCGCACTGATCACCACCGCCTGCCTCGCCGCCTGCGGTTCGGACCCGCTCTCCAGCATGTCCGCGGAGCAGATCGCCAGCAAGGCCGTCAGCGACCTCAACTCCGAATCCCAGTTCAACCTTTCCGGGAACGTGGACGAGAACGGGCAGAATCTTGCCCTCACCCTCGCCTACAAGACCCCCTCGTCCTGCTCCGGGACGATCGCGATCAACGGAAAGGGCAACCTGGCCGTGGTCTCGATCGACGGCACGGCCTGGATCAAGCCCGACGCCACCTTCTGGCAGTCCTACGCCGGAGCCCAGGCCCAGAAGGCCATCTCGCTCCTGGGCGACAAGTACCTGAAGTCGGCGCCCAACGACTCGAACGTGTCGACCCTGACCAGCCTGTGCACCGTGTCGTCGCTGTCGTCCGCCTTCACCAGCGCGGGCACCCTCACCAAGGGCGACGCCACGACGGTCGACGGCCAGCAGGCCATCCCGCTGAAGAACACCCACGGCGCGACGGTCTACGTCAGCGACACGTCCTCGCCACAGGTCCTGGAGATCACGAACTCCTCCGCCTCCAACGGCGGGAAGATCGACTTCAAGTACGGGCAGTCCACCGCGGTGGCCGCCCCGGCCGTGGCCGAGACCGTCGACGGGTCCCAGTTCGGCTTCTGACGCCTGCACCCGCGCCGGGCGGCCGTCACCCCCTCACCGGCGGCCGCCCGCGCCGGCGTCATTCCCGGCCGAACGCCTCCCGCACCACCGGGTCGGCGTCGGTGCCCAGCCCGCGCCAGTCCTCGCCCGGCTCCAGGATCTTCTCCGCGCCCCGGATCGCCGTGAAGTCGCCGGCCAGCGCGGGCGGCTCCTTCCCCTCCGCCAGGCCCTTCGCGGCCGACAGGAGCAGATGCCGCATCCGGCTGATCGCCTTGTCGGTCGAGCCGAGGTGCTCCTGCGTCCGGTCGTAGACCGGGCCCATCGACTCGGTCACCATCAGGTCCTGGCTGACGAAGTCCCGCACCCCGCTGAAGATCCCGTGCGCGGCGTAGTCCCGGTCGATGAGGTAGTCGTTCCCGGCGGTGTACTCCCGCGGCGTAACCCCGTCCCGCCGGCCCGTGATCGGCGTGGAGAACGGCGCGGCCGCGAACAGGTTCTCCCCGCCCAGGTTCCGCGGGTTCCGGCGCGCCTTCGGGATCAGGATGTAGCGCCAGCAGTTCTCGTCGTCGATCGGCACGAACATCCCGTGACCGGCACTGAACGGGATGGACGCCACCATCGTGGAGTACGGCAGCGCGTACGCGGTGACCCGCACGTGGGTGTGCCCGTTGGGGGTGGTGCGGATGCCCGCGTACCGGTAGCCGTACCAGGTGTCCTCGATGTCCAGGCGCGGCGCCCGGTCGTGCCGCCAGAACTTCCACGACATCGCGTTGGACGGATAGCCCGGCTTGTCCGAGCCGTCGTCGGGGATGTCGTCGACCTGATCGAACTGGTGCAGGTGGGAAACGTGCGCGGTGTCGATGTTCCCCTCCATCGACTGCACCCAGTTGCAGGTGGTGTGCTGCTTGGCCGCGATGAACTCCTCCGCGCCGGCGCCGCCGGTCCCGAAGTCCCGGAACGGCGTCATGGTCTCCCGGGGCCCGAGGTAGGCCCAGACGATCCCGCCGGACTCGCGGACCGGGTACGCCCGCATCCGCACCTTCTCGCAGAACGGCACCGGCTCGCTCGGCATGTCCACGCAGCGGCCGTCGGCGTCGAACGCCCACCCGTGGTAGACGCAGCGGATCGCCGCGTCCTCATTGCGCCCGAAGTGCAAGGAAGCGCCGCGGTGCGGGCAGTTCTCCTGCACCAGGCCGATCCGCCCGTCCGTGCCCCGGAACGCGACCAGGTTCTCCCCGAGCAGCCGCGCCCGGACCGGCGCGCCCCCGGGATCGGGAATCTCGGCCGACAGGCACGCGGGCGTCCAGTACCGCCGCAGCAGGTTCCCCATCAGCGTCCCCGGCCCGGTCCGGGTCAGGATCTCGTTGTCATCCGCCCGCAGCATCGGCGTCCCTCCTGCCAGCCCTCTCCCTTCAACGTCCCACCGCCCGGGGAACCCGTCAACAGCCTTTCATCCCGAACGGATAATGGCGATTCCCCCGTCATTACTTACCCGAATTCTCCGGTGAATTAAATACCGTTGGCAACCCATTGAATTTCGGTTCGCGAACCGCCGGAAGGAGGTGCTACGGTCCTTTCCGTCTTGGAGACGAAGGCCGACGAGGAAGCGAGGCTACGCGCGGCCATGGACAACGAACCGGGCAGTATCTCGGCGAAGCCCAACGCCCACACGAAGTCGCTCAACGCCCTGCAGGAGGTGCAGGGCGACCACACCCGGCGCCTCACCCGCATCGAAGACAGGCTCACGAGCATCGAGGGCGACGCCAGGACCCTCAAGGGCGACATGGGAACCGTGAAGGCGGGCGTGCACGCGATCCTGGATCTGCTCAACGCCGATCTGGGCAAGTCCGACGACAGCTGAGGCGCCTGCGAGCGTGCTGCCCGGTCAGCCCTGCCCGGATGCTTCCCGGGCCGCACGCTCGACCCGGTCGTAAAACTCCCGGTGCCCGGCCTGGTCATCGAAGGCCAGGTTGGACTTCCCCGCGCTGTAGCCCGCCTCGCCGTCGATGAGTTCTCTGAGGATGTCCATGTGCCCGGCGTGCCGGGCGGTCTCGTCGGCCAGGCGCACCAGGACGTGGTGCAGCGTCACCTTGGCCCGGTCGGCGGGCCAGTGCGGCACCATCCCGACAGCGTCCAGGTGCAGCGTGTAGATGGTCTCGTCCGACCAGTCCCAGGCCTTCCGGTACAGGTCCGTGATGAACTCCCGTGACTCCCCGGCCGCCGCGAACATGTCCGTGTTCGGATCGGCGTCATCGTAGGGCAGCTGGTCCGGCGACGGCCGCCCGAAGGTATCCCCGAAGTACGTGAGCTCCGTGAACGCCAGGTGCTTCACGAGACCGAGGAGGTTCGTCCCGGTCGGCACCAGCGGCCGCCGCGCGTCGTACTCGGAGACGCCGTCCAG
The DNA here is from genome assembly GCA_009784565.1 of Streptosporangiales bacterium. Taxonomy (GTDB): domain Bacteria; phylum Actinomycetota; class Actinomycetes; order Streptosporangiales; family Streptosporangiaceae; genus Trebonia. Next base: position 751 of record WRBL01000152.1, on the reverse strand, counting down.
CTTCCACAGCACCGCCTCCCGCGACTCCCGCAGGTACCGGTGAAGATCAGCCTTGAACCCGTGACCGTCCATCCCGTAATCCTCTCACGAATTCACCATTCCAGATAACTACTATCCGCCTTTCGGGTGGCAACTAGTTTCGTTTTGCACCCGGCTGCGGAGTCCATAGCATCAGCCTCACGCCGTGCCGCCCACCCGACCCGACGGAAGGATTTCCGTGACCGACCAGTACACCTATTTCAAGCACCGCATGGACCGCCTGGAGTCCAGGATCACCATGCTCGAGAAGGTCATCCGGCCCGCTGCCGGCGAAGAAGAAACATCCCTCGGCCCGCCGCCGGACCGGGAGCCGCAGGACAGCCTGAAGCACGCGGTACCCGACGCGGACCTCCGCATGCTCGAAGCCACCCTGTGGTCGATCTACGACTTCGTCACAAACCAGTCGATCAGCCGCACCAACGACTACATGGACGTCGTTGAGATCAAGGACAGCCAGTCGGCTCTCCAGAAAGCCGTGTCAGAGATCCGCGACGACGTCCGGACGATCCGCGCTTCGCTGCCCGAGGCAGGCTGAAATCCGGTAGTCAAGCGTCCGGGACCGGCTCTACCGTGACCCTCATGATGAACGGGAACGACTGGTCCGTGCCGGTCCCGGACCTGGACTTCACGGCCGCGTCGGTCGTCGCCCACGCGGCCGAGTGCGGCCTGTGGTACGCGGTCGACTTGTGGAACGGTCCCGGTGACGACACCG
>WRBL01000151.1 GCA_009784565.1 Streptosporangiales bacterium | reverse complement strand
GCGACGCAGCCCCTCCGGCGGCGGCCTCGGCCCTCGACCGCATCCGCAGGTGCTCGGTCAGCCGCACCAGGACCGCCCCGGTCAGGAACGCCTTGTCCAGGTCGTCCCCGCAGTCCTCGATCTCGAGGACCACGTTCCCGGACAGGAGCCTGGAGTAGTCGAGAGAGAAACCGCCGTCGAGGAACTGCCCGGTGGTCCCGCCGCGCAGCGAACCGATGCGGACGGACACGAACCCGCGCACGTTGTCGGTGATCTCCTGGGAGTACCCGATCTCCTCGACGACCTTGAGCGCGGCTTCCTGCAGGTCCCCGAGGGTCGGGTACCCGGCCCCGCCGGCCTTGCACTCGCCGGTGACCAGGTCCCATCCCGCCTCGGCGTAGCACCGCTGGAGGGCCTGGGCGAGAACCTGCGGAAACGGCTCGTCGGCCTGGAACGCCGCCAGGAACAGTGCCCGCACCAGGTCCGCGTGCGCCTGCAGCGGGAAGCGTGTCCCGTCCGGCCCTGCGGCCGGCTCAAGCGGGTTGATCCCGGCCGGCACCGTCGCCAGGTCCCCCGGCCGGATCGTCACGACCTCCGCGCCGGGTACCCGGGCCCCCATCAGCCGGTACTCGGCCTTGGCGGGCTCGATCACCAGCCACGGGATCCCGGCCTCGGTCGCGGATTCGAGGAGATGCCGCACGGTCTGCGACTTCCCGGCGCCGGTGGCACCGCAGACGAAGGTGTGCCGGTTCAGCGACCCGCGCCGCACGCCCAGTCTCCCGGCCGGGATCCGTCCGGAGTCCAGGATCGTCCCGAGCGGAATCTCGTCCAGCCCAGTCCCGTCGGCGGTCTCCGGCGTCACGTCGAAGTCCGGCTCCAGCGTGAACCGGACCCCCGGCACCTCCCTCGACGGCGGCACGGCCAGGGCCGACAGCAGCTTCGACGAGGCCGCCACCGGAAACTCCGGGTCCGGGTCCGGGAACTCCGGCACCAGCGACGCCGGCTGCGGCGGCTTCGCCCATCCCGGATCAGGAGTGGGTGCCCACGCCGGGAATCCGTTGCTGTCTGTCTGCTGCTGAACCCCGGGCGTCCACCGCGACGCTCCCGGGCCCTCCGGGCGCGGTGCCTGCCCGTACATCCCGAGTACTTCCTGCGCCCGGGGCCCCGGTTCCCGGACCGGTTCGGGCGGGGCCTGGGCGCCGGCGGCGGCGCCCAGAAGCTCCGGGAGGCGGCCCTGGCGCTCGTTCAGCCGTTTCAGGCCGAAGGGCATTCCTCGCGGGTGCAGCGATGAGGACACCAGCCCCGCGACCCGCATGAGGTCCCGCTTGTCGGCCGCTCCCGCGAGCAGCCAGATGTCCCACAGCCCGTGGGTGGCCGCCTCGCGCAGTTCGTCGTGCCGGGCCTTCCACCGCCGCGCCGACAGCTGGGCGCGCGGCGAGTCGTGCCGTTCCGCCGCCAGTTGCGCCAGCGACGCCTCGTCCAGGAGCTTCTTGTGCCGGTCGTCTCCGGCGGGCACCGCCAGGACCAGCCACCCGAAGGGGCCGTCCCAGGTCCGCAGCACGCCGAGCCCGTACGGTTTCCCCTTCGGCGCCGGGTTCTTCTCGTCCCCGGCCATCAGCGCGTCCGGGGTGATCGCGATCGGTATCCACCAGGGCAGGGCGTCGAACGCGGCGCCGAGCCCGCCCGGCGCCAGCGGCACTCCGCGCGCTCCGGCCGGGTAGCCGAGCTTCATCAGCCCTTCGGATCCGGCCTGCGCTCCCGCGCCCTCGGCCCGCATGCCGTTCCCGGCCGCGATCACCTGGACGGGGCCGCCGGCTTCCTCGCGGATCCAGCCGAACGCGACAGGTGACCCCTCGCCGCAGGCGGACGCCAGGGCCAGCATGCGGTCTTCGGCGGCCTCGGTCGCGAGCTCGGCCGCGTTCTCGTTCCGGTCCTCGCCGCGGGGCGCGACCCGCGGGAGCTCCGTCAGTCGCCAGGCGGGCAGCCCGCCCAGCATGTCCCACGCCGGAACGGTCATCCACGTTCCCTTCGCCCGCAGCCGAGCACTCTACGTAACGCCCCCGCTACCGAAATTAGCCTAGTGGTAAACCCGTGCGATCCGCCAGTATTTATGCCATCCCCGTCATCCCCGAAATCACCCCACGCTATGTTCGCGATTCCTGTCGCCCCAGCAACAGAATCCGCGAACCTAAGCTCGGGGTGACTTGCTTACTCGACTACCATAGGTGACGCCTACATACACCCCGCGCATCCGACGTGGTTACGTTACGTGCCATATGGTGGAATAATCCGACAACAAGGTCACGCAACGGAAGGGAAGCAGCGCGTTGAGCGAGCAGGCACTCCCGCCGCCGTCCGGCCCGGGCCCGGTCTCCCGGCCGCCCGCCGTCTCGGACCCGCGGATGCTCATGTTCACCGGCGGCCCTCGCCTCGGCTGGTCTTTCCGTGACCGCCGCGAGCTGATCCCGGAGTACCGGGAGCCGAAGCCGACCCCGCAGGACATCCAGTCCTCCACCGACACCCGGATCGCGGCCGCCGAGGCCCGCCTGCAGCGGGCCTGGAAGTGGATCGGCAGGCCCAGCATCGGCCTGGCCCTGATCCTGATCCTGCTTGCCGCGTGCTCCGCTACCTCCGGCGACACCGGTTTCAGCCCGATCGCGGCCGCCGTCGCCATCGTGATTCTCTGCGTCCCCGGCCTCGCCTACTGCGGCTGGTGCTGGCTCGAGCGGGACAAGGCCCGCGACCTCCCCGCCGAGCAGGCCTTCTACGCCGCGCGCGAGGCCTGGAAGCAGCGGGAAGCCCAGCACCAGGACGTTCAGATGTCCCATCTCGCCGCGACGCCCGAGTGGGGCAGCGTCGACGTCCCGCCGCGCCGGACCGACATCTTCGGCGGCACCATGCCCGGGTGGGAGGCCCTGCTGGCGGTGCATGTCTCGTCGCTGCTCGGCGGGAAGCGCCCCGTGATCATCGCCGACCTGACCGGCCTGGAGCCCGCCGCGCCCCTGATGTCCCTGGTCAAATCGGCCGGGATGTCGACCGTGACCTGGCAGCTTCCGCATGACCTCGGCCGCAGCGGCATCATGACCAGCCTGTCCCCGCAGCACATCGCCTCCGCCATCGCCGAGGCCCTGCACGCCGGGGTCCCCGGCGGCGCCCGGACCGAGCGGGCCACCGACCGCAGCGTCCTGGAGCAGCTTGGCTCCGTCCTGGCCCAGGGCGGAGGGGTGAGCCTCCCCCGGCTGGCCGGCGCCGTCCGTGCCGCTCTCGGCCAGCATCCCGGAGCGTCCGTCAGCGACGCCGAACGGGAGATCATCACCGGTTCCCTGTTCCCGCCCGGCAGCGCCCGGGACCAGGCGGCCCCGAGCCTGACCCGCCTGAACGCCGTGCTGCCCGGCCTGGCCGCCAACGCGGGCGAGGGCTGGCCCGCCGGCCCGGCCTCCTGCACCTGCCTGACTCTCGGCAGCGCCCTGCGCGACGCGGGCACCGAGATCCTGGCCGCCCTCGTCGTCCAGTGGCTCACGGTCGGTGTGTCCAAGGCCCAGGGCACCGCCCCGGCGATCGTCGTGGCCGGAGCCGACCAGATCACCCGGACCCAGCTTGAGCAGCTAGCCGACGCCTGCGACCTGCGGGGCGCCCCGGCGACCCTGCTCTTCCGCCACCTGCGGGACGAGGCGGTGGCCATGCTCGGCGGCGGCGCGAATACCGCGTTCATGCGGATCGGCAACCACCAGGAGGCGGAGCAGGCCTCGAACTACCTGGGCCGCCACCACACCTTCGCCATGTCCTCGTTCACCGCGACCCGCGGCACCAGCACCACGAGCACGACCGGCGCCAGCATCGGCACGTCCACGAGCGAGTCGACCAGCACCGCCAAGAACCGCGGCTGGCAGTCCAGCGGCGGCATCCTCGACTTCGGCAACGACAGCACCTCCGGCGGCAAGGGCAAGACCCAGGGCACCAGTTCCGCGGAGAACGAAGGCCAGAACTGGTCCACCGCCGACGGCACCAACCGGAGCGACGCAAGGGGCGTCCAGCGCGTCTACGAGTACCGCGTCGAGCCCACGGTTCTCCAGGACCTCCCGGAACTGTCGCTGCTGCTGGCCGACCGCGGCCCCGGCACCCTCCGCCTCCGCGCCGTCGAATGCGACCCCACCATCATCACGCTTCCGGGCGCCACGGCCTCCCCGCTGCCCCCGCCCCCGGTTCTCCCCGCCGGTACGCCGGCGGCCCTCAGCGGCCCCCAGCCCGCGGCCCCGTCCCTGGACGCCCCGCCCCAGCCCAACCCGGCCGCCCCGCCGCTCCCCGGCGACTCCGGCGCTCCCAGCTGGCCCGAGGCCCCCGCCGCCAGCACCGGTCCCTCCTGGCCCCCGGACACCTCCTGGAACCCCAACCGGTAGGTCAGATGGTCCAGCCGGCGGTTCCGAGCGGGAATTACATCACGGTGCCGGACGAGGCGGTCAGGGACGCGTACAGGTCGGTGAGGCGCTTGGTGACCGGGCCGATGGCGCCGTCCCCGATGGTCCGGCCGTCCACCGAGGTCACCGGGGCGAGGCCGCCCATGGTGCCGGTGACGAAGACCTCGGCGGCGTTGTAGAGCTGGGACTGGGTGTAGTCGCCGGTCTCCGTCTCGATGCCGCCGTCGCGGGCCAGGTTGAGGACGGTGGAGCGGGTGATGCCCTCCGGGCAGGACACGGTCGTCGGCGTGGCCAGGACCGGCGCGTCAAGCGGGACTCCGCGCGTTCCCAGGGCTCCCGGGGTGAAGACCATGAAGATATGGGTCGCGTTCGTCTCTGCGATGAAGCCGCGGTGGTCCAGGACGACCGCGTCGTCGGCCCCGGCCACGTTGGCCTCGACCTTGGCCAGGATCGACGGGAGCAGGTTGTTGTGGTGAATCTTCGGGTCCAGGCAGTCCGGTGCGGGACGGCGGACGCTGGACGTGATCAGCCTGATGCCGCTCGCGTCGTAGACCGGGTCCTTGAACTCCGCCAGGACGATCAGCAGGGGCCCGGACGCATTCAGACGAGGATCCATGCCCGAGGTAAGCTTCACGCCCCGGGTCAGGGTGAGCCGGATGTGAACCCCGTCGTGCATGTCGTTCGCGGCCAGGGTGCGGCGGATCTCGGCGATGATCTCCTCGTCCGACGGCACCGTCTCGAACGCGAGCGCGCGGGCGGACCGGCGCAGCCGGGCCAGGTGCTCTTCCAGGGCGAAGATCCGGCCGCCGGTCAGCCGGAGGCCTTCCCACACCGCGTCACCGCCCTGGACCGAGGAGTCGAAGGGGCTCACGCCGGCCTCGTCCCGGTGGACGAGTTTCCCGCCGAGGCCGACGATCAGGTTCCGGTTTCTCTCGTCGAACTTCTGTAGCACCCTCAGTCCAAACGCAGTCGGTGTTCCTGGAGCTTGTCGTAGTAGGGCTGGCACAGTTCGGCCAGGGGCTCGAGTTCGCGGGGCAGGTCCGCGCGCACGGGAGACCGCGGTGCCGGGGCGAAACCGGTCGAGGCGCGCACGCTGTCGTACCAGTGCGGCGCCCAGACTCCGTCGGAGTCGCGCGGGCCCGGCGGCCAGGACAGCATCGCGGTCGTGAACGGCACGTTCAGCGCCGCGCACAGGGCCCGCAGTGCGCGTTCCGGCGCGGCCAGGATGTCGGCGGAGTCAATGACGGGGCCGCCGAACGTCTCAAAAATCTCTGCCTGCTGGCGCAGTCCCAGGTCATCCAGCGTGGGCTGGGTCCGGACCTTCGCGTAGGAGGCCAGCAGGGAGCGCGGGTCCCGGATCAGGAACGCGTGCCGGAGCGGTTTCAGCGCGGCCCGGTCCACCGGCGGCAGGAGATGGTGCGTCATGTGCTTCTGGTAGTACACGGTGATCCCGGGCGGAAGCGGATCCTGGGCCAGGTCACGCAGGACGGTTTCCCAGTCCGGCGGCTGGCTGGCGATGACCTCATCCCGCGCCGGATGATCGATGCCGGTCGCGGACAGGTAGAACGAGTACAGCGGCTCGTCGGCCACGATCGTGTCGGGCCGGTTCTCCCACGAGCGCATCAGCGCGGTGGACAGCGTCCGCGGCCCCGACCACATCGCGATCCTGGTAACGCCCGTGGCCATCCGCCAGCACCTCCGGATCCTCCGCGTACCCAGTCCGCCTTCCAGTAGATCAAGCTCACCGGCCAGCGGCAATCACGATCCCGTGTCCGCTGTAAACGCGGAATGCCGCTGCCCCGTCCAACCGGCATGAACGAGTACACGCCTCCCCAGCAGCAACAGCCGCTGCAGAACCTCCCGCAGGTTTACCAGCAGGGACAGCCGGGACCCGGCTGGCAGCAGCCGCCCTCGTACGGGCCTCCCCAGCCGTGGCGACAGCCCTACCCGCAGCCCGTCCAGGTCGCGCCGCGGTCCCCGGCTCTCGGGCTGATCGTCTCCTTCTTCCTCCCGGGCGTCGGCTCCATGATGGCCGGGAGGACCGGGAAGGGAATCGGCATCCTGTGCGGCTACTTCGTCGGCTGGCTGCTCTGCTTTGTCTTCATTGGCTTCATCGTCATGCCCGCCTTCTGGATCTGGGGTCTCATCGCGGGCTACGCGGACGCCGTCGACTGGAATCGCGCCCACGGCATCGTGAGTTAACACCGGCCCCTTGCGTAACCCGGCTTTTCCTGCGAGTTCGCCCATATATCGAATTTCTGCATATCCCCCGAGTGCCTGCCCTTGAGGTCAAGGGCAGGCATTGTGTACGGATAGGGCATAATGTCCGACAGGGTAAGTGGTACATGGTGTACCCTGAATCAGGACAGCCTTCCAAAGCCTCTGAGGGGAGAGTCTTTTGTCGGTCGAGAGTGGTGCGCGCCCGCGGGTGCCCCGGCTGCAACGGCGCCTGATGAAGGGCGCCAAGGCCCTGACCTTCCCGTTTCTGCCAGACGACTACCTGGCCCTGATCAACCCGATGTGGTCCGCGCGCGAACTGCAGGGAACGATCGTCGAACTGCGCCCGGAGACCGAGCGCGCGACGACCGTCGTGATCCGGCCCAGTTTCCGCTGGCCGGGCCACCGCGCCGGCCAGTACGTGCGGATCGGAGTTGAGCACACCGGCGTCCGGCACTGGCGCGCCTACACGCTGACCTCAGACTCCCCGCACCCAGACGGCCTGATCAGCATCTCCGTCCGCCGCGTCGACGGCGGCCGCGTCTCGAGCTTCCTCAACGAGGAGGCCAGGCCAGGCATGACGGTGACGCTCGGCGCGGTCGAGGGAACGTTCTGCCTGCCCGAGCGGGCGGGCTCTCCGCTGCTGATGATCAGCGCCGGCAGCGGCGTCACGCCGATCTTCGCGATGCTGCGCGAACTCGTCCGCGACGGCGCGGACACGGACGTGGTCCACATCCACTCCGAGCGCGACGCCGAAGACGTGATGTTCGCCGGCCAGTTCGAGTCGCTCGGCTCGCTGCTGCCCGGCTACCGGCGCGTCGAGCGGCTCAGCTCGGCCGACGGACGACTCACTCCGGCCGACCTGGACCGGCTCTGCCCGGACTGGCGGCAGCGCGACACCTTCCTGTCTGGCCCGCCGGAAATGCTGACCGACTTCAGTGCCCACTTCGAAGCCGAGAACTGCCGCGAGCGGCTGTCGCTGGAGCATTTCCAGCCGTTCGCCGGCGACGGCGGCGCCGGCGGCCTGGGCCAAGGCGGCCGGGTCCGCTTCCGCGGCCGCGACGTGACCGCCGAGGCTGACGGCAGCACCCCGATCCTGGTGGCCGGGGAGAGCGCCGGAGTGCCGCTCAGCTACGGCTGCCGCATGGGGATCTGCCACACCTGCGACTGCAAGCTGGTCAGCGGACGGCTGCGGGACCTGCGGACCGGCGAGGTCTTCGGCCAGCCGGGGCAGATGGCGCGCATCTGCGTCTCGGCTCCTGAGGGCGACGTGGAATTGGAAGAGGGTCACATCGTGATTGACGGAACCGCACCTAGGAGCAAGGCATGACCGTAACTGACGCGGACCCGGACCAGATCGTCTACGACGGCACGATCCCCGGCGGCCACCCGCTGCACCGGCTCACCCCGGAGCAGGTCGAAGAGCTGGGCCGCGAGCTCCAGGCCCTGCACGACGAGGTCTACGCGGACCTCAACGACACCGACGCCGCCTACATCCGGCGCATCATCAAGATCCAGCGGACGCTGGCCGCCGGGTCCCGTGCGACGCTGGTGGCCTCCCGCTTCTGGCCGGCCTGGCTGCTGGGCACCGCCGGGCTGGGCACGGCCAAGATCCTGGAGAACATGGAGCTCGGCCACAACATCCTGCACGGCCAGTGGGACTGGATGAACGACCCGAACATCCACTCCTCCACCTGGGACTGGGACACCGCGTCGCCGGCGTCGGCGTGGAAGCACTCGCACAACTACGTGCATCACACCTACACCAACATCGTCGGCAAGGACAAAGACGTCGGCTACGAGATCATGCGGGTCGACGAGAAGCAGCCCTGGGAGCCGCGCTACCTGGGCCAGCCGCTCTACAACGCCCTGCTGGCGCTGCTCTTCGAGTACGGCGTGGCCGTGCATGACCTCGACGTCGACGCGATCCGGGCCGGCACCAAGGACCCGGCGGAGTTCCGCGAGCAGATGCGGGAGATCGGCAAGAAGGTCCTGGGCCAGGTCCTGAAGGACTACGTGGCCTGGCCCGCCGTGTCGGGGCTCCTCATGACCCTGACCGAGGTGGGCGCGATCGCGCTCTTCAACCCCGAGGCCGCGATCGGCGACGGCCTGCGCGGCGGCGCCGGGAACGTGCTCAAGCGGCTGGTCCGGCGGCGTTCCTTCCGGGAGCCCTTCCGCGCGACGCTCAAGGCCAACGTCGCGGCCAACCTGATCCGCAACCTCTGGACCTACTCGATCATCTTCTGCGGGCACTTCCCGGAGCAGGCCTGGACGTTCACCGAGGAAGAGGTCGCCAACGAGACCCGGGGCGGCTGGTACCTGCGCCAGCTCATCGGCGCCGCCAACATCGACGGCGGCCCGCTCTTCCACATCATGAGCGGCAACCTGTCGTTCCAGGTCGAGCACCATCTCTTCCCGGACATGCCCAGTTCCCGCTACCAGGAGATCGCCCCGCGGGTCCGGGAGATCTGCGAGCGCTACGACCTGCCCTACAACACCGGCCCGTTCTTCAAGCAGATCGGTTCCGTCCAGAAGAAGCTCCTGCGCCTGTCCCTCCCGGGCGGCGGCCCCTGGCCCAAGCCGGGCCCGTGGCGCGAGCCCGTCGCCGACAAGACGGACGCCGGACTGCCCGCTTTCCCGTAGGCGGAACGCGGCGGCCAGAGCCGCGGCGGAGGTTGCGAGCGGCCCGGACCACCTCGTGGTCCGGGCCGCTCGCCCAGTTCACCACCCAGGCGGCTCAGCCCTGATGGAACTGCGCGTCAGGGATGATGTGCTCCGAGTACGCGACCTGCGCGTTCTGGTAGGCGTGCTCCGACTGGGCCTGCTGGGCACCCTGGAAGCCGTGCTCCGGATGCACCGTCTGAGCGTCCTGAACGTTGTGGTCCGGCCGGGCCGCCTGCATGTGCGCGTTCTGGATGTGCTGCTCCGGCTGCGCCTCATGGAAATGGTGCTCCGGCTGCGCTTCCTGAACGTGGTGCTCAGGCTGCGCCGCCCGGGCTTCCTGGAAGTGGCGCTCCGGCTGCGTTTCCTGGAAGCTGGGCTCCGGAGGGGCCATCGCCGCCTCCATCCGGTCGGCGGCCGGCGGGCCCTGCGGGGCGGGCTCAGCGGCAGGTTCCGGAGCTCGCCCGGGCAGGCCCCTCTCGACCCCGCGCGGTGCCACGTCTTCAACCTGCGCGGGCGCCTGCCCGGTCACCATCGTCACGCTGGCTCCGAGCGCCCCGTCCAGCAGCCGCATCGACTCAACCATGCCGTGGCGTACTTCCTCACGGCGCTGCTCCAGGTACGAGCGCACCGCCTCGGCCACGAGCTCATTCTTATCCATGCCCAGAAAATGCGCGGAGTGGAAGATGAGCTCACCGGTCACCGCGTCGACCTCAATCGACATCGATCCCCGCTCTCCCCGCGTGTTCCCGGAGGCGTGCGGCTCCGGTGTCCACTCGGCGCGCTGCCTCCCGTTTGCTGCATACGAAATCTCCGACATAGGCTCGATGATAGCCAGATATCGTTACTAGCCGACCGTTCTTGGCCTAAATCGATCACATCTTCAGAGCTGAGGCGGTCACGAGCGGAACGTTCTGGCGTCGTCCCGAAGGACAGACGCCAGAAGGCTTCCTCAAGTGCGTGGGGATTAGAAGGTGACGACGCTGCGGAGGACTTCGCCGTGTTCCATCTTCTCGAAGGCGGCCTCGACGTCGTTGATGCTGATGGTCTCGGAGACGAACTTCTCCAGGGGCAGGCGGCCCTGGAGAGCCAGGTCCACCAGCATCGGGAAGTCCCGGCTGGGCAGGCAGTCGCCGTACCAGGACGACTTCAGCGACCCGCCCCGGCCGAACACGTCCAGCAGCGGCAGTTCGATCTTCATGTCCGGGGTCGGCACGCCGACCAGGACGACGGTTCCGGCCAGGTCCCGGGCGTAGAAGGCCTGCTTGTAGGTCTCCGGCCGGCCGAGCGCCTCCACGACCACGTCGGCGCCGAAGCCGTCGGTGAGCTCCTGGATCTTCTCCACGGCGTCGACCTCGCGGGAGTTGACCGTGTGGGTGGCGCCGAACTCCCTGGCCCACTCCAGCTTCCGGTCGTCCACGTCCACGGCGATGATCGTCTTCGCGCCGGCCAGGCGCGCGCCCGCGATGGCGCCGTCGCCGACACCGCCGCAGCCGATGACGGCGATGCTGTCGCCGCGGGTCACGCCGCCGGTGTTGATCGCCGCGCCGACGCCCGCCATGACGCCGCAGCCCAGCAGGCCCGCGGTCGCGGGGGCGATGTCCGGGTTGACCTTGGTGCACTGGCCCGCCGCGACCAGGGTCTTCTCCGCGAACGCGCCGATGCCCAGGGCCGGGGACAGCTCGGTGCCGTCGGCCAGGGTCATCCTCTGGGTGGCATTGTGGGTCGCGAAGCAGTACCAGGGCTTGCCCCGCTTGCAGGCGCGGCACTGGCCGCAGACCGCGCGCCAGTTGAGGATGACGAAGTCGCCCTCTTCAACGTCGGTGACGCCGCTGCCTACCTTCTCGACAACGCCGGCGGCCTCGTGGCCGAGGAGGTACGGGTACTCGTCGCCGATGCCGCCCAGCTTGTAGTGCAGGTCGGTGTGGCACACGCCGCACGCCTGCACCTTGACCAGGGCCTCGCCCGGTCCGGGGTCGGGAACGCTGATCTCCGTTACCTGAACTGGCTCTCCCTTGCCGCGCGACACCACGCCGTGCACGCTGTTCGCCATCCCGGGCCTCCTTCTCCGTCGTGCCTTACGTCCGCCGTTGACGTTACTCTTCAGGCCAGCTGGTACTCGCCCCGGGCGACGACGACGGCGCGGCCCCCGACGATTACCTTCTCGATGGCATTTTCAGTCCCGTAGGCGGCGGCGTAAAGGACGGACGGGCGGTGGATGTAGTCGCCCTGGTGGATCTCGATCTCCTCGCCGAAGGGGATCCGGCCGTGCCGCGCCAGGTGGACGGCGAGAGGCCCGGCGGCGGATCCGGTGGCCGGGTCCTCGGTGACGGCCAGGGCGGGGGCGAACATCCGCGTGGCCCAGGTCCTATCGCCGGTTTGGGTGGAGCAGCTGACGTTGAGCGGTATGCGTCCCAGCTTCTGCAGGTCCGGTTCCATGGCGGCCAGAGCCGGCTCGTCGGTGATCTCCACGTACACGTTGCGCGGCCCGTTGACGTAGATCTCGACGGGCAGGCTGCCTGTCTTCCCGGCGACGCCGAGCGCGTCGAGCAGCTCCCGGGTGTCCGTCTCGCCGTACGGCTCGATCGTCGGGATCGGCTGTTCCATCCGGCCGAACGTGAGCTTCCTGGTACCGGGGTCGCGCTCCAGGGCGACCGGGACCAGGCCCGCCTTGGTCTGGATGGTGACCGTGTCCTTGCCGAGGGCCTCGGCCAGGGCCCAGGCGGAGCCGAGGGTCGGGTGCCCGGCGAACGGGATCTCGCCGCCGGGGGTGAAGATGCGAATGCGGACGTCGGCTTGCTTGCGGTCATCCGGCTTGAGGAAGAAGACGGTCTCGGAGAAGTTCAGTTCCCGGGTCGCCTTCAGCATCAGGTCGTCGTCGAGGCCGCGGGCGTCGGTGAAGATGCCCAGCTGGTTGCCCTCCAGCGGGTTGCCGGTGAACACGTCGGCTATCAGGAAGTCCTTGGTGGTCATGGCTGCCGAGCGTAGACCGGGCGCCGTCCCGCCTGAAGAACCAATCCCGCGCTATTGGCTCTTCGTAATATCCCGCCAGGCGACGGCGCGGCCGGCGTAGTGGCGGCGGGCCGAGTCCACGGTCATCGCGGTATACATCAGTGCGATCAGGGGCAGGGCCAGGGCCCTCCCGGTGAAGAGCCGGTACAGGCGCAGCATGGGGACGTAGCTGGCCGTCATCAGGGCCCAGGCGGCCAGGCCCGCCGCCGCGGCCAGCGGGGATCCGGTGATCAGGCCGGCGATCGTGCCGACGGGAGGGGCCACGTAGATGCCGAAGAGGCCCACGACCGTCCCGGCCAGGAGGAACGGGTTGTAGTTCAGCTGGTAGTAGGCCGAACGGGCGACCATGTTCCACAGGTCTTCGAGCTTCGGGTACAGGCGGGCGCTGACGATCTCGGTGGTGAGGCCGAGCCAGATGCGGTGGCCGGCGCGCTTGAGGAGGGTCGCGAGGGCAACGTCGTCGATGAGCGCGCCCTTGACCGGTTCCAGGCCCCCGGCGTCCCTGAGAGCCTCGCGCCTGACGAGCTGGCAGCCGCCGGCTCCGGCGGCGGTCTTGCTCTTCGGGTCGCTGGCCCGCTTGAACGGGTACAGCTGGGCGAAGAAGTAGACGAACGCGGGGACGATGTGCTTCTCCCAGGCGGTGTCGGCGCGGAGCAGGACCATCTGGGACAGGAGCGCCCGGTTATCCGCTTCGGCGGCCTGGACGAGGCGCTTGAGCGCCCGGGGCGTCCAGGCGATGTCGGCGTCGGTGAACAGGACGTAGCGGGCGTCGTCGCCGAGTTCGCCGAAGCCCTGGTTCATGGCCCAGACCTTGCCCGCCCAGCCCTCGGGACGGGGCTTGCCGTCCAGGACGGTCAGGGCGTTCTTCCCGGACTGCTCCCCGATCCTGGCCGCCACGTCCGGCGTGCCGTCGTCGCTGTTGTCGTTGACCAGGATGACGCGGAAGTCGCCGGGGTAATCCTGGGCGAGCAGTTTCGGGAGGGTACCGGGAAGGACGTCCGCCTCGTTCCGGGCCGGGACGACGGCCACGACACCGGGCCAGGTCTCCGGGTCCGAGATCTGGCCGGCGGTTCCGGGCAGGCGCTGGTTCGTCCGCCAGAAGCCGCCGTGCCCGGCCACCAGGTACACCCAGGCCGCGAGGCTGACGACGCAGATGATCCCAAGTTCAAGCACGCATGAAGCTTGGCATACTCCTGCGCCCGGCCGCCCGCCCGCATCTCCCCCAGCAACAGCAACGGGACCGAAGGTGTCGCCATGACGACAGCGTCGGTCCCGTTGCGGGCCCCGTGGGGGGGATGGTGCGGGCCCCCGTAGGGGGATGAGGGGGATGGTGCGGGGCCCCGTGGGGGGATGGTGCTGGTGGGTGGTGTGGGTGGGTGGTTAGTCCTCGGGGTGGCCGAGGGTGACGTCGTGGGAGTGGGTTTCCCCGGCGGTGACCTTGAGGCGGCTGGCGGCCGGGGGGTAGCCGGCGGCGATGACGGTGTAATCGCCTTCGCCGACGTTCTCGAAGGTGTAGGTGCCGTCGGTGCCGGTGGCGGTGATCCCGGCGACGTTGCCGTCGGGGTCCAGGAGGGTGACCCGGGCGTCGGGTACGGCGGTGCCGGCGCCGGCGCGGGCGGCGCCGGAGACGCGGGCGCCGCCGCGCAGTTCGATGTCGGCCAGGCTCTCCTCGCCGTCGGCGAGGGTGACCGGGAGGGCGGCGGGCCGCCAGCCGGCCGCCGCGGCGGCGAGGGTGTAGGGGCCGGCCACCAGGTTGTCGAGGCGGTAGTCGCCCTTGGCGCCGGTCTGGGCGGTGGCGACGACCTCGCCGCGGCTGTCGGCCAGGGTGAGGGTGACGGCGGGCAGGGGGTCCCCGGCGCGGGAGCGGACGGTGCCGGCCAGGCGGGAGGCGCCCTGGAGGCGGATGTCGGCCTGGGCGGGGCGGGTGCCGGCAGTGACCGCGGCGGCGTGGGGCTGGCAGCCCGGCGCCATGGCGATGAGGGTGTAGGCGCCGGGCTCGGCGACGCCGAGGCGGTAGGCGCCGTCGGGGCCGGAGGAGGCCCGTCCGGCCTGCCGGCCGGCGGCGCCGATCAGGGTGACGGTGGCGCCCGGGACGGGCGTGCCGTTCGCGTGCAGGACCCGGCCGAAGACCGGCTGCCCGCTGACCTGACCGCCGTCCTGCGCCTGCTCCTCGGCGTGGGCCAGGATCTGCGCCGGCGTCGGCTCGGCGACGAGGCCGACCGCGTCGGCCTGCTCCGCCACCTCCTCGGTGTCTCCCATGGTGGTGCGCAGCCGGACTTCCTTCACGAACAGCGACGCGATGAATCCGATGACCATGATGGGCACCAGGTACAGGAAAATCGGCGGCAGCGCGTAGGCGTAGGCCGCGACGAAGATGTGCTTGAGCTCCGGCGGCATCGCGTCCAGCATCTTCGGCGTCAGCGACTGGGCGCCGCCGCTGCTCGTGTGGGCCAGGAGCGACGGGGGGACGGTCTCCTTGAGCTTGCTGGTCAGCCGGCTGGCGAACACCGCGCCGACGATCCCGGAGCCGACGGTGCCGCCGATCTGCCGGAAGTAGTTGGCCGCGGCGGTGGAGGCGCCCAGGTCACGCGAGGAGGCGCCGTTCTGGACGATCAGGATGAGAACCTGCATCACCAGGCCGATGCCGAAGCCCAGCACGAACATGTAGACGCCGTTCTCGAACCGCGTCGAGGTCACGCTCATCCGGGACAGCAGGCCCAGGCCGACGCAGGCGATCCCGGTGCCGAGGATCGGGAAGATCTTGTACCGGCCGGTGGCG
>WRBL01000150.1 GCA_009784565.1 Streptosporangiales bacterium | reverse complement strand
TGTCGTACTACCTGTTCGCCTTCGGCGGGCTGATCCTGCTGTTCAGCTTCGTGTCGCCGGGCGGGTCCGCGGACTTCGGCTGGTACGCCTACTCGCCGCTGACCAGCGCCACCTACTCGCCGGGCGTGGGCGCCGACATGTGGATCATGGGCCTGGCGCTGTCCGGCTTCGGGACCATCCTCGGCGCGGTCAACTTCACGACCACGATCTTCTGCATGCGGGCGCCGGGCATGACGATGTTCCGGATGCCGATCTTCACCTGGAACGCGCTGCTGACCTCGATCCTGGTGCTGCTCGCGTTCCCGGTCCTGGCCGCCGCGCTGCTGGTGCTGGAGGCCGACCGGCGCCTCGGGGCGCAGGTGTTCACCGCCGCCAGCGGCGGGGCCATCCTGTGGCAGAACCTTTTCTGGTTCTTCGGGCATCCCGAGGTGTACATTCTCGCGCTGCCGTTCTTCGGCATCGCGACGGAGATCCTGCCGGTGTTCAGCCGCAAGCCGCTGTTCGGCTACAAGACCCTGATCGCCGCCACGGTCGCGATCGCCGGGCTGTCGATGACCGTGTGGGCGCACCACATGTTCACCACCGGCGTGGTGCTGCTGCCGTTCTTCTCGTTCATGAGCCTTCTCATCGCCATCCCGACCGGCATCAAGTTCTTCAACTGGGTCGGCACCATGTGGAAGGGGCAGTTGACGTTCGAGCCGCCCATGCTGTACACGATCGGGTTCCTGGTCACGTTCCTGTTCGGCGGCATCACCGGCGTCATCCTGGCCTCGCCGCCGATGAACTTCGCGGTGTCGGACTCCTACTTCGTGGTGGCCCACTTCCACTACGTGCTGGCCGGCACGGTCATGTTCGCCACGTTCGCGGGACTGTACTTCTGGTGGCCGAAGATGACCGGCAAGATGCTCAACTCGCGCCTGGGCAAGGTGCAGTTCTGGCTGCTGTTCACCGGGTTCCACATGACCTTCCTGGTCCAGCACTGGGCCGGCGTGGAGGGCATGCCGCGCCGTACCGCGAACTACCCGCTGCTGCCGGGCAACGTCACCACGCTGAACGTCATCTCCACCGCCGGGTCCTGGATCCTGGCGCTGTCGGTCCTGCTGTTCATGTGGAACGTGTACGCGACCTGGCGGTTCGGCAAGACGGTTACCGAAGAGGACCCGTGGGGGTACTGCTCGTCGCTGGAGTGGGCCACTCCCTGCCCGGCGCCGCGGCACAACTTCGCGCGCATCCCGCGGATCCGGTCCGAGCGGCCCGCCTTCGAGGCCCATTACCCACACATCAAGACCGGCCTCGCATCCCGCGGGATCGAGCAGAGCATCCCGGAGCCGGCCGGCAGCCAGTCCGTTCAGACCCGCGGAAGGGGGCAATCGTGACCTACGTCATCGGCGAGCCGTGCGTTGACGTCATGGACCGTGCCTGCGTGGACGAGTGCCCGGTCGACTGCATCTACGAGGGCGCCCGCTCTCTTTATATCCACCCGGACGAGTGCGTGGACTGCGGTGCCTGCGAGCCCGTGTGCCCGGTTGAGGCGATCTACTACGAGGACGACCTGCCGGACAGCCTGAAGCTGTACCAGGAGGACAACGCGCGGTTCTTCGCCGAGCCGCTGCCCGGCCGTGACCAGCCGCTCGGCTCGCCCGGCGGCGCGACCCGGCTGGGCGCTACCGGAGCCGATACCGTACTGGTCGCCGCGCTCCCCAGACGGCAGCCGTCGTCGTAGCCCGGTCTCCTCTCCAGCGTGACGGTCGTCATGAACGTGAAGAGCGACAGGACGGGGCACCATCGGGTCCGGTTCCGCGACGCGGTTCCCGTCCGGGCCGACCGGCGTGACCTGCGCCGCCGGTTCCGCCGGGCAGCCCGGGCCGCCATGGGTGAGCGGAAAGCCGAGATGACGGCGGTGCTCCGGCGCCTGTCAGCGGGTCACGTGACGCTGGCCTGCCTGATCCCTGAGCCGCGGGACGAGGGCCGGACCGCCGTGTTCGCCGACGGCACCCGCCTGTTTCTCGAGGTCCGCTCCGGCGGCGACATGAAGCGGCTCGGGCGGTACGGTTCCCGGCATCCCGTGTGGCTCGCGGAGGTGCAGCCGTGCTTCGGGCGCCGCTGGTTCCGGCTGGCGTTCACCTCGGACGCCCGGGCGCTGCCGCTGGAGGTACTGGCGAGCGTCGGGCCCGTCCCTCCCGGCGGACGCGGCGTCCGGACCTGATCACCAGCACGGCCGTTAATGCCCTGGCGCGGCCCGCCGCGTCTGGCGGGCGACGCGGTGCCGGGGATGTCGTGGCCGCGCCAGGACCGGGCTGGGTGATGTTCCGCTGGCGGGGAGCCGGGGTTAGCCCAGCCAGCAGGGGTGGTGCCCAGCACGCACTATTTTAACAATAAAGTTTGTTAAAACTATAGAGCGGGGAGCGGCGATGTATTTCACGGACCGCGGCGGGCTGGGTTCAGCTGGCGCTGGCCGACAGCCGGGCGACGCACAGGCCAGGCTCGACGAACGGGTCCAGCCCGTCGGCGGTGAGCGGCGCGCGCATCCGGGCCAGCGCTCCCCGCATCAGCCCGAGGTGCAGGGAGCAGATAACGTCCTGGTGCTGCTCGGCGACCTCGCGGAACGGGCACTGCCGCAGGCACAGCCGGTACTGCCCGTCTTCGGCCTCCGCCCGGGGTGCGAAGCCCAGGCCGTCCATGATCGCCGTGAGCTTGCCGATTCCCTCCTCGGCGGTCGGCCTCTGGTACGGCGCCGGCTGCTCCGCGAGGTAGGCGCCCCACTCCTGCCCGGCTCCCTCGGCGGCCGCCTGGGGCTCCGGCATGGTCGCGGCGATCAGGCTGGTCAGCATCTCGGCGAGCATCCGGTAGCGCCGCCGCCCGGCGGGGCCGTCCGCGACCGCCCGGTAGCCGATCCGGGGCCTGCCGGGCGTCCCCCGGTCTTCGGTCTCGCGAGCGGCCAGTCCGGCCTCGACCATGGCCTCGAGGTGGAACCGGGCCGTGTTCGGATGCAGTCCCGTCCGCTGGGCGACCTCCCGGACGCCGAGCGGGCCGTCCGCGGCCCGCAGCATGTCCAGGACGTCGGTGCGGCTGCGGCCGAGCGGGGGAGCGTCCTCGGGCGCCAGGAACTGCTCTGTATCCATGCCGTTATTTTATACCAAGAAAAGTAGTTGAAACTAGTCCGCGTTTCACGGCCCGGCGCTATTCGTCCGCGGGCAGCAGGTCGTTCAGCGCGGCGGCCAGTTCGTAGAGTCTCGCCAGGTGAGCCGAGCTCAGGTCGGTGACGAGCTTGTCGCCCCGGGCGGTGAGAGCGACCCGGGCCACCCGGGCGTCGCCGGGGTCCGGCGTCCGGCGGACCAGTCCGGCGGCTTCAGCGCGGTCCACGAGCCCGACCGCGCTGTGGCTTCGCAGCAGGAGGTACGCGGCGATCTCGCGGACGGCCGGGGGCTGGGGTCCCGGGTGTCCCTTGATCGCGACCAGCAGCTGGTGCTGCGCCGAGGTCAGCCCGGCCCCGGCGGCCTGCTCCTCGCTCCAGCTGAGGAAGCTCCGGAGCGTCACCCGGAAATGCAGGAGCTTCCTGAAGTCCTCGCTGGTCGGCTGAATGAGAAGCCCCTCTCCGTGCGTGAGGAACATCGTAACCCGCGCGTCCGGCCGGGCGGCGCCGCGGGCGCGGCGGGCCGGGCACAGGAGGCCCCGTGTCCGGGCGCGCACCGCGGCGTGCTGCTCGCGTGGCTGAGGGCCAGCGCGACCAGGAGCAGCGCGGCGGAGACGCTGGCCCAGGTCAGCAGGACGATCCAGTTCACGAGGCTGTGCGAGCCGCGGACGGAGCGCCATCCGCCCCCGCGAATCCGCTCCTGGTCCGGCATCGCCGCGTCACCGGTCACCCGGCGGAAGGCGGACAGGCGGGCGGCGAATCGCGGATCGTCCCGGGCGATCGCTTCTTCGATCCCCGCGAGTTCCTGGCTGTCTCGTGCGTTCAGGCCCAACCCGATCACCCCGCGGTCTTACCCTGCGCGTTCCGGATGCGAAGAAATATATCGTATCACGATCATATCGTATTGCGACATATAGCGAACCGGGGCGGGAGCGCGCTCGG
The DNA here is from genome assembly GCA_009784565.1 of Streptosporangiales bacterium. GTDB lineage: Bacteria > Actinomycetota > Actinomycetes > Streptosporangiales > Streptosporangiaceae > Trebonia. Next base: position 11,078 of record WRBL01000150.1, on the reverse strand, counting down.
AGAAGGGGAGCCGGCGAAGGCCCGTTCGGTCCTAGAGGGAGTTCTGAACTATAGTTGCGCTATGAGCAACCACGCCGCAGAGAGTGAAACAGACCCTTCGGCGCGGAATGGGCTGCAGACCGTCGACCGGGCCGTCAGCGTGCTGGAGATCCTCGCGAGGCGCGGAGAGGCGGGCGTCACCGAGGTCGCCTCCCTCCTCGACGTCCACAAGTCGACGGCCTCCCGGCTGCTGGGAGCCCTGGAGGCGCGGGACCTGGTCGAGCAGGCCGTCGAGCGGGGGAAGTACCGGCTCGGGTTCGGGATCGTGCGGCTGGCCGGCGCCGTGACCGGCGGTCTCGACATCACGCGGCAGAGCCAGGCCGTGTGCGAGCGGCTCGCCGGGGACATCGGGGAGACTGTCAACATCGCGGTCCTGCGCGAGCGGTACGCGGTCAACCTGTACCAGGTGCGGGGCCCGGGCGCGGTCGGCGCGCACAACTGGGTCGGCCACATGACCCCGGTGCACGCCACGTCCAGCGGCAAGATCCTGCTGGCCTACCTGCCCGACGCCGAGCGCGCCGAGGTGCTGAAGGCGACCCGGCTGAAGAAGGAGACCAGCCGCACCCTGGACGACCGGGCGAACCTGGAGCAGGACCTGGCGCAGACCCGGGAACGCGGCTACGCGATCACGCTGGAGGAACTCGAGGAGGGGCTGCACGCCTTCTCCGCCCCGGTCCGCTCCGGCGGCGGCGAGGTCGTCGCCGCGATCAGCGCGTCCGGGCCGGCCTACCGGCTCACCGAGGAGCGCATGCACGAGCTCGCCCCGGTACTGCTGAAGGGCGCGGCGGAGATCAGCCACCGGATGGGCTACCTGGGCTGAGCCCCGGTCAGGCCCCGGCGCTCGCGTCGGCCAGCCAGTCCGTCAGGTAGGGAGCGCAGGAGGGACGCACCAGCAGGCGGATCCGGCCGGGATCGTCGACGACCAGGATCACGCCGGCCCGGGCCAGGAGCGTCTGCACGCAGGTGCCGGGCGGGCTGACCCGCGGGTCCAGGTCGATGGCGCAGCCGCGGGCGAGCACGCCGGTGACGCCGGGCCCGGACAGGTCCAGGGTGGTGCGCTGCGCGGACACGTCGGTGACGGACGCGAACTCCGGGCCGATCGCCTTGCGGAGCTCGTGAGCGAGGTAGGGCTGCCGGCCGGGCGGGGCCAGCAGCAGGAACTCGTCCGGGCCCAGCCACAGGACGTCGGCGTCCCGCGCCCGGGTGAGGGTGCACGGCGCGGGCAGCGGGTCGCCGAGCGCGGTTTCCACCGCGGCCGCGGCCGGGCCCCCGGGGCCGGCGCGCAGCGAGAGCTGGGTGAGGAAGGGCAGTTCCTCGAGGTGGAAGCCGTTAAGGGCGTCAGCCGTCACGGCGGGCCCCTTCCTTGTCATACAGCACGGGATCGGCGACCGTCACGGGCGCGACGGAGCCGTCGTCCAGCGGGACGTACAGGGTCTGGCCGATCCGGTCGCGGCCGGAGCGGACCAGCGCCAGGGCGAATGTCCGGTCCAGGGCGGCGCTGCGGTAGCTGGAGGTGACGTGCCCGAGCATCGGCACCGGCGGCGCGGGCACCGCCGGCGTGCCGATCAGCGCCGCGCCCTCCGGCAGCAGGCGGCCGGTGTCGGCGGGGAGCAGGGCGACGAGCTGCTTGCGGCCGGGCCGGGTGCTGTCCGCGCGGGCGAAGGAGCGCTTGCCGACGAAGTCCGGTTTCTTCTTCGACACCGCCCAGGACAGGCCGAGGTCCTGGGGCGTGACCGTGCCGTCGGTGTCCTGCCCGATGACCGGGTAGCCCTTCTCGGCGCGCAGCACGTGCATGGCCTCGGTCCCGTACGGGGTGATGCCGTAGGCGACCCCCGCCTTCAGCAGCGCCTCCCAGACGGCGATGGCCTCCCACGCCACCACGCTGACCTCGTAGGCGAGCTCCCCGGAGAAACTGATGCGCGACACCCGGGCCGGAACCCCCGCGACCGCCGTCTCCTTGGACGTCATGAAGCCGAAGGCCTCGTTGCTCACGTCCAGGTCCGGGGCGACCGCCGCGAGGACGTCGCGGGACCGCGGGCCGGCCAGGGGAATGGTGGCCCAGTGCTCGGTGACGGACGTCAGGTGGACGCGCAGGCCGGTCCACTCGGTCTGCAGCCACTCCTCCAGCCAGTCCAGGACCAGGGCGGCGTTGCCGGTGGTCGTGGTCAGCAGGTACTCGTCGGTGCCGGTCCGGGTGACGGTGCCGTCGTCGAGGACCATGCCGTCGGCGCCGCACAGGACCCCGTAGCGGGCCGACCCGGTCTTCAGGGTCGACATCATGCCCGTGTAGACGCGGTCGAGGAACTCCGCCGAGTCCGGCCCCTGCACGTTGATCTTGCCGAGGGTCGAGCCGTCCATCAGCCCGACACCCGTCCGGACGGCGCGGCATTCGCGCAGCACCGCCGTCTCCATGTCCTCGCCCGGCCGCGGGTAGTACCAGGGGCGTTTCCACTGGCCGACGTTCTCGAACTTCGCGCCGCGGCACACGTGCCAGGAGTGCAGCGCCGTGACCCGGACCGGGTCGAACAGCGGGCCCCGGTCCCGCCCGGCCAGCGCGGCGAACGGCACCGGCGCCTGCGGGGGACGGAACGTGGTGGTGCCCAGGCTCGCGATGTCCGTGCCCAGAGCACCGGCGGTGATCCCGGCGGCGAGGACACCGGAGGTCTTCCCCTGGTCGTGCGCGGTGCCGATGGTCGTGTACCGCTTGACGTGCTCCACCGACCGCATCCCGGCCCCGGCGGCGCGCAGCACGTCGGCGACGGTGGCGTCCCGCGCCAGGTCGACGAAGGCGGGCTCGTCGGCCCCGCCCGCGTCCGGCACCGACCACAGGACCCGGGCGGGCCGCGGTCCGTCCTCCCGGGGTACCGGAGGCAACGGGACCGGATGGGCCGAACGAGCCAGGGCCTCCAGTGCCCGCGTCCCCGCGCCGGCCCCGTCGGCGAGGCAGCCGCCGAGGCCGAAGACGCCGTTGGCCGAGCCCGCCGCCCGCACGGCCGGCAGCGGTCCCGCCGGCACGAACGCGCCGAGCCCCGCGTCGTAGCGGAGCCTGCCGCGGGCCTGGCTGAACAGCTGCGCGGCCGGGTTCCAGCCGCCGGAGACCAGCAGCGTGTCCGTCTCGATGTCCCGGCGGCTGCCGTCGGCGGCGACGGCACGCACCGACGTGATCCGCTCGGTTCCGCTGGTCCCCGTCACCAGGTCTCCGTCGCGGGCGTCGAGGACGGCGACGACCTGGGCGCCTGCCCGTTCCAGGTCCCGGACCGTGTCGTAGGCGCTGTCGTTGGTGGTGAACACCGTGATCGCGCGGCCGGGCAGGACCCCGTACCGGCGCAGGTAGACGCGGGCGGCGCCCGCCAGCATGATGCCGGGCCGGTCGTTGCCGCCGAACGCGACCGGCCGTTCGTGCGCCCCGGCGGCGACCACGACCTGCCGGGCCCGGATCCGCCAGACCCGGCGGGCGGGCGGATCCTGGCGGGCCTGGAGGGCGAGGACCAGGTTGTCGTCGTAGTGGCCGAACGCGGTGGTGCGGGTGAGGACCCGCACGTCCGGGAGGGCGGCCAGTTCCGCGGCCGCCTCGGCGGCCCACCGGCCGGCGGGGGAGGCGTCGTCGCCGAGGAGAGATCCGCCGGGCCGCGGCTGGTCGTCGGCGAGGACGACCCGGGCCCCGGCGCGGGCGGCGGTCAGCGCCGCCGCCAGCCCGGCGGGGCCGGCGCCGACGACCAGGACGTCGCAGTGCGCGTGGACGGAGTCGTAGCGGGCCGGGTCCGGCGCGCCGGTGAGCCGGCCGCGCCCGGCCAGCCCGGCGGCGACGAGGCCGTCGCGGAGCTCGACGGTCGTCGCGGTGACCATCGGCTCGGCGTACGGCGCGTCGACCCGCACCAGGGCGCAGGGTTCCTCCGGCCCGGCGGTGAGGATGCCGCGCGGCCGCCCGAGGGAGATGCTGGTCGCGACGTGATGCCTGCCGCAGGCGAGCAGGGCCGAGGCCAGGGTGTCGCCGGGGTGGCCGGCGTACGCGGTCCCGTCGAAGGTGAAGCGGGTGGTGCGGGACCGGTCGATGACGCCGCCGGACGGCAGCCGGAACGCGGCGGTCACGGCGCTTCCCGGAGAAATTCGTGGGTGACGGTGTCGCGCACCGCGGTGAACCAGCGGCGGCAGCCCGCGCTGTGCACCCACCGTTCGGCGAAGGGCCCGGCGGGATTGTCGCGGACGAACAGGTACCGGCCCCATTCGGCGTCGGACAGGGCACGGGGGTCGGCCGGGTAGGGGACGCCGGCCTGGCCGCCGTAGCGGAACTCCGCCTCCTCTCGGTCGCCGCACCAGGGGCAGGTCAGGAGCTGCATGCTGTCATCTCCGCGGGTTAGTGGGCGACACCGGCGGCGCCGTGCTCGTCGACGAGCGCCCCGGTGGTGAACCGGTCGAGGGTGAACGGGGCGCTGATCTCGTGCGGGCGGCCGGTGGCGATCGTGTGGGCGAAGCACCAGCCGGCCCTGGGCGTGGCCTTGAACCCGCCGGTGCCCCAGCCGCAGTTCAGGTACAGATCCTCCACGGGGGTAAGCCCCACGATGGGGGAGGCGTCCGGGGTGGTGTCGACGATCCCGGCCCAGGTGCGCAGCAGCCGGGCCCGGGCGAAGACCGGGAACAGTTCCAGGGCGGCGGCCATCTGCCGTTCGATGACGTGGAAGGAGCCCCGCTGCCCGTAGCCGTTGTAGCCGTCGATGCCGGCGCCCATGACCAGTTCGCCCTTGTGGGCCTGGGACACGTACACGTGGACGGCGTTGGACATCACGACCGTCGGGTGAACCGGTTCCAGGAGCTCGGAGACCAGGGCCTGCAGGGGGTGGCTCTGCACCGGCAGCGTGAGCCCGGCCATCCCGGCCAGGACGGAGGTGTGCCCGGCGGCGGCGAGCGCCACCTTCCCGGCGGTGATCGGCCCGCGGGTGGTGCGGACCCCCGTCACCCGGCCGTGGCGGACGTCGAGACCGGTGACCTCGCAGTCCTGGATCAGGTCGATCCCGTAGGAGTCGGCCCGGCGGGCGAACCCCCACGCCACGTAATCGTGCTTGGCGATCCCGGCCCGCGGCTGGTAGGTAGCGCCCAGCACCGGGTACCGGGTGCCGGGGGAGACGTTGAGGATCGGGCAGACTTCCGCGGCCTCCGCCGGCTCCAGCCACTGCGCGTCGATGCCGTTGAGCCGGTTGGCGTACACCCGCCGCTTGCTCTCGCGCACGTCGGCCAGGCTGTGGGCCAGGTTCAGGACGCCGCGCTGGCTGAACAGGATCGGGAAGCCGAGGTCGTCTTCCAGCCCTTCCCACAGCTTCAGGGAGTGCTCGTAGATCCGGGAGCTCTCGTCCCACAGGTAGTTGGACCGGATGATCGTCGTGTTGCGGGCCATGTTGCCGCCCGCCAGCCAGCCCTTCTCCAGGACCGCGACGTTGGTGATGCCGTGGTTCTTCGCCAGGTAGTAGGCGGTGGCCAGGCCGTGCCCGCCGCCGCCGACGATCACCACGTCGTAGGAGCGCCGGGGATCGGGGTTGCGCCACAGGAAACCGGGCATCCGCGGGACCGCGTCGGTCATGGGTTCCTCCTACCCGCGCAGCCGGGTCATGTCCGGGTCGAACAGGGGCTCGGCTCGGACCGTCGCGGGCAGCCGCTCGCCGAGGTACCCGATCTCGACGGCGGTCCCCGGGACGGCCAGGCCCGGGGGCAGCCACGCGTAGGCGATCGACGTCCCGGTGGTGTAGCCGTAGGCGGCGCTGGTGACGTACCCGGACGGCTCGCCGCCGGAGTACACGGGCTCGGAGCCGAGCACCACCCGGCCGGGATCATCCAGGGTCAGGCAGGCGAGGGTCCGCCGGATCCCGCCGCGGCGGCGCAGCACCGCGTCGCGCCCGGCGAAGCTCGTCTTGCCCGTCCGCACGGCGAACCCGACGCCCGCCTCCCACGGGTCATGCTCATGCGTCATGTCGGTGCCGAAGGACCGGTAGCCCTTCTCCAGCCGGAGGCTGTTGAAGGCGCCGCGCCCGGCGGCGATCAGCCCGTGCCGCTGGCCGGCCTCCCACAGCGTGTCCCACAGGCGTCGGCCCAGGTCGGCGGTCGTGTAGAGTTCCCAGCCCAGCTCCCCGACGTAGGACAGGCGCAGCGCCGTGACGGGGACATCGCCCACGTAGGCGCGGGTGCCGCGGAAGTACTTCAGCCCGTCAGCGGAGAAGTCGGTGCCGGTGAGCGGCTGGAGGACGTCCCGGGCCCGCGGGCCCCACAGTCCCAGGCAGCAGGTGCCCGCCGTGATGTCGGTGACCGTGACCGAGCCGTCGGCGGGCAGCCGGCGGCGCAGCCAGTCGGTGTCCAGGGCGCCGTTGACGCCCACCTGGTACAGGGCGTCCTCCAGGCGGGCCACCGTGATGTCGCTCCGGATCCCGCCGGCCTCGTCCAGCAGCAGGCAGTAGGTGACGGCGCCGGGGGCGCGCGCGGCGTTGCCGGTGCAGGCCTCCTGCAGGAACGCCTCGGCGCCCGGCCCGCCGACCTCCAGCCGTTTCAGCGGCGTCATGTCATACAGGGCGACCGCCTCGCGGGTGTGCTGGGCCTCGGCGCCGATCACCGGGGACCAGTACCGGGCCGCCCAGGCGTCCGGTTCCGGAAGATCCCGTCCGGCGACCAGGCCCGCGTTGGCCTCGTACCAGTGCGGGCGCTCCCACCCGGCCCCCTCCAGGAAGTACGCCCCCAGGTCCCGCTGGCGCTCGTAGAACGGCGTGGTCCGCAGCGGCCGCGGCTCTTCCACCGGCTGCAGGGGATGCTTGATGTCGTAGACCTCGGCGAAGTTCCGGCAGCCGCGCTCGCGCACGTAGCCGGGGGCGAGCTGATGCGGCTCGAAGCGGTTCACGTCGAGCGCATGGAGGTCGAACGACGAGCAGTACCCGTCGGCGATCCACTCGGCCATCGCCCGGCCGACGCCCGCGGAGTGGGTCACCCAGACCGCTTCGGCCACCCAGAAGCCGTCCAGGTCCGGGGACGGGCCGAGCAGCGGCAGGTCGTCGGCGGTGAAGGAGAACAGCCCGTTAATGCCCTCCTCGATCTTGGCGTCGCGGGTGGCGGGCAGCAGCCGGTTGACCTCGGCCCAGGCGGGCGCGAAGTCCTCGTCGGTGAACGGCAGGACCGACGGCATCACCGGGGCGTCGGCGACGCTGGCGATGTCGTCGGCCGCGACCGGCATCGGCCGGTGCCCGTAGTAGCCGATCCCGAAGGCCCCGAACCGGTCCCGCACGTACAGGTCGGAGCCCTGGTGGCGCAGCATCGGCCGGGTCGCCTCGGCGGCCTGGTCGCGGCCGCCGCCGGGGAGGGGACTGGTCCAGGCGAGCTGGTGCTGCAGCGGGACCAGGGGGAGGGACATGCCCGCCATCCGGGCGATCCTCGGGCCCCAGATGCCGGCGCAGCAGACCACGAGGTCGGCGGGGATGTCGCCGCGGTCGGTGACGAGCCCGGTCACCCGCCCGCCGGCGGTGCGCAGCCCGAGGACCTCGGTGCGCGGCCGGATCCGGGCCCCGCGCGCGGCCGCCCGGTTCAGCTGGGCCTTCACCGCGCGGACCGACTTGGCCAGCCCGTCGGCGGGGACGTGCAGCCCGCCCAGCACCGCGCCGTCGGCCAGCGGCGGATACAGCCGGGCGCATTCGCCGGGCGGCACGACCGCCGCGTCGATCCCCCAGGACGCCAGCCAGCCCTGGCGGCGGTGCAGGTCGGTGAGCCGTTCGGCCGTCGTGGCGACCTCCAGCCCGCCGACCGGCAGGAAGCACGGTCCGTCGGCCGTGGCCAGGGAGCCGAACTTCCGCGCGGTGTACCGGGCCATCTCGGCCATCGTCTTCGACGGGCTGGCCTGGAACATCAGGCCGGGCGCGTGCGTGGAGGAACCGCCCGGCTCCGGCAGCGGGCCCTGGTCGGTGACCGTGATGTCATCCCAGCCGCGGGCCGACAGTTCGTCGGCCAGGGCGGCCCCGACGACTCCCGCCCCGATCACGGCAACTCGCGGTCCGGTCATGACCCCTCCAGGCGCGGTCTACGCAACAAGCAGCGTTATGCGAAACAGAATGCGGTCCGTTCCCGGGTGGTGTCAAGGGGCGAATTCGTCCGCTCCGGGGGATTGACCCGGCCGCCGTCGTCTGGTCATCATGTTGCGCATAGCAGAATTAATAGCGCTATACGCAACACTGAGGGGTGGGCCTCATGATCGAGGTATGCGCGGCGGACGCCATTCCCGCCGGCGAGGGAATCCGGGTCGACGGGGACGTCCCGGTCGCCGTCTTCAACTCCGGCGGGACGCTCTACGCGATCGACGACACCTGCACGCACCAGGACGCCTCGCTCGCCGACGGCTGGGTCGAGGAGTGCGCGGTCGAGTGCCCGCTGCACGCGTCCTGCTTCGACCTGCGCACCGGGCAGGCCAGCGGCCCGCCCGCCCGCAAGCCGGTCCGCACCCACCGGGTCGTCGTCGCCGACGGCATCGTCTACGTCGAACTGTCCTCCGATCCCGCCGCGGTGCCGACCGCCGGCAGCCTCGTTCCGTCATGACCACGGCCGCCGCCAGGCCCGCCAGCCTGCTGCCGACCCTGCCCGGCCGCTTCTACGCCGACCCGGCCCTGTTCGCGCTCGAGCAGGAGCGGATCTTCGAGACCCAGTGGCTCGCCGTCGCGCGGACCGCCGACCTCGCCGGCCCCGGCGCGTTCCAGACGGCCGGCGCGGGCCGCGAGAGCGTCGTCCTGGTCCGCGGCCGGGACGGCGTCCTGCGCGCGTTCCTCAACGTGTGCCGTCATCGCGGCGCCCGGCTGTGCGAGCAGCCCGCCGGCCAGGTCGCCCGGACCCTGCAGTGTCCCTACCACGCGTGGACGTACGCCCTCGACGGCCGGCTCGCCGCCGCCCCGAACCTGAGCCGCATGGACGACATCGACCGTGCCGCGTACGGCCTCGTGCCCGTCCACCTGACCGAATGGCTCGGCTACGCCTGGATCTGCCTGGCCGCCAGCCCGCCGGACTTCGCCGCCGCCGTGCAGGCCGCCGTCGCCGAGCGGCTCGGCGGAGACGGGGCCATCGACGCCTGGTCGCTGGGCACCCTGGCCGTCGGCCGCCGGGTCACCTACGACGTCCGGGCCAACTGGAAGCTCATCATCGAGAACTTCATGGAGTGCTATCACTGCGCCACCATCCACCCCGAGCTCACCGAGGTGATCCCGGAGTTCGCCGGCGGGTACGCGGCCCAGTACTACACCGGCTACGGGGCGGCGTTCGGCGACGACGTCCAGGGCTTCACCGTTGACGGCACCGGCGGGTTCCCCGCCCTCGGCGGCCTCGGCGCCGACCGCGACCGGCGGTACTACGCGGTCACCGTCCGGCCGCAGGTGTTCATCAACCTGGTCTCCGACCACGTCATCTTCCACCGCATGACCCCGGTGGCCGCCGACCGCACGATCGTCGACTGCGACTGGCTGTACGCCCCGTCGGTCATCGCCGGCGGCGCCGACATCGGCCAGTCGGCCGAGCTGTTCCACCGGGTCAACCAGCAGGACTTCGCCGCCTGCGAGCGCTGCCAGCCCGGCATGTCCTCCCGCCTGTACGCCGGCGGCGGCGTCCTCGTCCCCAGCGAGCACCACATCGCCGGGTTCCATGCCTGGGTCACGGAGGCCCTCGGCGACGCCGTTACGTGAGGAGGTCTTCTTCGAACGGGAAGCGAGAGAGGACCTCGGTGCCCGTCTCGGTGATCAGGACCTGGTTCTCGAGCTTGACGCCCTCGCCGCCGCCGTCGCGGCCGATGTAGCTCTCGACGCAGATCGTCATGCCCGGCAGGATCTCGCCGTCGTAGCCGGACGCCGGGAAGTCGCCCTCGTGATACAGGTACGGGTACTCGCCGGTCATGCCGCAGCCGTGGGCCGACAGGTAGTACCGGTTCGCGTAGTACTCCCGCGGGATGTCCCAGGCCTCCCGGGCGTAGTCGCGGAATCCCATGTGCGGCCGCAGGATCGACATGTTGTGCAGCAGCTGCTCATGCGCGGTCCGGTACAGGGACTTCTGCTCCGCGGACGGTTTCCCCGGCCCGGAGTGGAAGGTGCGGGAGAAGTCCGCGTAGTAGCCGTGGCACCCGACCACGTCGGTGTCGAGCGCGATGAGCTCACCGGGGCCGATGATGTTCTCGCCGGTCTCCTGGAACCAGGGATTCGTTCGGTCCCCGGCGTTGAGCAGGCGGGTCTCGATGTAGTCGCCGCCCTGGGCGATGACCGACTGGTGCAGCACCGACCATAGCTCGTTCTCGCTCAGCCCGGGCCGGATGGCGTCCCGCAGGGCGCCGACGCCGTTCTCCGCGGCCCGCAGCGACGCGATCACGCACTTCAGTTCCTCGGGCGACTTGACCGACCGCGCGATCTCCACCGGGTGCTGGGCGTCGACGACGCGGATCCCGGCGGCGTTCAGGCCGATCGCGACGCCCGCGTTCATCCGTTCCAGGCCGACCGTCGGGCGGTCCCCGGCGAGCCGGGCGATCTCCCGGGCCATCTCCTGCGCCCAGGACCGTTCGGCCTCGGCGATGCGGGGGCCGGCGGCGACGAAACTGGCGGTCGTGGCCGGGCGGACCTCATCGATGGTTTCCAGGCCGCCGGGGAGGTGCAGGCAGCCGGTGAACTCATACAGGATCGACCGGTCCTGCGTGAGCAGCAGGTAGCGCGACGGCGTGTTGCGGGCCGAGAAGACCTGCATGTTCCGCGCCCCGGTGGCGTAGCGGATGTTGACCGGGTCCGACAGCACCAGGGCGTCCACCCCGAGTTCGGCCATCTGCGTCCGCACCCGGCCGAGCCGGTACGCGCGCACCGCGGCCAGGTCGATCCGATCGTCGGCCGGTTCGGCATCCACGTGCGAAAACCTCCTGTGGGGCGATAGCACCCGCGACGGTATCCCGGGGATGAAAGCGAGGCAACAGACGGGGATTTCACGCGACTCGCCGGGGGTGTCCGGGTACGGGATAACTGCGTGACTAGCGAGTAATGTTTCCGCCTGTGCGGGCCGACTTCGAC
>WRBL01000149.1 GCA_009784565.1 Streptosporangiales bacterium | reverse complement strand
GCCCTGGCCGGCGGCGGCGCACATGGCGGCCACGCCGAGGCCCCCGCCGCGGCGGCGGAGCTCGTGGACCAGGGTGGCGATCATGCGGGTGCCGGAGGCGGAGATCGGGTGGCCGATACTGCAGCCGCTCCCGGAGAAGTTGACCTTCTCCTCGTCCAGGCCGAAGGCCCGGCAGGCCGCGATCGGCACCGACGCGAACGCCTCGTTGATCTCCCACAGCGCGATGTCGCTCGCCTGCCGGCCGGAGCGTGTCAGGAGCTTGCCGATGACGTCGAGCGCGCCGAAGCCGGTACGGGCCGGGTGCACTCCGGCCGCCGCCCAGGCCCGGACCGTGGCGACGGGGGTCAGTCCCTCGCCCGCGGCCAGGTCCTCGCTGACGACCGCGGCCGCCGAAGCGGCGTCGTTGACGCCGCTGGAGTTGCCGGCGGTGATGCCGAAGCCCTCGATTTCCGGGTGGAGGACCTTGAGCGAGGCCAGTTTCTCCAGCGTGGTGCTCCGGCGTGGATGCTCGTCAACCGCGAACTCCGTCACCGAGCCGTCCCAGGTGGTGGCCTTGACCGGGACGATCTCGCCGGCGAACCGGCCGTCGTCGATCGCGGCGATCGCGCGCTGGTGCGAGCGCAGCGCCCAGCGGTCCATCTCGTCGCGGGTGATGCCGGCCTCGACGGCGGTGTTGTGGCCCACGAGGATGGACATGTCGAAGGTGGGGGCCTCGTCGGAGACCGGGTTGAGCTGGGCGGAGCAGTCTTCCCACTCGTCTTTGGTGAACAGCTTGCGCCGCCGTGACCTCGGGGTGGTGGAGGCGCTGAACACCCCGCCCGCGATGATCGCGCGGTCCATGTCCGCCTTGATCGTGGCGGCCGCGTTCCCGACCGCCGCGAGGCTGCCCGCGCAGTAGCGCCCGATGGACTGGCCCGGGACGCTGAGCATCCCGTTCGCGACGGCCGCGTAGCGCGCGATGGTGCCGGGGTCGGCGAGGATCACGTCGTCGAACAACTGGGGGTCGAGCCCGGAACGGTGGGCGGCCTCCTTCACGATGACGGTGCCGAGTTCCTCGGCGGTGGTATTCGCGAGGGTTCCCTTGAAGGCCGTTCCGACGGCCGTCCGGACCGCGCTGACGATAACCGGGTCAGGCATCGCTCTCCTTAGTAAATTTGCGAGCGTTCACTCATTGTCGGTCAGGACGCCTCGTCGTTCCAGTTCCCTGACGACTTCCTGCCCCGCCGCGCGGAAGTCCTGGATCCGGTACTCCGCCGCCTTCGCGCCGTCCCCGTCCACGATGGCCGCCACGACCTGGCCGTGGGCCTCGGCGGTAGCCATCCGTCCCCGGCGCGCGCCGATGCCGAGCGCCGCGGGCAGGAAACCGGTGAAGGCCCGCAGTTCGGCGCGGAGCCGGCGGGACCCGCCTGCCCGGTGCTCGACCGTGAGGATCTCCTGGACGAGCGGCAGGATCTCGCCGGAGCCGTCGTCGGCCGCGCGCAGCTCGTCGATCAGCGTCCGCAGGCGGTCGATGGTCTCGGGGTCGGGCCGCTCGGCCAGGCGGCGGACGGCGATGCCGCTGAGCAGGCCGAGGATCTCGAAGTCGTCGAGGACGGATTCCGCGGTGAACGGCTCGACGTACACGCCCCGGTGGTAGCGCGTGGAGACGATCCCGTCTCGTTCCAGGATCAGGAGCGCTTCCCGGACGGGGATGCGGCTCACGTCGAGCGCCTGCCCGATCTGGTCGAAGTCGATGCGGTCCCCGGACTTCAGGTGCCCGGCGAAGATTTCTTCCAGGATGTAGTCGGCGACCACGCTGCTGGTCTTCGTGCGGTGTGCCCGCGGCCGGCCCCGGGCCGGGTTGCCGTCCCTAGTCACGGGCCCGCCCCCGCTCGCCGAGCTGGCGGACCGGGTCGGTGCCGTCCCAGCCGGCGGAGCTCCGGGAGATCCTGCCCAGGTTGGCGAGGAACCCGGGAGTCTGCTCCACCACCTCGGTGTAGAACCCGAAGTCGGCGGACGTGTCGACATAGGCGACGCGCATCTTCGGCGACATGTTCTCGGCCTCGATCTGGTAGCCCTGTGCCTCGTAGCGGGCCTTGGTTCCCTCGTAGTCAGGGGTGACCGTCGCGAGCTGGTGGAGGGAGGCCGCCCCGTTCCGGGTCCAGTCCCGGTACACGCTCGGCGTGTCGCAGTACTGGCGGATCAGCTCGATCTGCACCGGGCCGGCCTGCGCGACGGCGACCTGGGCCCGGATGGAGGTCTCGGTGCCCCGGTACATCGTGGGCGCGTCGAAGACGGGCATGACGTGGAACGGGCCGACGCCGAACACCCGGGCCCACCGCCCGGCGGCCTCGGTGATGTCGTCTACCAGGAACCCGAGCTGGAAGAACCGGTACTCGCCCTCCGGCCACGGCTGCTGGTAGAGCCGGTGCTCAAGGCCGGTCATCGCGTACCTGCCGGCAGGACGAGGACTTCCTGGGCGACGGTCGCCGCCAGGCGGCCTCCGGCGTCATGGACGGTGCCCCTGACCAGGCCCCGGGGTCCGGTGATGACGGCCGCCTCCTGCGCGTGGCGGTGCCACTGGCCGAACGTCACGGGCCGGTGGAACCAGATCGCGTGGTCGAGGCTCAGGCCGTTGCAGCCGCCCGCGCCGCCCGCCGCCGGGTGCGCGTGGAACACCATGTCCATCAGCAGGAAATCGCTGGCGTAGGCCAGGACGGCGGCGTTGCGCACCGGGTCGGGGCCGAGGTCGCGCGGCGCCCGCATCCAGTGCGAGCGGGCCCGGCCGGGCGGCGGCCCGTCCAGGAAGCAGGGGGCCTCGGCCATCCGGATCTCCACCGCCGGGGGCCGCTCGATCCAGTGCCGGCCGTACCCGGCGACGTCGCCGGGAAGCCGCCGGGCCCAGTCCTGGATCGACGGGGTGTCGTCCGGCGAAGGCAGCGGGACAGACCCGTCGTCGGGGACGGCGTCGCCTTCCGGCTCGCCGCCGGCGTGGCCGGTGACGATCGCGGTGAGCACCGTCCTGCCGTTTTCGAGCAGCGTGACCTGGCGCGTCGCGAACGTGCGCCCGTCCCGCACCGGGTCCACCACTGCCTCCACCGCCTGGCCGGGGGTTCCGGCCCGGACGAAGGCGGCATGCACCGACAGCGGAACCTTCCCCGGGGTCGTGGCGGACGCGGCGACGATCGCCTGGGCCAGCAGCTGTCCGCCGAAGACCCGGTCCGGCCAGCGGTCGGGATCCGGCGCGAACCGGAACCGGTGATCACCGGCGCGCTCCGGTTCCAGCACGGCGAGCAGCCCGTCGAGCCCCGCCAGCAAAGCGGGCCGAAGAGCCTGATGCGTGGTCTGCTCCATAGGGTTAGTATCAGGCAATGCGGACTTTGGATCAAAGATCAAAAGCCTTTCAATGCTGAACGGCGAGAAGATTCTCATCACTGGTCCCGCCGGCCGGATCGCGTTCGGCCTGGCGAAGAAGCTGGCCCGCCAGAACGAGGTGTGGGGGATCGCGCGGTTCTCCGACCCCGCCGCCCGGGCCGGCGTGGAGGCCCTCGGCGTCACTACCCGGGCCGTGGACCTCGGTGACGGCGACTTCGGCGACCTGCCGACGGACTTCACCTACGTGCTGCACATCGCGGCCGACTTCGGCAACGACTACGAGCGCGGCCTCCGGGTGAACGCGGAAGGCACCGGCCTGCTGCTCCAGCACTGCCGGAACGCCAAGGCCGCGCTGGTGATGTCGACGCTCACGGTCTACCGGCCGCACCCGGATCCCTGGCACGCGTTCACCGAAGCCGACCCGATCGGGGACGCCGGGCTGCCCAGTCCCCGGCCGTACTCGATCGTGAAGATCGCCGAGGAGGCGGTGGCCCGGTACTGCGCCCGCTCCTTCGGCCTGCCCGTCACCATCGCGCGGATGGGCTCCGCCTACGGGGACCGCAGCGGGCTGCCCTCCTACCACCTGCACGCCATCGCCGCCGGGAAGCCGGCCCGGCTGCGCTGGGACCCGCTGCCCTACAGCCCGATCCACTACGAGGACATCACGGCGCAGATCGAGCCGCTGCTGGCCGCCGCGAGCGTCCCGGCGACGATCGTGAACTGGTGCGGGGACGAGCCGGTCAGCGCCCAGGACTGGTGCGCCTACTTCGGTCAGCTCCTCGGCGTCCCGGCGCCGGTCCAGGTCGAACCGGTGGACGGGGCCTCGCTCGGGTCGGTGGGCGACACCGCGAAACGCGCGGCGCTGACCGGGCCGTGCCGGGTGGACTGGCGGGACGGCTTGCGCCGGATGGCCGCGACGCTCTACCCGGACCGGGTCTCCGGGGAGGCGCGGCGGTGACGGCGCGGTACCCGTCGGCCGGTCAGCTCCTGGCGGACGCGGCCGAAGCGGCCGGCCTCGACGACTTCGGCCCCGGCGACTTCCGGGAAGGACTGGCGATCCTTCTCGACAGCCTGGAACGCGACGGCGACCTGGACCCGTCCGCCGACGCGGCCGTGCTCGAGGGCTTCCGCCGGCGGCTGGTCAACCGCCTCGAGGTCGAGGCCTGGTACGCCGCCCACCCCGAGGTCGAGGACGTCTCGGTGCGCGGCCCGGTCGACATCAACGGCCTGCCCCGCACCGGCACCACGGCCCTGGCCGACATGCTCTCCCTCGACCCCCGGTTCCGGAACCTGCGGGGGTGGGAGCAGCACCGGCCCGTCCCGCCGCCCGTCGCGGGACAGGAGGCCGCCGATCCCCGGCGGGCGGAGTCGATCCGGTCCCGGGAGCGGATGTCGGCCGAGCACAAGGCCATGCACACGTTCGAGGTCGACGCCACGATGGAGGACACCGAACTGCTCGGGATGGCCTTCCACGGGCAGCAGATCCCGCTGCCCGTCCCCGGCTACCGGGCCTGGTGGCGTTCCGCCGACCTGACGCAGACGTATGAATACCACCGGCGGGTCGTGAAACTGATCGGGTCCCGGACCCCGCCGGACCTGTGGCTGTTCAAGGCGCCGCACCACAAGTTCCACCTCGAGGCCCTGGCGGCGGCCTACCCGGAGATCCGGTTCATCATGACCCACCGGGACCCGGCGAAGGTCGTGCCCTCCTACACCAGCCTGGCCCTGACCGTGCTCCCGCCCGCCGCCGGGACGCGGGACGCGGTACGCCTGGGGCAGGAGATCTCCGAGCACCTCCGGGCGGGAATGGAGAACGCGATCGCGGCCCGGAAAAGGATCGGCGAGGACCGGTTCCTCGACGTGCACCACCGCGACCTGGTCCGCGACCCGAAGGGCACCGTCCGGCGGGTCTACGAGTGGCTGGGCTACGACCTCGACCCGGCCGTCGAGACCGACATCCTGTCCTGGCAGGAGCGGAACAAGATGGGCGCGGCCGGCGTCCACCGCTACACCCCCGAACAGTTCGGGCTGACCGCGGACCGGATCCGCTCCGACTACGACTTCTACATCCGCCGCTTCGACGTGACGATCGAGGGATAGGCCATGGGCACCCTGCCAACCTGGGAAGAGCAGCTCGCCAAGCTTGACGGCGTCGTCGACCGGCTGATGGCCGAGTGGCGCCCCGGCGGCGGGACCGAGGACGAGATCCAGGACATGAACAAGTACGCCCTGTCCACCCTCGCCTCCGCCTACTACTGCCACGCCTACACCGACGCCAGCCGCCCGGTCTTCGCGCCGCTGTGGAACTACGCCTCCCGGCAGGGCGGACCCAACCCCGACTACGTGTACTCCACGGCGCAGGTCGACCCCGGCGGTACCTACCAGATCACCGGTTACCGGGGCACCTCCCGGTTCGTGGAGATCACCCAGCAGGCGGCGGACTTCTCGCGGGCGACCCTGGACCCGCCGAAGGGACCGCCCCTGCGGGAGACCAAGGACCTGGACGAGTTCACGCTTCGCGACGACGGCTCCTTCCGCGTGATCCTCAGCGCCGAGCGGCCCGAATCCTGCGACGGCGACTGGTGGCGGCTGGATCCCCGGGCGCACCGGCTCCTGATGCGGAAATGCGCGTGCGACTGGAAGAACGAGACCGACGCCCGGGTGGCGATCAGCCGGCTCGACGAAAGCGGCCACGACATGACGGCGGGGGAGTTCGCCGCCCGCTTCGCGGACCTGGCCGAGTGGATCGAGGGCCGGATCCTGCACGAGATCCGGCTGGTCCGCTACTACCGCGAGCATCACGGGATCAACGTGCTCACCAAGTCGAAGTGGATCCAGACGGTCGGCGGCCTGTCCAAGCAGGCGTACTACGACGGCGTCCACGAGATCGCCGACGACGAGGCCCTCATCGTCGAAGTGCCGCTGCCCGCGGAGTGCTACTACTGGCAGCTCCTCGTCGCCGACGACCGGTTCGCGACGGTCGACTGGGTGAACCGCCAGTCCAGCCTCAACGACGCCCAGGCCCACGTCGATGCCGACGGAAAGTTCCGGGCCGTCGTGTCCCGGCGGGATCCTCATGTCTGGAACTGGCTGGACAAGGCCGGGTATCCCTCGGGCATCATCCAGATGCGCCTCTACAAGGCCAGCGAGCATCCCGAGACCACCGTGACAAAGGTGAAGGTCGCCGACGTGGCCCGGCACCTGCCGCCTCAGACCCGTTTCGTCACCCCCGCCGAGCGCGCCGCGCAGCTCGCCGCCCGCCGGGAAGCGGCCCAGCTGCGGCAGATCTGGTAACCGCGGCGGCTACTTGAGCGTGAGCGCGGGCAGCGTCTCCGCGCGCACCGGCTTCCCGGCGAGTTCGGTGAACAGCTCCCGGTCCGGGTAGCCCTCGGTGCCGCCGGGGACCCGCGTGGTCAGCCCGGTGACGCCGAGCCACGACCCGTCGGCGAACGCGATGTCGACCCGGTACGGGGTGCCGGCTTCCGCGGCCGAGCCGGCCGACCATTCGGGCCGCAGCCCGACCTGGTCGAGCCTGTACTCGCCGACGGAGGCGGCCGGGGTCTCCATGTTCCCGGTCAGGACCAGGACCCGGCGGCTGGTGCGGACCCAGAGCATGCCCCGGTACAGGACGCTGACGATCTTCTGGTCCTTGGTCCGGATGATGTTGATGCTGGTCAGAAGCTTCCCGGCGGTGCTGTCCCAGTCGCCGCCCATCCACCAGCCCCCGGCGGGCGCCTTCTGGTCGATCCCGGTCTGGGGCGGCAGCGGGACGTTCTGGTCGAGCCCGCAGTCGGCGAACCCGGCCAGGGTCTCGTCCTTCTCCAGGATGTCGAGATCCCGGATGCCCCCCGCGAACTTGCGGGTGCAGCGTTCGCGGACCTCGTCCGCCGTCCGGGCCGGGATGTACCGGGCCCCGGCGGGCATGGTGTTATCCGGGGCGGTCTCCGGGGCCAGCGACAGCCAGCGCCGGATCCGGTCCCGGGTGCTGGGCTGTGCTTCGGGCACCTCCCAGGGGATGCCGTCCTCGCTGACGCCCGTCTGGCCCGGCTCTCCCCAGGGCGTCTTCTTCCCAGCCATGCAGTCTGCTCCTCCGGCGCCGGTCCTGATGTGGCAGCCCACACTAGTAGATCAAAACCATTTTTCCGCCGAACGGATCATTACTGACTCCTCCGTTGGAGCCGGTGCGGTCAGCGCAGGCCGTTCATGGCCCGGGTCACCCGGCGGCGGGCCCCTTCCCAGTCCGGCCGGCCGTCCTCGACGGGCCGGGGGCGGGGCTCGAACCGGGGCCCGGCGGGCGCGCCGGCCTGCCGCGGCACGGGCGGCGTGTGTACCGGAGGGTAGGAGGCCAGCAGGATCGTCTCGTCGGTCCACGTCAGGGTCAGCAGGAAGCCGCACTCGAAGCAGGTGGTGCGGTGCCGGGGCCCGGGGCTGTGCGGCACCCGGACCGCCGCGGCGCAGCGCGGGCACGGAAGCGCGTAGTCCGCCGGCTGGAACGTGGGCTGTGACATGCGGAAATCCCCCCGGAAATGATCTGAGGACGGCTCCCCGGCCGTCCTTCCCCGCAGAATCAAGGGTACCGGCAAATCGGAACTATATGCCATGGCACGTTTTGATCATTAAGTCAATACCTTGTGATGTGAACGTGACAATTGAGTTATTATCGAGATACGTGACCCCCACTATCTCCCCACCTACCTGCCCCATGCCCGTGTCGCCCGCCGGGTCTCCCCGCCCGGCCTCCGGCCCCGCCAGACGCGGCCCCGCGAGACGGCACAGCCGGACCGTCCTGGTTCTCCTGGCCGCGGTGATCGTGCTGGACCAGGCGGCCAAGTGGTGGGCCTGGCGGCACGTCCCGGACGCCCAGATGAACGCCGGCGGCGACATCCTCACCGGTTCCTCGATCGGCGACTGGTACTCCGGGCGGATCAGCGGCGCGGTTCTCGACCTGCTGGACTTCGGGCTGCTGAGCGTCGCGGTCTCGTCCCTGGCCCGGTTCCGGATTCCCGCCGCCGTCGCCGTGTCCGGCGCCCTGATGACCGGCGGCTGGGGCAGCAACCTGCTCGACCGGCTGGGACTGCACTACTGGACCG
Source organism: Streptosporangiales bacterium (assembly GCA_009784565.1). Classification (GTDB taxonomy): domain Bacteria; phylum Actinomycetota; class Actinomycetes; order Streptosporangiales; family Streptosporangiaceae; genus Trebonia. Next base: position 6,742 of record WRBL01000149.1, on the reverse strand, counting down.
CCCCGGGCAGCGTCCGCGGCGCGGTCGACTTCATCCACGTCGGCAGCTACATCTACAACATCGCCGACATCTTCATCGTCGTCGGCACGCCGCTGTTCGTGGCGTGCGTCGGGTACTACGCGGTGCGGGCGGCGCGCCGGGGCCGGATCCCGACGCCGTCGAAGCGCCGCCTGCTGGCCCAGGTCCGCGTCCCGGTACTGGCCAGCACCGGCCTGGCCCTGGTCGTGGCCCTCGGCGCCGCCAACTACGGCGGCCTGCACACCACCCCGCACCGTCACCCGGCCGCCGTGCGGGATGCTGGGGGACATGGACGATGATGTCTGGGCCGGCCTGGCCGATCAGTTCGCGGACGAAGCCTACGCCTCGGTCAAGGGGATGGTCCGCACCTACGTGATGCACCGGCAGCTGCTGGAGCACCTGCCCCCGCCGCCTGCCTCCGTCCTCGACGTCGGGGGCGGCGCGGGACATCAGTCGTTTCCCCTGGCCCAGGCGGGCTACGACGTGACGCTGCTGGACTCCTCGCCGGCGATGCTGGACAAGGCCCGCCAGCGGCTGGCCCGCCTGCCCGGCGACGCGAGGGACCGGGTCGCGCTCCTCGAAGCCGACGGCGAGGACGCCGCCGCCGTGACCGGAGGCCGGACGTTCGGCGCCGTCCTGTGCCACGGCGTCCTCGGGTACGCCGGCGACCCGGAGCCGCTGATGACCCAGCTGTGCCGCTGCGCCGCCCCCGGCGGCATCGTGTCGGTGATGACGGGGAACGCGCACGCCATGGCGGTCCGCCCCGCGCTGGAACGCCGGTGGGAGGACGCCCTGGCGTCCTTCGGCGCGCGCACCGAGACCGGGGTCCTGGGCGCGCCGTCCCGGGCTGACACCGTCGAGGAACTCAGCGACCTGCTGCGCGCCCGCGACGCGGAGCCCGTTGCCTGGTACGGCGTGTGGCTGTTCGCCGACTGGCTCGAGTTCAGCGGCGCCCGCCTGGACCCGTCCGACGCGAAAGCGGTCGCGGCGCAGGCCGAAGTCGAGCTCGAAGCCAGCCGCCGCGACCCCTACCGCCAGCTCAGCCGCGTCTTCCACCTCATCGGGCGGCGGAACTAGTCCTTGGCCGGGAGCTCCCCGATCTCGGTGAGGACCCGCTCCGCGACCCGGAACGACTCCAGCCCGGCGGGCGCGCCCACGTACACGGTGGCCTGCAGCAGCGCCTCCTGGATCTCGCTGACCGTGACCCCGTTGGTGATCGCGCCCCGGATGTGGACCCCGAGCTCGTGGTTGCGGTTCAGGGCGGTCAGCATCACGATGTTGAGCAGGCTCCGGGTCCGGCGGTCCAGCCCCTCCCGGTTCCAGATCGCGCCCCACGCGTACTCGGTGACCAGTTCCTGGATCGGCCGGGAGAAGTCGGTGGCCTGCGCCAGCGACCGCTCCACGTGCGCGTCGCCGGTAACCGCCCGTCGCATCGCCAGCCCGCGCTCGTAGGTCTCCGCGTGCGTCGTCTCTTCCGTCATGGCCTGCCGCTCCTAACTCGGGGAAACCCGGTCATCCTAGTGCTGGCTAGCTAGCCGGCCGCGACGACCGTGCCGGCCAGGCGCACGCTGACGTACGCCGGGCTGTCGCCCGCCCGCACCCGCACCGGCGCCGCGTACGGCTGGCATCCGTCGGCCTGGACGATCAGGGTGTAGTTGCCGGGCTCGCCGACGCCGATCAGGTAGCCGCCGTCCGGGCCGGCGCAGGCCCGGCCGGCCTGGCGGCCGTCGGACGAGATGAGCGTGAGACTGGCCTCGGCCAGCGGGCTTCCGTCCGCCCGCGTGACCTGGCCGGTGACCTGCGGGCCGGCCGGCGCGACCAGCGCCCCCGCAGCGGCGGCGGCCGTGATCTCCTCCGCCGCGGCCGTGACCTCCTCGACGGCGGCGATGCTGTCGGCACTGCCCTCGATGCCGGCCGGGATACCCGCCTCGTCGGCCTGGCGGGCCTGGTTTCCGGAGACCAGCCGGAGCGGGACCTCCTTCAGGCAGGCCGACAGGATGATCGCGATCACCAGGAGGCAGGCCACGACGGCGAAGACCACGTCGCCGGCGCCGGAGAACCCGACGAAGAACGGGTGGGACAGCGGCCTGGGCAGCGAGGAGAGGAACGAGGTGTTGTTCAGGGCTCCGGCCATGTTGCCGCGGAGGGAGGCGGCCTGAGCCGGGTGCGCCTGGGCCGAGGCGAGGAACGACGGGCTGTGAGCGGCGGCCGCGTACTGCTTTCCGATCTTCGTGCCGGCCTCGGAGAACAGGATCGACAGGAAGATAGCGGTGCCCAGCGTGCCGCCCATGGAGCGGAAGAACGTCGAGCCGGAGGACGCGACGCCCATGTCCTTGGCGGGTACGGAGTTCTGCATGGCCAGCACCAGGCTCTGCATGTTCATGCCCAGGCCGAGGCCGAAGACCGCCATGAAGATGTCGGTGGCCCACAGGGCCGAGTCCGCGTGCAGAGTCGTCAGCAGGCCCATGCCGGCGGCCATCAGGACCGAGCCGATGACCGGGAAGACCTTGTAACGCCCGGTGCGGGCGATGATCCGGCCCGAGCCCAGGGAAGCGACCATCATGGACAGCACCATGGGGAGCATGAGCAGGCCGGACTTGGTCGGCGAGGCGCCCTTGACGATCTGCAGGTACAGCGGGATGACCGACATGCCGCCGAACATCGCCATGCCGATGACGGCGACCTGCGCCGACGCCACGGAGAAGGTGGCGTTGCGGAAGAGCCGCAGCGGCAGCAGGGCGTCGTCGCCCATCCGGCGCTCGATCCAGCCGAAGAGGGCCAGGCCGACGACGCCGATGCCGTAGCAGGCGAAGGAGCGGGCGGAGGTCCAGCCCCAGGACTGTCCCTGCTCGGCGACGATCAGCAGCGGGACCAGGCCGACGGCGATCATGAGCGAGCCCCACCAGTCGATGCGGCGCTCGCGGCGGTTGAAGCCGGCCGGCAGGACGCGGGCGACGACGAGGAGGGCGACGATGGCGATCGGGACGTTGATGTAGAAGATCCAGCGCCAGCCGGAGACTCCCAGGAAGCTGTTCGTGCCCGACAGCAGGCCGCCGAGGACCGGGCCGAGGACCGAGGAGCTCGCGAAGACGGCCATCATGTAGCCCTGGTAGCGGGCCCGCTCGCGGGGCGGGATGATGTCGCCGATGACGGCCAGGGCCAGCGGCATGATGCCGCCCGCCCCGATGCCCTGGAACGCGCGGAACGCGGCCAGCTCGTACATCGAGGTGGACAGCCCGCACAGGGCCGAGCCGAGGACGAAGATCACGATCGCGAGCATGAACAGCCGCTTGCGGCCGTACAGGTCCGACAGCTTGCCGAACATCGGCGCGGCGATCGTCGAGGTGATCAGGAACGCGGTGGTGACCCAGGCCTGCGCGGTCAGGTCATGCAGGTCGTTGCCGATCGTCTTGATCGCGGTCGAGACGATGGTCTGGTCCAGCGCGGCCAGGAACATGCCCAGCACCAGCCCGGACAGGATCGTCAGGATCTGCCGGTGAGACAGCGCGCCGTCGGGCGGGGCGCTGACGGGACGCGTCGTTGTGGCGGTGGTCATGCGTGAGGACCTTTCTCCGAACTCATCCAGGTGGTGTGTACGTGCTCGTAGGCGGCGGTGAACCGCTCCAGCTGCCGGGCGAACTGGTCCATCTCCCCGGGCTCCCAGTCGGACAGCACCGCTTCGAAGAACTCCCGCCGGCCGCGTTCGTGGTCGGCGATGGCGGTCCGGCCCGCGCTGGTGACGGCCAGCACGCTCGCGCGGCCGTCGTTCTGGTCGGCCTGGCGTTCCAGCAGCCCGTCATCGACGAGGGCGGCGACCTGCCGACTGACGGTCGACAGGTCGGCCTGCACGCTCGCGGCCAGGGCGCTGGCCCGCATCGGGCCCTCGGCCGCCACCGTGTGCAGCAGGACCTGCACGGCCGAGTCGACGTCGCGGCCCGCGGCGGCCAGCAGCCGGGCCTTCGACCGGCGGACGGTGCGCTGGAGATCGATGAACGACTCCGCGACCGACGCTGCCTCTGCGCTGTTCGCCATGGTCGGCCCCCCTCCTCGCCCGTATCCGAGCTTACTTGTATAGGACAAGTACTTGGGTCACCCAAATATTCCCCCGGGTCATTCTCCTTCTGGACGAGCCAGGAACCGCGACCTACGTTGAATGGCATGACCGTTGACGTGGCCCGCCTGCAGAACACCGGCGTCGCCGGGGTGACGATCGCCTGGGCCGATAACAGCGGCATTCCGAGGTCCCGCACAGTTCCGGCGGCCGCGTTCGGCGACGCCGTCCGGCACGGGGTCGGGATCACGCCGCTGTTCGCCGTCTTCGACTCTCACGACGGCATCACCTTCGCCCACGACGGCCTGCCCAACCCGTCCGGCGACATCCGCCTGATCCCGGACAGCGACCGGGTCACCCCGCTGGCCGGGCAGCCCGCGTTCGCGTGGGTGCCGGGACGCCAGGCCGGCCCGGACGGCGCGCCGTGGCCGTATGACCAGCGGACCCGGCTGGAGGCGCAAGTGGCCCGGGCGGCCGCCGCCGGGCTCTCGGTCCGGGCCGGGTTCGAGCTCGAGTTCTTCGTGTCCCTGTCCGACGACGGTCCCCTGGGCGCGCACGACGGCCCCGCCTACAGCCCGCACGCGCTGCTGCAGGTCGATGACTTCGCGGCGGACGTGCTGCGCGGCCTGGCCGCGAACGGCGTGCCGGCCGGCCAGTTCCACGCCGAGTACGGCCCCTCCCAGCTGGAGGTCAGCCTGGCGCCCGCGGACCCGGTCACCGCCGCCGACCGGCAGCTCCTGGCCCGCCAGACGATCCACGCCGCGGCCCGCGCCCACGGCCTGCGGGTCAGCTTCGCCCCGCTGGTGACCGCCGACGGCGTCGGCAACGGCCTGCACCTGCACGTGTCGGTGAGCCGGGGGAGCGAGAACCTCCTCGCCGACGCGGGGAAGGGCGTGCCCGAGGGTCAGGGCGCCAGCTTCCTCGGCGGGCTGGTCCGGGACCTGCCCGGGATCGCCGGGGTGAGCGCCCCGAGCGTCCCGTCGCTGCTGCGCCGCCGTCCCGGCTACTTCGCCGGGGCCTACCGGTTCTGGGGCGTCGAGAACCGGGAGGCGCCCCTGCGGTACGTCCCGTCCTCGCCGTTCCTCGGCGCCGGCCGCGCCAACGTCGAGCTCAAGGCGTCCGACGCGTCGGGTAACCCGTACCTGGCCCTGGCCGCCGTGCTGTCCGCGGGCCTGGCGGGCATCGACGACGGCGCGCCGCTGCCGCCCCCGGTCCAGGACGACCCCGGAACCTGGACCGACGCGCAGCGGACGGAGAAGGGCATCGCCCTCCTGCCGTCCACGCCGGAGGAAGCCGAACGCGCCCTGCTGGCCAGCCCGGCGGTCGCGGCCGCCCTGGGGGAGCCGCTGCTGGGCGCCTTCACCGCCGTCCGCCGCTCCGACGCGGCCTGGGCCGCCGACCACACCCCGGAGGAAACGGTCGCCGCCCACCGCTGGCTGTACTGACCGCCCGGAGTTCTACGGAGCCGGCCAGTCCCCGGGCAGTTCGGCCAGCTGCCGCACGTACTCCTCGGGGTCGAACGGCGTCTGCTCGGCCTGCGCGCGCCACGCGTTCTCGGTGACCAGCGCCGCGATCATGTGCGTGATGTTGTGCCAGTCGTAGCCCAGTCCGGCCAGCCGCCGCACGGCCTGCCAGGTCTCCGGCGGGTCGTCGTCCAGCAGCTGGCGGGCCACGGACTGGTGCATCAGCAGGTGCAGCCGGGGATTCACCGGCTCCCCGTCGACCTGGAGGTCCTCGCCCGCGCGGAGCGCGTCCTGAAGCTCCGGGTGGTAGGCCTCCAGCAGGATCAGGAGGTGGTCGTCGTCCTCGGGCTTCAGCGCCTCCAGTTCGAGGCCCCGGTAGGTGCCGTGCGCCGGGGGCATCACCCAGGACCGCCGGTCCCCGGGCACCGGGTCATGGAACCAGCAGTCCTGCGCCGGACGCACGACTCTCAGGTGGGACGCGCTGGTCCCGCGGCCGGCCGGGCGCTTCTTCCGGCCCCGGCCCGGCGGGCGTCCGCGGCTCTTCGGGCTCATGCGGCCAGTCTGCCACCGCCTCGCTGCGATTGCGGTTGATCGCCCCTGCGAGCTTCCGGAGTGAGCGGCATAGGGCGCGAGTCGGTCGCGTTATAGGCGGTTTGCGGCGATTTCCGGAGTCATCTCGCGCCCGAAGTGGCCCGGAAGTTAGTCCGGTGGCCGCACCACCCGCCGCACCGGTCCCCGGGCGAGGCCGCGATGCTAAAGACTTCGCGCGCCCGCGGCGTGGGAACGGATGCTCGCCCTGGCCCCGAACCGCCGCTGACCTCGCTCGACACGCGCTGACCATGCTTTAAGAACAGAGTTCCGGGTAAATCAGCTCTATGAAGCGTCCACTCGGGCGGAGCTGCGATGATCATACTGAGAACTGCCGGTAAGGCGATAGCGACGCTGGTCCCAGCCTCGCAACTGGCGCGGCTGGGGCTGCCGGGTCTGTGGTCGGTCGAAGCCCTGGCCGTCCTGATGCTGGCCGGAGTGGGCTGGATCGTGCTCGACGCCGGCCGCGCGAAGAATCTCGCCCTCATCCTGTCCGCGACCCGGAACCGCTCCGGGGGCAGTGCCTCAGGCGATCCGGCTGACCGTGACCAGTCGGCGACCGAGGTCTCCGAGACCCTCTGAGCCGAACGGCTCTCCGCCGCCCTCCCGCTCATATTAGAAG
>WRBL01000148.1 GCA_009784565.1 Streptosporangiales bacterium | reverse complement strand
CGGCAAACGAGATCGCGATGCTGGCGACGAGCGCGATGCCGTTCGTGACGATGGCGGCGGGGAAGTACGGCGAGGCGGTGCTGAAGAGCGCCTGGGACAAGGCGGGCGACGCGACCGTCGGAGCGGGACTGCGCATCCTGCAGCGGGTCTTCGGCCGGAACGAGGAGGGGGAACCCCTTCCGGAGCCGGTGGCCGACGTCATCGCCAACCCCGGGGAAGACGAGTACGTGACGGTGCTCAAGATGGCCATCCGCAAGGCCCTCGAGCGGGACGAGGAGATGGCCGCCGAGGTCCGCGGCATCGTCGCCGAGGCTCCCCAGCCCGGCGGCGTCACGCAGAACGTGTACGCGGGACGCGACGCTTACACGGCCGGCCGGGACATGACGGTCAACCAGCGCTCCGAGTAAGCGAGGGAGGGGCCGGCGACCGGGCTGGTGCCCACCGTGGTGGGGCGGGCGTTCCTGCGGGAAGCGGAGGTCGCGGTACAGGCGGCCCGGCGGGCGAAGGCCACGGCGCAGCTCGGCGACGGCGACCTGGCGGGCGAACTGGTGGTCTCCGCGCAGCTGGGCTTCGGCATCCGGCAGTTGCCGAATGCTCTGAGCGCGCTGCGCGGCCGCTTCCCACGGCTGGAAGTCACCGTCTACGAGGAGCCCAGCTCCGTGGAGATGGACCGGCTGTGCCGTCGCGGCGCCCTCGACCTCGCCCTGATGGCCAAGTGCGACAAGAGCCCCGCCGACGCCCACCACCTCGGCGACGAGGAGTTCGTCGTGATGCTGGAGCCCGGGCATCCGCAGCTCGCCGCCGACCCTCTGCGCCCTCACACACAGGCTGGACCCGGTACCGGACGTTCGTGCGATACTGGGAGCGCTAGCACCCGCCCTGCAGATCCTTGACGAGCAAACCGCCGGCCTGCTCAGTGAGTCCATCGAGGCCGGGCTTTCAGACTCTCCCGGCTGCGACATATGGAAGGCCCTAATGTCTAGCGGACAGTTCACTTACGTCTCCGAAACCCGTGCTGAAGGTCGTGCCGAGGGTTCGGCGAAGACCATTTTGCTCGTTCTGAAGGGCCGGGGAATCCCGGTTGACGATCGTTCCCGCGAGCGTATTGAGTCCTGCGCCGACCAGACCACGCTAGAGACGTGGGCGGAGCGTGCCGGGTCTGTTAAGAGCGTCGAGGAACTCTTCGAGGGATGACGGGGGTGGCTGACGGCTCTCATTACGTGCCCCGGCCGCGCATTACGAGGTGATCGGGACGCCGTACCGGCGGCTGGGGGCCGACTCGCAGTAGGCGATGAAGGCGGAGCATTCCGGGCACTGCGACAGCACCGGGTGGACGCAGTCGCCGACGTGGGCGAGAAAGTCATCCGCTGTCCGCAGCGCCGTCATCTGGTCACGCAGCCGGTCTCGCTGGCTGGCGATAGCGGTGCGGCGCCGGTCCTGGTCGGCGGCGACGAGGCCGCGGATCTCGGCGAGGGACATTCCGGTGCCCTGCGCGACCTTGATCAAGCGGGCCCAGTCGAGTGAGGCCTCGTCGTAGTCGCGGTGTCCGGAGCGAAGCCGCCGGGGAACCAGCACGCCCGCCTCTTCCCAGTGCCGGAGTACGTGCGGCTCGATGCTCAGCCGTGCGGCCGCTTCGCCGATACGCATGCCTGCCTCCCGTAGCGCGCTTGCGGTCGTTGACTTCAGGTCGGCCTGAAGTTTTAGGTTCGGTCCCATCGTAGGCAGCCGATCCCGAGGAGCCCGCCCGTGAAGACTTCTGACCGGAACCTGCCCGTGGCCCCTGCCGTCCGCGACTACCTGGCCGCCGGCACTGGATTCGCGGTCGGGACGGTGCATCCCCGCCGCCCCGACCGTCGGCTGCTCAACTTGATCACCGACGCGGGACTCCCCGAGGGCGAGCAAGTCGTTACCGTCCGGGCGCTTCCCCAGGTGTCCCGTGCGGTCCCCGCAGGCGGGCTCGTCGAAGGGGCGAGCGTGCGGCGCTCGCTGCGGAACGCGATGACCACCTTCGTCATCGAGCATCCCGAGGCGGTTTTCCTCGTCGACCCGTCGTACTGCCGCGACGCTCCGGCCAGGGCGCTGGCCGAGGTCCCCGGCCTGCTCAGGCGCCTGGTGACACCGCCGCCGGACACTATCGCCACCATTGACGCCCTGGCGGCCGCGCGCCTGCCGCGAGCCCCCGAATTCGCCCTCCCCACCCATGCGCACTGGGACCACGTGTGCGGCCTCCTGGACTTCCCCGGTCTCCCTATGCACCTGCGCACGAGCGAGCACGACTGGATCATGGGCGGCACCCGGCCCCCGGCGGGAGGTGTGCGCGCGGCGCTGACCGGCGGCCGCCGGGTGGTCCGCTACGACCTGGACGGGCCGCCGGTCGCGACCTTCACCGCCTCCCGCGACCTGTTCGGCGACGGCAGTGTGACACTGGTTGACCTCGCAGGGCACACACCCGGCAGCATCGGGATCCTGGCCCGCGCCAGAGACGGCTGGATCCTGATCGCCGGGGACGCCGCCTGGCATATGGAGCAAGTCGACCGGCTGCGCCAGAAGCCCGCCCTCCCCGGCCGCTTCGCTGACAGCGACCGAGACGGCGCGTTCGAGACCCTGCACCGGCTTCACCTTGCCCGGCACCTGGCCCGCGTCGTTCCCACCCACGATCATGACGCCGCCATCCGCCTGGGGAGCTCTACTATGGCGTCATGACCCGCACGGATGCTGGTTCCCGGGTGATCGCGGTGCCGCCGGAGCGTGTCTTCGCCGCGTTCGTCGACCAGGACGCGCTCACGGAGTGGCTGCCGCCCGACGGGATGCACGGCCGGTTCGAGCGGTTCGACGTCCGGCCCGGCGGGTCCTACCGGCTGGTCCTGACCTATGACGACCCCTCGACCGTTCAGGGGAAGGCCACGGCGGATTCCGACATCGTGGAAGTCCGCTACGTCGACATCGTCCCCGGGGTGCGGGTCGTGCAGGCCGTCGATTTCGTGTCCGACGACCCGGCCAACGCGGGCACCATGACGATGACGTGGGAGATCACCCCGGTCGGCGCCGGGACGCGTGTGGACATCCGGGCCGACGACGTCCCCGACGGCATCTCCGCCGAGGACCATGCCGCTGGCCTGAGCTCCTCGCTGGCCAAGCTGGCCGCGTACCTGGAGCCGTAGCGGCGGCCGGGCGGGCAGTCAGGCCGCCTCGGGTACGGACTTCCTCACCGGGTAGCGCCGGGACCCGCCGCGTCCCCGGCACGGCGGCCGCAATCTTGGGCCTGGCCAGGGCCGACGGCCGAAATTAGGCTGGTAGGCGGGCGGAATCACGGGAGCGGGTCGCAGCCACCTCGGGTGGCCATCCCGGGAGGACAACCGATGAAGTTCGATGACGACGATCCCGTCTGGACGCGGCACGACGGAGGATCCGGCCATGACGGCCCCGAATGGCGGGACGGCGATGAGGAACGGGCCCGGGCGTTCTATGAGTCGGTCTCGGACGTCACGCAGCGGATCCTGGACTTCCTCGCGGTACGTCCCGGCCACCTCATCGACGCGAAGGACATCTTCGAGCGCCTGCGCGGCCGCGAGTGGCGCGACGGAGACCCGAACTGGCGCAAGTCCGTGGCCGCTTCCCTCAACTCGATCCGGAACGTCCCGGGGACGGAGCCCGGCCGGCGCCTTCCGTTCTACTGGTGGGCGCCGACGGACGACACCGACACCCGGTACGGCATGAAGCCCACTGTGGCCAGGCTCTTCCGCGCCGCCAAGCGGACCAGCGACCCGGACCGGTAGGGCGGGCTGCTGCACGCGGCCAGGACCAGCTTCCCGAGGGCGGGCGCTCATGCCCGCCGCGGCGGTTCCTCCTTCGCGGCAGGCATCCCGCTGCCGCTGCCGAACGCCGAGTCCGCGAGCAATGCGAGTTCCGCGGCGACGGCGGCGGGGTGGGTCGTGTGCGGGACGTGGCCGCTGTCAACGACCGCCAGCCCCGATCCGGGGATCAGGTCCCGGGCCGTCTCGGCGACCCGGAGCGGCAGAAGGGGGTCGTGCCGCCCCCAGACCAGCACCGTGGGGGCCGTGATCTTCCCGGCCTGGGGCCGGAGATCGTGCTCGGGACGGTTGAAGCTGCCCCAGATCTCGCTGACCGCCCGTACTCCCGCGGCGGTGCGCGTGATCGCGATGGCGTTCGCCCGCGCCCGGCGGTCGGCTGCGGTACGCGAGCGCATGTACGCCCAGGAGAACAGCGGGTAGATGCCGCGGACGAACCGGGGGCGGCTCATCAGCGCGCAGAACACGCGGTCGAAAAGCCCCCGGTCCTCGAAGCCGCCGGCGTCGATCATCATCAGGCCCTTGACCAGGTCGGGCCGTCTGACCGCGAGCCGGGCGGCGACGTTGGCGCCGATCGAGTTCCCGGCGAGGACGGCGCCAGCGGGCGCGAGCGACTCCAGGAGTTCCTCGATGATCTGGGTCAGCCGCAGCTCGGTGGACGGTGCCGTGCCGGCGGGGGACTGGCCGTGGCCCGGCCAGTCGACGCCGATGCTGCGGATCCCGTCGGGGAGCAGCTCGCGGAGCTCATCGTAGTCATGCTGGTCGTGGCCGCCACTGGGCAACAGGACGACTGGGTCGCCGCTGCCGCGAGAGTTGTAGGCGACCGTCCCCGCGGACGTTGACAGTGTGGTCATGAAATCGATGCTAACATAGTGACCGACCGGTCGGTCATTGAAATTCCGACGCCAGCGGCGGCAGGCATATACTCCGCGCGATGACAGAAGGAACCCGGGCAGCCGCCGCGCTGCGCACACGCGAGGCCCTGCTCGACGCCGGGGCGGCGCTGGCGGAGGAGCACGGCCTCGCCGGCGTCAGCGTGAACATGGTGGTCACCCGGGCCGGAGTCGCGAAGGGCACCTTCTACGTCCACTTCAAGGACCGCGCGGAGTTCGTCGACGCCATGCACGCGCGCTTCCACACCAGGGTCGGCGCCGCCGTCGCCGAGGCGGTCGCGGAATTGCCGCCGGGCGCCGAGCGTCTCCACCGCAGCCTTGAGGCCTACCTTGACGTCTCGCTCGCCAACCGGGGCGTCAAGGCGCTGTCGCTCGAGACCCGCTCGGACCCGGCCACGCGGGACTCGATGGAAGCGCGCCGTGAGCGCCTCACGGCGGCGGGCGTGACCGACGTGAAGGCCATGGGCTGGGATGACGCCGAGGCGGCGGCGCAACTGCTGGCGGCGATGACCAGGGAGATCTCGGTGCTGGAATTCGACGCGGGCCGCCGGCTTCCGGCGCCGCGGCGAGCGCTCAAGCGCTTCCTCGGAGTCTGAACGAGCCCGCGCGTCACCGCCAGCGCACCCCCGGCCTGGCGCGTTAGGCCCGCTCCGGGCGGGCGGTCGTCCCGGGCTCGGCCATGCGGGCCAGGGCGGTGCGGGCGGCGTTGCGCACGTGGCGGGCGCAGGCCTCGGCCGCGGCCTCGCTGTCCTTGGCCTCGATGGCCTCCACCAGCACGCGCAGTTCTCCGACGGTCTCGCGGGCCCGGCCCGGAGCGGACAGGGAGGTGCGGCGCAGCAGCCGGACCCGGCTCTGCAGCATGGTGATGACCTGGGTGAGGGGCGCGCTCGCCGCCCCGTCGAACAGCACCCGGTAGAAGGCGTCCTTGGCCGCGAGCTGATCGAGGCTCCCGTCCTCGGCCGCCGCGGCGAAGCCGTCGAACGCCGCGCGCAGCTCGGCCACCTGCACCGGGGTGACCCGCTCGATGAACCGCTGGGTCGCGAGCACTTCCAGGCTGGCCCGCATCTCGTAGATGTCCGCGGCCTCTTCCCCGGTCAGGACGGCGACGATCGCGCCCCGCTGCGGGATGTTGGTGACCAGGCCCTCGGAGGCGAGCCGCGCGATGACCTCCCGCACGGTCGCGCGGGACACGCCGAGCTGCTCCATGAGCTCGCGCTCCACCAGCCGCTGGCCGGGACGCAGCCGGGAGTCCAGGATCCCCTGGCGCACCACCTCGAGCACCTGGTCGCGCAGCGGCGCGGCCACGCGCCCGATCGGGGGCGGAGACCACGTCCCGTCGTCCACGGTCATAGGCCGTCAGTGTAGCCGGTCGTCACGTTCCGCTAGCTCGGCGGCGAGGACGGGCGCCGCCGCGGTGACGGCGTGGATGCCCAGCACCGAGGCGATCTCCATGACCTCGAGGATCTCCCTGGCCGTCGCGCCGTGCCGCAGGGCGTTGCGGATGTGAGCCTTCAGGCCCTTGACGTACAGGTGGGTCGCGGCGGTGTCGAAGGCGATGTAGACGAGTTCCTTGACCTTCGGCTCCAGCGTCCCGGTGCGCCACGGGACGGAGGAGAACTCCGTGTAGGCGGCCAGCAGTTCGGGGTCGAGTTCCAGCATCTCGTCCCAGAACTCGTGCCAGTAGCCGCGGTTCCGGGTGAACTCGGCCTTGATCTCCTCCTGCCGGGCGTCCAGCGGCGCGGGGCTGTCGCGCAGGCCTTCCTCTTCGAGTACCTCGGTGAGGACGGGGACGCCGATGTTCATCGCGTGGATGCCCAGCGTGGCGGCCAGCTCGAGCACCTCCATGATCTCCTGGCCGGTGGCCCCGGCGTCCAGGGCCGCCCGGACGTGCTGGCGGACGCCCGGCTGGTACATGTGGGTGGCGTTGGCGTCGACCGCGATGTAGATGAGTTCCTTGACCTTCGGCTCCAGCGTCCCGGTGCGCCACGGGACCGCCGAGAAGTCGAGGTATGCCTGCAGGAAACCGGGGTCGAGCCGCAGGATCGCCTCCCAGGGCTCGCCCCACGTCTTGCGCACCTCGATGAACCGGGCCTTGATCTCTTCCTGCCGCGCGGTCAGCGGGACCTCAGTCATCGCGCTCGCCCTCCGGATCGTGCAGCCGGACTCCGCCGGACACGTCGCCGATCGCGTCGACGACCGTGTTGCTGATCTGGTCGCCGTAGCCGAGCCCGATCGCGAGCCCGAAGGCCGCCAGCGGTCCGCTCGCGCTGACGCTGCCGACCCCGAGGCCCGCCGCCAGGTCCGCGTACAGGGTGACGTCCTTCATCATCAGCGAGTTCGTCAGCCCGCCCTTGAGATAGTCGCCGTGGATGATCTTCGGGAAGCGGTTGAGGGACGCGAAATTGACGCCCGAACTGGCGTTGATGATCCCCAGGAGGGTCTCCAGGTCCAGGCCCGCCTTCTTCCCGGCGACCATGACCTCCGCGGTGGCCGACAGCGTGACCGCGTTGAGGAAGTTGTTCAGCAGCTTGGCGGTGTGCCCGGAACCGCTGTCCCCGCAGTGGAAAATCGTCGACGAGAAGCCTTCCAGTACGGGCCGCACCCGCTCCAGGGCGTCGGCGGCGCCACCGACCATGAGCGTGAGCGTTCCCTTGTCGGCGGCGGCCGCGCCGCCGGAGATCCCCGCGTCGAGGTAGGCCGCGCCCCGGCCGAGAAACGAAGCATGGATCGCCCGGGTCGACGCCGGCGCCGCTGTCGACAGGTCCACCACGACCTGCCCGGAACGCGCCTGGGCGATCAGCCCGTCGTCCCCGCCGGTCACCGCCTCGACGACGTGACTGTCCGGCAGGGACAGCAGCACGACGTCGGCCGCCGCCGTCACCTCCGCCACCGAGGCCGCCGGCCGCGCGCCCAGCGATTCGGCCAGCCCGGGCCGCACGTCGTAGCCGGTGACCTCGTGCCCCTTTTCCAGGAGCCGGGCGGTCATCCGGCCGCCCATGTTGCCCAGCCCGATGAACCCGATCATCGCCTCACTCCCAGCCGTAGACGGTCGAGTCGACCGCGGCCGATCCCGGGCCCGGCCCCGGTGACCACGGCTGCCTTCCCGTCGAACCGTCCCGCCGTCATGAGGCGAGCTCCGTGCGGCTCAGGTCCACGTGCCGGGTATCCGGTCCGGCCACGGCGCCGACGGTGCCGAGGATCGCGCCGATGAACAGGAGCACCAGGCCGGTCAGGTGGTAGGGCATGACGTGGCCGAGCCAGTCCATGAAGAACGCGTAGAACGACGGGATGACGACCGACGCGCTGAACCCGAGGCCGAACCCGGACGCCCGCACGTCCGTGGTGAACCGCTCGTTGATGTAGGACAGGAACACGCCCCACGGGGCGGTGACCAGGATGGCGAGCAGGCAGGTGACCACGATGACCGCGGCCAGGGAGCGGACGCTCGCCGTCACCAGGACCGCCAGGAGCGCCGTCCCGATGATCGCGATCAGCACGCCGGTGACGATCATGAACCGGCGGCGGCCGTACTTCTGCCCCAGGACCCCGGCGGCGATGTAGCTGAAGATCAGGCACGCGTACGCGATGAGGACCGTCACGGTCAGCTGGTCGTGGCCGAGGTGCAGGAAGTCGCCCAGCACCGTCGTCGGCAGGTACAGCGTGATCATGTTCTGGGTCAGCCAGAAACCGGTCATGAGGACGAAGACCTGCGCGAGGTTGCGGAGGGCCTGCCCCTTGAACAGGTTGGCCAGCGGCGATTTCCGCGTCTCGGTCCGTTCCCACATCCGTGATTCCGGGACGCGCTTGACGTAGTAGACGACGAGGGCGGCGCCCAGGACCGCTCCGACGACGAACGGGATGCGCCAGCCCCAGACCGCGTACGCCGAGCCCGCGCCCGCGAGCGGGAAGACCGCCAGGCAGACCAGGGCCAGCAGGGTGATCAGGACGTAGGCGGCGGGGAACGCCGCGAGGATGACGCCGCCGAGCAGTCCCCGCCGGCGGGCGGGGGAGTACTCCATGGCGAGGGGATGGGAGCCCGTGTACCCGCCGCCGAGGCACACTCCGTCCAGGAACCGCAGGATGATCAGCAGCCAGTAGGCCGGGACGCCGATAGTCGAGTAGCCGGGAAGAACCGCGATCAGCAGCGTGATGACCGCGAACCCGGACACGGACAGGATCGTCGCCCGGCGGCGGCCGACCCGGTCGCCGACCGCGCCGAAGACGGCCGCCCCGACCGGGCGGCCGATCAGCGTGGTCACGAACACCAGGGACGTGAAGATGCCCGCCAGCCCCTGGGAGAGATGGCCCGGCTGGAAGAACAGGAGGGCCGGGGTGAGAACCACCGTGGGCAGGTAGATGTCGAACATGTCGACAAACTCGGTGAAGAACGCGCCGGTCGCGGCCGCCCGTCCCTCCGCGGACCGTCCGGAGGCCTCGCCGCGCTCCGGCCGGAAGACGCCGGTGGCTTCAGTCATCGCCTGTTCCCGTCTGTCGGGCGCCGTATTGTCAGACAATCAGACAGTCTTACGATGACAAGCCAGGTCCGGGCGGTCAAGGGCATGCCTGCTGGTTATTAGAACATGAATTTGAATAAGATCGCGGGTTGGCGACTCGGAGGCGAACACGCGGGCGTATCGTGGCCGTATGAGAACACCACGTGACCCACAGCAGCCTCGGGGACTGCTTCCAGACCCGGGAACACCAAGCGGCGTGGTGCTGTACGCCGTGATCGCCGGCGTCATTATCTGGCTGATCACCGACATCCTCTCCCACATCGTCATCGAGTGGCGGTGACGACGCGGCCGGGCGCCCCCGGGCAGCCGGGGGCGGGCGCGGGCGTGCCAGCATCGATGGAGACAACGAGAGCCAGACGGAAGGAGACAGACCATGACGGAAGGCCGGTCCACCGGAGAACTGCCAGCTCAGTCGGCCGTGCGGTCCGTCGACCTCGGTGACGTCCGGCTCACCTATGTCACCGACGGCGCGATGGCGATGCGGCCGTCAGGGTTCTTCCCGCACGTGCCGGCCAGCTACTGGGACGGCCACCCCGAAGCGCTCGATTCCCGGGGCCGGGTCATCATGTCGGCGGGCGGACTGCTGGTGGAACGCGACGGCGAGGCCCTCCTGATCGATACGGGCTACGGCGACTACCAGGGCGAATCCCGCGCGGGCCGGGTCAACACCGGCGCACTGCCCGAGGTCCTCGCCGCGCTCGGATACCCGCCGGAGCGCATCGGCGCCGTCGCCTTCACGCACCTGCACATCGACCACACCGGCTGGGCGTTCCGCCCCGACGGCAACGGATCCGCCGAGAAGATGTTCCCCAAGGCCAGTTACATCGTGGCCGCCGAGGAGTGGGCCCCGCACCAGCGGGGCGAGAACCAGGCCGGCACTCCGCCGCGGGTCGCCGAGCGGCTCGCCGCCTGTGACCTCACCCTGGTCGAGGACGGCACCGAGATCATCCCCGGCGTCACCGCCCTGGTGACACCAGGGCACACGCCCGGGCACACCTGCTACGTGATCAGCGGCGCCGGCCGGGACCGGGTCATCGCCCTGGGCGACGCCTTCCACATGCCGGCGCAGATCGCCCATCCCGAATGGCCGTCACTGCCCGACTTCGACACCCACGGAGTCCTGGCTGTCCGCGAGCGGCTGCGCGCGGAACTGGAGCAGCCCGGCACGCGCGGCTTCGCGTGCCACTTCGGCGACCAGGTCTTCGGCCGCGTCACCCGCGACCCCGGCGGAGCCCCGGTGTGGGAACCGGTGCCGACGACCGAACTGGGGCCGCCGCCCCGCCACCTGGACTGACCGGCGATCGTGCCCCGGGTCCCGTCGCGGAGGGATAGGGTCCTCGGGACCACGGGGCGCGGCGACCAGGGGGCGATGGATGACGGCGAACGCCGGCGACGGGGCGGGCCCGACCGACTGGGCCAGCGTCAGGAACTACGGCGCGACGGGGACCGGAAGCGCGGACGACACGGCGGCCATCCAGGCGGCGATCACCGCGAACCCGTCCGGGACGGTGTTCGTCCCCCGGGGCACGTACGTCATCAGCGCACCGTTGACCGGGATGAGGCCGGGCTTCCGGCTCACCGGCAGCACCCGGTCGATCCTGAAGTCCGCCGCCTCGGCCATCCTCGACTTCGGCACGGCCAGCATCGGCGCCGTCGAGGTTGACCACCTCACCCTCGACGCGGACGGCGGGCACGCCGTCATCATGCCCCGCATGAGCCGGGGCCGGTTCCATCACCTCACCATCACCCAGCGGTCAGGCGGCCACTCGATCTGGGACGGGACGAACGCGACCGGGATCCTGGAATGCACCTGGGAGAAGATCACCGCCTCCACCGCCGCCGCGACGCGGACGGTCCCGGCGTGGAACTTCGCCGTCACCGGGGGCAACGACCTGTTCAACGAGAACACGTTCGCGGAGATCGTCGCCAACAACAACGGCGCGGACCGCGACCAGCCTGTGTTCTCGGTGTCCGTCCCGGTCGCCGGCGCCACCTACCAGAACAACACCTGGCGCGGCGTCACGTTCGAGAACCCCCTCGGCGGCTGCGTCCGGATCCTCTCCGGCCACCAGACGACCCTGCAGTCCTGCCGCGCCTGGGACCTGTCAGCGGCGCCGTCGAACCCGATGTTCGACTTCGGCGCCGACCCGGTGTCCGGGGTCGCCCCGGCCGGGACCGCGATCCGGGACTGCGGGCGCTCCTACGGGCCGATCGGCGCCCGGACCCCGCCCGACATCCGGCTCGGCCGGTCGTGCTCGCAGACGCTGATCAGCAACTATTACGTCGAGAACACGGGCGCCCCGGCCGTCCACCCGTGGATCGACCTGGGCGGCTCCTCCGGCACCGTCATCACCGCCGCCAGCCCGGACCTGAACCTGACCGGAACCTCTGGCGCGGAGTGGACCATCGACGGGTCCGGCGTCCCGAGCTACACGGACCCGGCCGGAACCGCCCACGCGATGCGCCCCGCCGCCGCGATCGCGCCGGCCGCCGGCGGGGGCGCGGCCGACGGCCCGGAGCGGAGCCCCCGTCCCTCCGACTTCTCCTACCTGGCCTGGGCCTATGACCCGGTCGCCGCGGTGTCGGGCCTCGCGCCGGCCAGCGGAGCGGTGTACGCCTCGCACATCCCGGTCCGGACCCGGATCACCGCGTCCAGGATCGTCTACGGCGTCGCGTCCGCCGACGGCATGGTGCTGAGACCGGGCACGTGCTTCGCCGCCCTCTACGACAGCACCGGCAGGCAGGTGGCCGTCACCGCCGACATCGCCTCCGCCGTCACCCCCGGGGAGATCACGTTCCCGCTCACGTCGCCGGCGGTGCTCGCTCCCGGCTGGTACTGGGCGGCGATCCTCCTCAACGGCGCCGCGACGCCGGCCCTTGCCCGGGGCGGCGGCATCATCCCCGGCCTCGGATCCGGCCAGTCCGGCCCGGGCAGGCGGCGCTTCGGCGTGATCGCCACCGGCCAGACCTCGATGCCGCGCTGGTTCACCCCGGCCGCCATGGGCGCCGTCACGTCCAGCACGTACTGGGCCGCCCTCGCCTGAGCGCTCTGCCTGCGCCACGGGCGGTGTCCGGGACAGTGTCACGTCGCGATGGCGGTCCCGAGGACGAGGAGAGCGAGGCTGAACGCGGCGATCATGGCTCGCAGGGCCGCGGCGTTCCGCGAGCCCCGGCGCACTCTCGCCGCCAAGTCCGTGCTGCCGGGGTCATGCAGCGCGGCCCGTCGCAACCGTGTCATCCGCCGGGCCTGCACGACCCCGGCCGCGGTCACGGCGACCAGGCCCGCCGCGACCGCCGTGCTGGCGGCAAGCTGGCCGTCCCACGGGTGACGGAAGGCCAGTGCCGCTCCGCTCGCCAGCGAAATGGCCAGCGCGGCTCCGCCGACCGGCCCGTAGGCTCGTCCCAGGCCGCGGAAGAACGTTACTCTCTCAGCCGTCCCGAGGGTGCGCTGTGCCACTCTCGCGACCACGAAGATGGCGACCATGCCGCCGATCCAGACGGCGGTGGCGAAGACCAGCACGCCCGTGAGAGCGGCTAGAGCGGTTGCCATGAATCCTCCTGAATGTTTTAACTATTTCGATAGTAAAAACTAGGCCAGAATCCTTGTCAAGCTGGCCTCCCGTCGGCCCGGGTGGAGTCGCTCAGGGCTGCCTAGCGGCGAACCTGGCCTAGTTTGTCCGCCGCCTCTTGTTTTTACACAGCACTGTTGATAAAAACGATTCTGGTTGACGATTCGCGCTTGTCGCCCACCGCGGCGGAAGGGGGAAGGTCATGACGGCGGTCACTGAGGCCGAGGCATACGAGGCGATGGTCGAGCACCACACAAGGCTCGGCGAGGAACTCGCCGGCCACGCCGACGCTGTGTCCAGGGAGGTCGCGGCAGAGCGCCCCTACGGAGCGCGGGTAGCCGGACTCATCGCCTACCTGGCCGAGGAAATACTGCCCCACGCGGCGGCGGAGGAGAAAACCGTGTACCCGGCCGCCGCCGAGCACGCGGGCATGGAGAGCGTGGTCAGCGAGATGAACGCCGAGCACGTCGCCCTGTCCGCGCTGGGCACGAGGCTGGCCGCGGTGATCGACGGGGCGGCGGCCGCCGCGCTGGCGCAGCAGATCGCCGGGCTGTTCACCGCGCACGCGGCCAGGGAGAACGACGTCCTCCTGCCCGCGCTGCTCAACGACGAGTCCGTCGACCTGGCCGCCCTGCTCGGCCAGATGCACGGCGCCGTGGACGTGTACGCGCGTGAGGACGATCCCGCTCCGGCGGACGCCGCGCGGGCAGGGGACTGTCAGGCCACGGTGGTGACCCTGCTGCTGCAGGCCGCGGCGGCGCTCGCCCGAGCCGGGGAGGCCGACCGGGCCTGCACGATCGCCGCGTCGGCGTGGGCCGCGCTGCGAGACGTCCGCCCGGACCTGGCGGTCAAGGTGACCGCCGCGCTGCACGGTCTCGCCCGCCGGGACGCGGTACTGGACGTCCGCGACCTGGCCCCGGCGTACCGGCACCGGGAAATCTTCGGCGCTTACTGGGACCTGGCGTCCGGCGCGGGCTTCGTCCTCGTCAACGACCATGACCCCAAGCCGCTGCGCTACCAGTTCGAGGCCGAGCATCCGGGCCAGTTCACCTGGCAGTACCTGGAGAGCGGCCCGGACGTGTGGCGCGTGCGGATCGGACGCCCGGTCGTCGGCGTCGGTGTGGCGGGTCCGGATCGGCCCAGCGGTGCCTGACCTGTCATGACCGCGCGGAACCCGGCCGCCCGGGCTGCTGTCGCCCGCCTGTCCGCCCCGGTGCTGCACCCGACGAGGGATTCCGTGCGGAGGCTCGCGCTGGCAGCGGTGATCGCGAACGCGGTCCTCATCTGCACGGGCGCGGCGGGGCGGCTGAGCTCCTCCGGACTCGAGTTCGGGAACCGGCTGCTGACCTTCCCGCTGGCCGCGATCGCGGGCCTGGTGTTCATCGCCTGCCTGTGCTACAAGCCGGAGGGGCGCCGCCGCGGCGACCTGGTGCGGCTGTCGGCCGTGCTGCCTGTCGGCGTGATCGCGCAGGCGGTGGCCGGCGGCATCGTGGTGCTGACCCGGCTGAACCCGGCTCTGGTGGCCGCGCACTTCCTGCTGTCGGCGGCGATCCTCGCGTTCGCGGTCGTGCTTCAGGCCCGGGCGGGGGAGGGGCCGGGTTCCGTGCGGCCGCTGGTCCGAGCCGACCTGCGGATCCTCGCCGGCCTGCTGGTCGCGGCGACCGCGCTGATGCTGGCGCTCCAGGACGTCACCCGACTGCACGCCGACATCGGCTGGTTCATCGGCGCGCTGGCGGTCGCCCTGATGATCGGAACGCGCTTCTCCGGCGCCCCCGCGCGTACGGTCCGGGCCAGCCGGATCGTGCTCGTCGCGCTGGCCGCCCAGGGGGCGATCGGCTACGCGCAGTACTCCGGCCACCTGCCCGCCGGGCTGGCGTGGGTGCATGTCGCCATGGCCACCGTCCTGTGGATCCTCGTGCTGCGGCTGTACCTGTCTACCCGGGAACGGCGGCCCGGGCTGGCCGAGGCCCTTGCCCAGGCGTACGCGGCGTCGGTCGCGAGGAACCAGCAGGCCCTGGAAGCGGAAGGAGAATGCGTTGGCAACGGTGAGGCAGGTACACGACGCGGGCGTGCTGCCGCGCCCGCGGCGCAAGGGATCGGTCCTGGCCGACTGGCTGTCGTCTACCGATCACAAGGTGATCGGGCACATGTACCTGATCACGTCGTTCTTCTTCTTCGGCTGCGCCGGGATCATGGCACTGCTGATGCGTGTCCAGCTCGTCGGCCCGGACGAGCACTTCGTGTCCGACCAGCAGTACAACGAGCTGTTCACGATGCACGGCGCGATCATGCTGCTGCTGTTCGCGACTCCCACGTTCGTCGGTTTCGCGAATGAGCTGGTGCCGCTGCAGATCGGCGCGCCCGACGTGGCGTTCCCGCGGCTGAACCTGCTGTCGTACTACCTGT
>WRBL01000147.1 GCA_009784565.1 Streptosporangiales bacterium | reverse complement strand
CGGTCAGGGCCAGCACGACCGTGCGCCGGTCGGTGGGGTGCCGTCGGCGCTCAATGTAGCCGTCGCGTTCCAGCCGGTCGGCCAGGCTGGTCAGCGTCGACGGGGTGAGCCGCAGGCTCTGCCGCACCGCCAGGATGGGGGTCTCGCCGTTGAGGCCGAGCATCTGGATCAGCATCCGGGCCCGGAGGTCGAGGGCCGACGTGGGCCGGGCGCGGTGCTCGGCCTCGATCACGTGGACCAGTCGCATCAGCGACTCGATCTCCCGGTCGGTGGCGCCGGGCTCCTGGCTGGGCATGGACACGACCCTACTGACCTGTCGTTTCGACGGGGCCGAGGACACGGTCGATGGCCGGGCTGCCGAACCGGCCGTCGGGGTCGAGGCGTCCGCGCAGCGCGGCGAAGTCGTCCCAGCGCGGGTAGAGGCCGCGCAGTTCGTCCGCGGTCAGGCTGTGCCACTTGCCCCAGTGCGGCCGCCCGCCCGCCGCGGCGGCGGCGCGCTGCGTGTCTTCCCAGGCGGCGTCGATGTCAAGGCCGGGCGCCTGGATGGCCGCGCCGACCCACGTGGTGGTCCGGCCGTACTGCGGGTGCAGCCAGGCCGACTCGGCGGGCGCGATCCGGGTCTCGCAGGGGAAGGCGACCGGCAGGTTCCGGTCCTCGATGGCCTTCATCAGGGTCTGCACGCAGCCGGGCCCGGCATCTTGCGGAACGGCGAACTCGCAGCCATCGTGACGCACGAACAGCGGCCGCAGGAAGACCTTGTCGTAGGTGTCGACGGTGGTCTCGGTCTTGATCCCGCGGGCGAACGCCCGGTTCAGCGCGGGCACCGCCCGGGGCGCCCGGCGGGCGACCGCGCCCACCGCGTCGAGGCCGTAGTTCACCTTCACCACGTCGCGGAACCATTCGCCCAGCGCCGACGGCTTATCGACCGGGTCGGTCGTTCGCTCGGCCGTCCACATCAGGACCTGGTCGATGTAGGGCATGAAGTACAGGCCGACGTGGCCGCTGTCCGGGGGGTCCCGCAGGAGGGCGAAGGCCTCGTCCCGGGTGATGACCGTGTCGGTGCGGCGCAGGTTGTAGGCGGGCACGGCCTGGATCGTCACCGAGACGATGATGCCGAGCGCGCCGAGGCTGACCCGTGCCGCGTCGAACAGGTCAGGGTCCTCGGGGGTGGCGCGGACGGTACTGCCGTCGGCCAGCATCAGTTCCAGCGCGGTGACCTGGCCCGCGAACGCCGGGGCGTCCAGGCCGGTGCCGTGGGTTCCGGTGGACAGGGCGCCGCCGATGGACTGGCGGTCGATGTCCCCCATGTTGGCGAAGGCCAGCCCGTGCTTCGCCATCTCGGTGCGGATCTCGTGCAGGGTGGCACCGCCCTGGACGGTCACCTGCCCGGTCCCGGTGTCCACGTGGAGGATCTTGTTGAGGCGGCGCAGCGACACCTGGATCTCGGGGGCGACCGCCACGTCGTTGTAGGAGTGGCCGCCTCCGACGACCCGGACCCGCGACCCGTCCGCGGCGGCGTCCTTCAGGACCCGGCGCAGTTCGTCGAGGTCGGCGGGGGTGACCGAGCGCCGCGGGCGCACGCTGTGCCGGCAGGAGAAATTCGTCCACGTGCCGTCCGCGGACACCTCGGCCCCGAGGGCACGGCGAGAACCCATCCGATATTCCTTAACTCGTAATATCCCTTGTCCGTAACTTCCGGAAATGTATATGATCCACGTCACGGCACCCGACGTCAAGGAGGCATCATGGGCGTCACGATCGTCAACCCGACCAGCTTCGAGGCAGCGCCGCTGTCGGTCCCGCGCCACACGGCGCCGGACCTGACCGGCCGGACCGTCGGCTTCCTGTCCAACAGCAAGATGAACGCCGACAAGGTCCTCGAGGGCGTGGCCACCGCCCTGGCCGAGCGCTACTCCATCGTCCCCCGCCTGTACGCCAAGCGGGTGCCGTCCATCGCCGCCGAGCCCGCGCTCCTGGACCAGATCGCCGGCGAGTGCGACGCCGCCGTCGTCGCGATGCTCGACTGCGGGTCCTGCGCGTCGTGGGCCGTCGCCGACATGGCCTCGCTCGCCACCCGGGGCCTGCCCGTGGCGGGCATGGCCTCGACCCAGTTCGAAGGGTTCTCCCGGCAGGTGCTGGCCATCCAGGGCGCCGAAGCCCTCGGCCTGTCCGTCATCGCCCACCCGATCGGCGGCATCCCGCCGCAGGAGGCGTTCGAGCGCGTCACCCCCGCCGCCGCGGACGACGTCGTCGCCGCCCTGACCACCGCCGCCGACGCATCGAAGGAGAATGCCGCGTGACCGCCGCTTCGAAGGCCCCCCTCGCCGAGGCCCCGGCCGACCTGGTCGACATCGCGGACGCCCGCGATGAGGACGAGGCCGCCGAGCAGCTCCACAAGTGGGGCTGGACCGACGGGCTGCCCGTGGTCGTTCCCACCCCGGAGCGGGTGGAGCGCATGCTCGCCTGCGCCACCCGCGGCCCGGACGCGAAGCTCGGCCCGATCGCGCCGCGGGGCGCGGAGCTGACACTGCGGGGGCTGGCCGCCAACGCGGTCATGGCGGGCTGCCTGCCGGAGTACATGCCGGTCCTGGAGGCGGCCATCGTCGCCATGCAGCAGCCCGACTTCAACCTCTACGGCATGCAGATGACCACCCACCCGTGCGCGCTGATGGTCACCGTCCAGGGCCCCGTCGCCGGGGAACTCGGCATCGCCAGCGGCGCCGGCTGCATGGGCGCGGGCTTCCGCGCCAACGGCACGATCGGCCGCGCCGTGCGCCTGGTCGCGATGAACATCGGCGGGGCCCGCCCCGGCGAGGGCGAGGTAGCCGGGGACATCGACCGGGCGACCCAGGGCACTCCGGCGAAGTGGTCGTTCTGCTTCGCCGAGAACCAGGGCGACAACCCCTGGCCTTCCTTCGGAACGGATCTTGGCTTCCAGCCCACGGACAACCTGGTCACCGTCGCCGCCGTCGAGGGCCCGCACAACATCAACGACCACCAGTCGACCACCGCGGAGAACCTGCTCAAGACGATCGCCGCGACCATGTCCACCCCGGGCGCAAATACCGCCTACCGCGGCGGCGACCAGTACCTGGTCCTCGGGCCCGAGCACGCGAAGGTCCTGTCCGACGACGGCCTGTCCCGCCGCGACGTGCAGGAGTACCTGCACGCCAACGCCCGCGTGGACGCCACCCGCGTCGGGGCGGAGAAGCTGGAGGAGGCCAGCCTGTGGGGCGGCTACCGGCTGCGCCTGGAGGAGTGGGGCCACCGCGTGCCGATCTCCCGGGCGCCGGAGGACATCCGGATCATCGTCGCCGGCGGGACGGGCAAGCATTCCGCCTGGATGCCGACGTTCGGCGCGACCTGGAGCCAGACCGTGCGGCTGCCCCGCTCCGCCGGCGACGAGTTCGAGGTCGCCCCGCTGAACGAGACCGCCAGCTGGCCGAACGATCTGGAGTCCTAGTGACCCGTTTCGGAGCAGCACTGTGAGCATCTGGGCCAACGTCCCCGCCGGGCCGTCGCTGCCCGCGGAGACCGTGGACTCGGTCGTCATCGGGGGCGGCCCGGCCGGCTACACGGCGGCGATCTACCTGGCCCGGTCCCGCGCGAACCCGGTCGTGCTGGCCGGGACCGCGCCCGGCGGGCAGCTGATGGACACCGGCGCCGTCGAGAACTTCCCCGGCTTCCCCGGCGGCGTCGACGGCCCCGAGCTGATGGCGCGGATGCGCGAGCAGGCCGAGGAGGCCGGGGCTACGGTCTTCACCCTCGACGCCGAGAAGATCCGGTACGCCTCGGCCGGCGACCCGGCCGTCCACGAGATCGTGACCGCGTCGGGCACCGTCCGGGCGCGGACGGTCGTGCTCGCGACCGGGTCGGCGCCGCGCCGGCTCGGGCTCCCGGGCGAGACGGAGCTGGGCGGCGGCAACGGCGTCGCCTACTGCGCCGTCTGCGAGGCGCCGCTGTTCGCCGGCCGCGACGTGGCCGTCGTCGGCGGCGGGGACAGCGCCATGGAGGAGGCTCTCGCCCTCGCCAGGCACGCCCGCCGGGTTCACCTGGTGCACCGCCGGGACGCTTTCCGCTGCGCGCCGGTGATGCTGGAGCGCGTCCGGAAGCTGGCGAACGTCGAGATCCATTCTGGGGCCGGGGTGACCGCGCTCCACGCCGGCCCGGACGGGACACTCGCCCGCCTGACCCTGACCGGCGACACGGGCGATACGGATCTTCCCGTCCAGGGACTGTTCATCGCGATCGGCCACACCCCCCGGTCCAGCCTCGGCGACGGCACCCTGGAACTCACCCCCACCGACCACCTCCACATCTCCGGTCCCGGCGGGACGACCGGCGCCCCGGGCGTTTTCGTCGCCGGCGACGTCGCCGACGACAGGTTCCGCCAGGCGATCACCGCCGCCGGCGCGGGCTGCGCGGCCGCGCTGGAGGCCGCGCGCTATCTGGAAGGCACCCGTGACTGAGCAAGCACCGACCGAGCAGGCAACCGGGCCGCTGAGCGGAGTCCGGGTCGTCGACCTGACCCGGGTGATCATGGGGCCGTTCGCGACCCAGATCCTCGCCGACCAGGGCGCCGACGTGGTGATGATCGAGGCCGCGCGGGGCGACACCAACCGGGTCATGGGCCCCGGCCCGGCCCCGCAGTTCTCCGGGGTGTCGCTGAACATCCTGCGCAACAAGCGCTCGGCGGCGCTCGATCTCAAGAACACCGGGCACGCGGCCGTCGTGCGGCGGCTCATCGCCGAGGCCGACGTCGTGGTCGCCACCATGCTCCCCGGCGCGCTGCGCCGGCTCGGCCTCGACTACGAGTCGGTCCGCGCGATCAACGACGGCATCGTCTACTGCCAGGCCCAGGGATGGCCGCTGGACTCCGAGTCGGCGGACTTTCCCGCCTACGACGACATCATCCAGTCGGCGGTCGGGGTCGGCGACATGATGAACCGGGTGGCGGGCGAGCCGTCGCTGCTGCCGACGATCTTCGCGGACAAGGTCTGCGGCCTCGCCGTCGCCCAGGCCGTCACCGCAGCGCTCTTCCACAAGGAGCGCACCGGGCGCGGCCAGCACGTCGAGGTCCCGATGACGCAGGCGATGACCGCGTTCATGCTCGCCGAGCACGGCTCCGGGTCCATCCCCGAACCGCCCACCCCCCAGGGCTCCATGCCCGCGACCGGGTACCCGCGGGTGATGACTCCCGAGCGGCGGCCGCAGCAGACCGCGGACGGCTGGATCCAGATCCTGCCGTATCACCCGAAGCACTTCCTGGCGATCTTCACCGAGGCCGGGGAGACACAGCTGGCGAACGACCCGCGCTTCTGTGATCTCGCCGCCGCCATCAAGCACGCGCACGAGCTGTACCCGCTGATGCGCGACATCGTGAAGCGCCGGACCACCGCCGAGTGGATCGGCTTCTGCCGCGAGGCCGGGATTCCCGCGGTGCCGATGGCGACCCTGCAGGACCTCGTCGACGGCCTTCCCCTCGCCGACCACCCGGTCGCCGGCCGCTACCGGACCCTGCCGCCGACCGCGAACTTCTCGCTCACTCCCGCCAGCGTCCGCCGTCCCGCGCCCGCCGTCGGCGAGCACACCGGCGAGGCCCTCGGCGACGACAGCATCTGGACAGCCTGACCAGCCCGGTCAGTCCCCCGTCATCCCACCCACCGGGAGCAACCACATGACCCAGCGCGTTGTCATCAGCGGGCTCGCCGACGGCATGGGCCGCCAGACCGCCCTGGTCCTGGCGGCCAAGGGCGTCTCGATCGCCGGCTTCGACGTCGACGAGGAGAAGCTCAAGTCGCTCGGCGAGGAACTGGACCGCCTCGGCGCCGAGCATCATCTCATCCCCCTCGACATCACCGACCGGGACGGCGTCCGCGCCTTCCGCGACGCGGTGCTGGAGAAGTGGGGCCACGTCGACACGGTGATGTCGAACGTCGGCGTCCCGTTCTTCGGGCCGTTCGAGGAGGTCGACCTCGAGGCCGCGCTGCGCGCCTTCGAGATCAACGTCATCGGCGCGGCGACGCTCTTCCAGTCGTTCATCCCGGGGATGCGGGAGCGCCGCCAGGGCAAGCTCGTCGCCGTCGCCTCGCTCGTGGGGAGGATCCCCTTCCCGTTCGAATCGATCTACTCGTCGACCAAGTTCGCGGTCGAGGGCCTCGTGCAGTCGCTGAAGTTCGAGGTCGAGCCGTTCGGGATCAAGGTCGCCCTGATCGAGCCGGCGCAGGTCAAGACCGGGTTCGCGAAGAAGGCGCTGAAGCTCCCGGCGAAGGACTCGCCGTACTACGAGCGGGCGATGCGGTTCATCAACCGGGACAACGAGCTGGTCGAGAACGCGACCACGCCCGAGGTGGCCGCCGAGAAGATCGCCGCGGTCGTCCTGGCCGAGAAGCCGAAGCTCTTCAACCAGGTCGACACCATGAGCTCGATCTTCTTCTTCCTCAACCAGCACCTGCCGACGTGGTCCCGGGACGCGATCCTGCTCAACCACATGCGGATCAAGGACTGACATCCTCCCCGGGCTCCGGGAGCGGGCACACGCCCGCTCCCGGCTCCGGTCAGCGGCGGCCGACCGCGACGACGGCCGCGAGGATCAGCAGCACGACGGGCATCCCGATGCCCTTGTAGTCCTTCATCCGGGCATGCACGATGGCGGCGCCGATCATGACGACGGCGCAGCCGAACGCGGCGACCGGGGTGAGCACTGGGACGATGTTGAGCGCCCGCGGGAGGATCAGGCCGGCCGCGCCCAGAACCTCGACGGCGCCCAGCGCCCGGAGCTGCGGGCGGGTCCAGCCCTTCGCCCACACCATGATGGTGCTTTCAAGCCGTTCCTTGGGCGTGACGATCTTCATCACGCCCGCCAGGAGGAACATGGCCGCCAGTATTCCGGCGACAACCCACAGCGCGATGTTCACGTTTTCTCCTGACGCGAGCGTAAAAAGGGTGAAAAGAACAGTAACCCGCCCGGGCCCGCCAGACCAGAGTCTGGACACTTGTTACTTCCCGTCACTTCAGGATCGCGGCCCGGTGCGCGAGCGCCAGCGTGAGCAGCCCCGCTCCCGCGGCCTGGACCGGGTGGTTGTCCAGCAGGCCGCCCACCGAATCGGGCGTGAAGGGACGGAGCGGAAGCACCGTCCCTTCCTCGTTGTCGGTCACCGCCGCGCCGAACAGGTCGTCGTACAGCGGCGCGTCGATCACCACGACGGTCAGCACGTCCATGGCGAACGTGAGCGGGTCGGTGCCCAGGCCCAGGCACCAGGCGCGGATCCGGCCGTCATCGAGGGCTTCGGTCATGCGGCGGGCCAGCGGCCAGGCACCGTAGTCGATCGGGGCGGTCTCGCTGCCATGGTCCTCGCCAGCGCCGAGGAGTTCCTCGGCGTACTCGCGCAGCAGCCCGCGCCAGAGGCTGAAGTCGTTGGCCACGTTCCATCCCGCCTCGCCGGAGGGCTGGAAGATCCCGACGGGGATCACCTGGAACAGTCCGCCGGCGTGCCCGACCCGCTTCGGGTCCCGCCAGTGCACCGGGAACTCCGCCGTCCCCGTCTGACGGTCATAGCGCAGCGTCAGCGCTCCCACCGCCGAGGCATGCGACCGGGCGGCCAGGTCGCACGGGTCCTTGACCGCCTGCCGCAGCCGCTGCTCTCGGACGACGCCCAGTGCCGCGGCGGCGTACTCGTGCCCGGCCGCTCCCCCGACGTCGGTTCCGTCGAAGAACCGGCCGAGAGCGAAGCCGAGCCGCGGCCGGTCTCCCCGCAGGTCCACGTCGGTCAGCCGGTAGGCGGGCCGGTTCTCGAACACCGCCGGGGGCGCCAGTTCCCCGATCGCCTCGGACTGGGTCCGGTACGGCGTCCCGTCGGCCCGCTCTGGGAGCAGCCCCGGCGCGATGGCGGCGACACCGGTGCCCGTGATCCGGGGTTCCGGCGCCGCGTCGCGCAGGGCGAGTTCCACGTCCCGCAGCGGCACCGGCGAGTCCGGCACCCAGGACGGCGCGGCCAGCAGCGGCGTCCCCGCGACCCGGAGTTCGGGCGGGTACTCCCCCGCGGCCCGCACGGCCAGCTCGTACCGGTTCTCCTGAAGGTAGCCGTAGACCCGCAGCCACTCACGCTCGCTGGCGGTACGGTCCTCGTCTGCTTCCGGGATCGGCACGGGCTCACCTTACCGAGCCGGGGCGCGGGGGCACCGTACCGAAGTACGCCTTCGGGGTCACGCCGGTTTCCCGGCGGAAGGCGGCGGTGAAGGCGCTCGGGGTTTCGTAGCCCACGCGGCGGGCCACGGCGCTCACCGGGTCGCCGGCGGCGAGGGACGACAGTGCCGCCCGCAGGCGCAGCCGGGTCCGCCAGCGGCCGAACGGAAGGCCCGTCTCGGCCGTGAACGCGCGGGCCAGGGTCCGCTCGCTCGCGCCGACCGTCCGGCCCCACTCCCCCAGCGTGCGCGGGTCCGCCGGGTCTTCCCGCAGCGCCGTCGCGACCGGGCCCGTCAGCGGCCCGGACGGGAACGGGACGTCCAGGGTCGTGACCGGCAGCGGGATCATCAGGTCGGCCAGGACGGCCTCGGCGTGCCCGCGCTGGGGGTCGGTCAGCGGGCCGCACAGGTAGCCGATGATCTCCGCCAGGAGCGGGCTCGCCGCGACCACGGTCGGCTCGGTCCAGGTCACCGGGGACAGCCACGGAGGGATGTAGACGCTCCGCATCGTGGCCTGGCCCTCGGACCCGGTCTCGTGGCGGGTCCCGGCCGGGAGCCACAGGGCCCGGGTGGGCGGCAGGACCCACGCCTCGGTCTCGGTCCGGACCGCGAGGACCCCGCTCGGCGCCCAGGCCAGCTGATGATCAGGATGCGTATGCCAGTCGAACACGGTGGCGCGCGTCATCGGGAACGTGACGATGAGCGCGCGCTCGGGTGACTGACCGGCTCTCGACATAGGTTGGCAGCTTACGCCGTGGGCCTGTCGCGGCCGTGTCCGTAGCGTCTGGTGGCATGAACAAACATCACGCGAACCTGCTCGGCACCGCCGAGTGGGCGGCTTACCTGCACGAGGACATTCTGCCGGTCGTCACCCAGGGGATGGACCTGGGGGAGGACCTGCTGGAGATCGGGCCGGGCCCGGGGGCGGCGACCGAGTGGCTCCG
This sequence comes from Streptosporangiales bacterium, assembly GCA_009784565.1. Taxonomy (GTDB): domain Bacteria; phylum Actinomycetota; class Actinomycetes; order Streptosporangiales; family Streptosporangiaceae; genus Trebonia. Next base: position 6,081 of record WRBL01000147.1, on the reverse strand, counting down.
GCACCGGGTGCGGCGCCTGGTCGCGGTGGAACTGGAGGCGGAGGGGGCTTCGGCGCTCGCGGAACGGTTCGCCGGGACGAACGTCGAGGTGATCAACGGAGACGCCACCGCGCTTTCCTGCCCGGACGGGTCCTTCGACACCGTCGGCATGTTCACCATGCTCCATCACGTGCCGACACGGCAGTTGCAGGACGCGATCCTGGGCGGGGCGCTGCGGCTGCTGCGGCCCGGCGGGTACCTGATCGGGTCCGACAGCCTGGCGTCGGACCGCCTGCACCATTTCCACGAGGGCGACACCTACAACCCTGTCGACCCGGCGGGGTTCCTGCCCCGGCTGCAGACCCTCGGTTTCGACGAGGTAATGATCACGGTGAGCGAGAGGCTGATGTTCCGCGCCCGGAAGCCCGCGGCCTGAGGAGCCCGCGGGCCGGTTAACGGATTCAGAATTCCGTCGCGGAACGTTATTATGCGAACCGGGAGAGAAGATGGCAGTCAGGCGCCGTCGGCTCGACCCGGTGGGGCCATTCGGCAATCCGGACGGGTCAAGAGCCGATCTTGAGGATGTAATCAGCGAATTCGTCGATTTCGGGGGAAATCCGGCTTACGGTCACCTCGCGACCCGCGCGAACGACTCGAAGGCGCGGGTCATCGTGGGGAAACTCGGGGCCGGCAAGACGGTCTACCTGAGGCGGCTTCAGGATTTCCAGGCCCACCGGGAGTCGGTCTACGCCGACCTGACGCAGCAGAGCCTGCCCCGTACCGAGGTCATCGTGAAGGCCTGCCAGTGGTTCTCCGACCGCGTGCTGGTCGAGAAGTGGATGCAGATCTGGGAGCGCGCGATCCTCCGGTCGCTGGCCTCGCACCTGCTCCGCAACCCCGAGCTCCGCCCGCAGCTGCGGGACGAGGAGGCCGAGGAGATCGAGAGTTTCTGCCCCGGCCTGCTCGACGACGTCCGCCGTCCCCGGTCGATCTACGGCCAGGTGCGCGACATCATCACGCAGCGGCAGACCTCCCATCAGCTCTCGGCCTACCTCGACGACCCGCTCTGGGACGATCTCGAGGACCTGCTGGGCGAGATCCTCCGCCACTGCAAGCCGGTCTACTTCTACCTGGACGCGGTGGACGAGGAGTTCAGCCACGCCCCGATGTACTGGCTGAAATGCCAGGAAGGACTGTTCCACCAGGTCATGCGGCTGCTCCGCGATCAGAAGCTGGGCGGCCGCCTCCATGTCGTCGTCTGCATCCGCGACATCGTCATGTCCTCGGTGTACCAGTCGGAGCACGCGCCCCGGTACTACAACGAACCCCACATCCGCATCCTGAGCTGGAACCGCGAGTCGCTGCTCTACCTGCTCGAGCACAAGCTGCGGCGGCTCCCGCCGTCACTGGTGATGCGCCGCCCCGCCGACGGTTCCCCCACGGTCAGCCACTGGCTCGGGCTCGATCCCGGCTGCCCGGCGCCGGACGGGTACTCCAGCGTCGAGGACTACCTGCTCAGCCATACGAGAATGATCCCCCGGGACGTCATCGCCCTGGGGAATGAGCTGAACGAGGAGGTCCTGCGGGCCAAGCAGGCCGGGCGGGACGGCCTGACCGCGCAGGCCCTGGAGACGGTCGTCCGGCGCTGCGCCAAGCGATTCGGCGATTCCCAGGTCGCGCAGTGCGCCAACCAGATCACGTCGGACCTGATGCCGCGCAACGCCGCGCTGCGGGACTACTCGGACCTGTTCACCAGCACCCAGGCCTATATCGACGGCATGCAGGAGGAAATCCGGGATTTCGTCCGGGTCGTGGGCGCCAGCCGGTTTCCGCGGCGGGACCTGTCGACGTTGCGGGAAATGGCGGACCTCCATTTCGATAAGGCGACCGACCTGACGTCCGTCCTGTGGCAGAACGGGCTGCTGGGGTACGTCGACGGGTCCGGGCGGCGCCGTTTCTACTCGATGAGCGACGTGGAGCAGTTCCGCTTCCCCCCGGACGCCGACACGTACGTGCTGCACCCTTGCCTGGCGCACGCGGTCGAGGGAATCCGGCAGGTGAAGACCGATCCGCCCGCTCGTTCCGGGCGCACGCGCCGGCGCACCCTCCGGATCCCGGCGCAGCGCTCGGTCGCCGCGCCGGACGGGGAGCCCGGCTACGCGGTCGGCGACGTCATCGACGGCCGTTTCGAGATCCTGGAGAAAATCGGGGAGGGCGGGTCTTCGAAGGTCTACCGCGTCCGCGATGACGTCGAGAACACGGAACGGGCTCTCAAGCTTTTCCGGGACGCCGCCGGGTACGAGGCGGTGCGCCGGGAGATCAGCGCCCTGCGCGGGATCCGTCACCCGCACGTTATGGAGGTCTTCTGGGCCGGCCAGAGTCACGCGGGCGACTGGTACCTCATCAGCGAATTCATCAACGGGGATTCGCTGGAAGAGTTCGCGGGCGGAAAGCGGAGCCTGCGCGACCGGGAAGCGGCGGACGTCGCGCTGGACCTGCTGGACGCGCTGGAGGCGTTTCATCCCGATGGCGACGGAAACGGGCTCATCCACCGCGACATCAAGCCGCGCAATGTCGTTCTCACCCGCACCGGCGCGAAACTGCTGGACTTCAACATCGCTTCCCGGGCGGGTGACACCGTGCATACCCAGTCCGGCACGCCGCCCTATCAGCCGCCGGACGCCGATCTGGCCCGCTGGGACGCCTCCACCGACCTTTTCGCCGTCGGAGTGGTGCTCTACCAGTTGCTCTGCGACGGCAACCACCCGTATCCGAACGCGATGCCCGCCCCCGGCGGACCCGTCATCGACCCGCGGACATTCCGCCCGGACATGGGCCCGGATCTCGCGGAATTCCTCATGGACGCCTGCGCTCCGGCCAGCGGCGACCGTTTCACCGCGGCCGCCGGTATGCGGGACGCACTGCGGGAAATCAGGGCCGGCCTTTGAGGTACCGGCGTCTTGCACGCCCCGGCGATCACCGCTCATGATCGATGAGTGACCAATCGCATTGAGCTGCTCGCGCAGGCCGCCTATGAGGCCCATCGCGCCGCGATAAAAGACGATCTGCCGTTGTGGGAAGACCTCACGGAAAACGAGCAGTACGCGTGGAAAGCCGCCGTGACCGTCGTCGCCGGGCCGGGCGGCGACACCGCCTCCGAGCCTCCGGCGGGCCGGGCGCTGACCGTCAAGGTCGGTGATCAGCGGTACACCTTCAGAACCGACTTCATCGTCGGCCGGGAGGGCGGCCTGGAGATCGATGACGACTTCGCTTCCGGCCACCACGCCCGTTTCCAGACGGTCCGGGGCCTGTGGTACGTCGAGGATCTCGGCTCGACCAACGGCACCGAGGTCAACGGGCGCCGCGTGATGACCGCCCAGGTCCTGAAGAAGCGCGACAAGGTGACGATCGGCCACACGGTCATGACCGTGGTGTCGGTCTGACCGGCGCGTTACCCGGGCTTGCGGGCCTCGACGAGAAAGCGGCGCGAGTACGCGGTGAACGGGCCGTCGGCCTGGATCCGGTCATGCAGGGCCCGCAGACGGTCACGGTACGTCTCAACGCTGAAGTCGGGCGCGAACCAGATCACCTTGCGCAGGAAGTAGACCATCGCACCGGCGTCGAAGAACTCCATTTTCAGTTCGGCCGTCCGCAGGTCCGTGACCTCCAGCCCGGCGCGCTCGGCGTCCGCCCGGGCCAGGTCCGGCTCCCGGCCGCTCTGGCCGCGCGGCCCCGGTCCGCGGAAGAACGCGGCGATCTCGTAGCCGCTGTCCGGGCCGACGTGCTGGGCGAAATAGGTACCGCCCGGGGCCAGGACGCGGGCGATCTCGTCCCAGTGGGCCTTCACCGGATGGCGGCTGGTGACCAGGTCGAAGGCGCCGTCGGCGAACGGAAGCGGCGGTTCGTCCGCGTCGGCCACCACCACGACGCCCTTGCCGGCGAGGTTCCGCTGGGCGACGGCGACGTTCGGCGGCCAGGACTCGGTCGCGACCATGGACTTCGCCGCGCGCTGCGGCACTCCGGCGAGAACCTCGCCGCCGCCGGTCTGGATGTCCAGGGTGATCTCAGCCTGGCCGATCCTCTCCCCCATCAGCCGCTGGTAGCCCCACGGCGGGCGTTCCTCGGTGGCCCGGCCGTCCAGCCAGGAGAAATCCCAGCCGCTGACGTCAACGGACGCGGCCTCGGCCAGTAGCTCCTCGAAACCCATGGAACGTGATGATCGCAGCGCGGCGGGCGGGAAAGCCACCGAATAAAAGGGCCCCGCGGACCGGTCGGGTGGACCGGACCGCGGGGCCTCGCCGTCGAGCGCGGCTGACCGAAACGGGCCTTAGCTGGCCGTCGCGGCCGGCTCGTCCTGGATGGAGGCGGCCGAGGCCTCCTCCGCGTCCTCGGCGATGTACGCCAGGGACTTCTCGGCCGGGAGGGCCGAGGCCTGGGCCCAGAAGTAGATCAGCAGGCCGAAGACCGCCACGAAGATAGTGTCCGGCCCGAAGGAGAGCAGGCCGTTCACCGGGTGGTACCAGCTGTCCAGCTGCTCCGGCGTCGGGTCATTCGGCCAGCCATTGAACGCGCCGAAGAGCGCGAACAGGTTCAGGCCGATCAGCCAGACCCAGATCCACAGCGAGTTCTTGGCGTCCAGCGGGGGCCGCTTGTCCTTCGGCCGGATGAGCAGGTAGACGAACATGACGATCAGCCCGAGGATGATGGCGCCGTCCACCCGCCACATGGTGCCCCAGCCGGTCCAGTAGACCAGGAGCGAGCCGAAGATGAAGCCCAGCGGCCCGAGCACCTTCGAACCCGGGACCTTGAAGCCGCGCTCCCGGTCCGGGTCGACCTTGCGGAAGTGGTTGAGGGCGGCCGGCCCCGCGCAGTAGGAGATCACCGCGACGCTGGTAATCGCCGCCACCAGGGAACTCCAGCTGGGGAACGGCAGGAACAGCAGGACCGAGCCGGCCCAGCCGATCAGCACGCTGATCCACGGAACGCTGTTCTTGTTCAGCTTCTGCGTGGCGGGCGGGAGGTAGCCCTGCCGCCCCATGCCGTACAGGAGGCGGGCCTGGGTGCCGGTGTAGATGAAGCCGGTGCCCGACGGCGACACCGCGGCGTCGATGTAGAGGAACCAGGCCAGCCAGCCCAGGCCGGCGACCGTGGCCATGATCACGTACGGCCCGTGGATGGTGTGGGCGAAACCGTCCGCGACTCCGGCCCAGCCGTGGTTCAGGTACTTGGCGGGCATGGCGCCGATGAACACGAACTGGAGCAGGGTGTAGACGACCACGCCGATGCCGGTGGACCAGAGCACGGCCCGGATCAGGTCCTTCTTCGGGTTGCGGGCCTCGCCGGCCATCTGGATGGCCGAGTCGAAGCCGATCTCGGAGAAGACGACGGCGAGCGGGAGGGCGAGGAAGATCCCCTTGATCCCGCCGAAGTCACCCGACTGCTTGGGCAGGAACCCGCCGCCGGCCGTGAAGTTGCCGGGGTGCAGCGCGAACAGGAGAACGATGACGGTGAGGACCGGGACACCGACCTTCCACCACACCACGACGGTGTTGCTCTCCGAGAACAGCTTCACCCCGACCATGTTGACCAGTGCGAAGACCAGCGCCAGCGCGACCGCGATCACGAAGCCCCAGGGCATGGTGAGGTCGGCGTTGGCGTCGACCAGCCAGGTCATGCCCTTCAGCCCGGACAGGTAGGTCAGCGCGGCCTCGACCTCGATGGCGATCAGCGACATGGAGAACAGCCAGCTGACCCAGCCCATGACGAAGCCGCCCAGACCGCCGAAAGCGTAGTGGGCCAGGCGGTAGATGCCGCCCGCCACCGGGTACGCCGGGGACAGCTCCGCGTACGAGAGGACGATCACCAGAATCATGACCCCGGCGAGCGGCCACGAGATGATGGCCGCGGGACCGGCCACCTTCGCGGCGTTCAGGGCTCCGAAGAGCCATCCGGAGCCGATGACACTGCCCAGCGCGAAGAAGGTGAGGCCGATGACGCCAACACCGCGCTTAAGCTGCGGCCCCTCGTCACTGGCTATGTTAGCCATCCAGTGTGCCTTTCTATTCTGCTGACCCCGGGTGACCGGCCACGACGTTCCTGTCG
>WRBL01000146.1 GCA_009784565.1 Streptosporangiales bacterium | reverse complement strand
GGTGCCGGGCGCTATCGCTTGCGTGCTATGCGGTGATATCCATCACGCGCGGGGTTACTGCGAGTTGCCGCCCTGGCCCCGGCCGCCGCTCACGACGGCGCCGGTGTCGGGGTTGAGGATGGTCCGGGAGCTGCCGCCCTGACTGCCGGAGAAGGTGAGCAGCCCGCCCGGGCCGTCGATGCTGCCGGAGGTAGCGTCGTACGAGCCGGAGATCCGCTGGCCGCCCAGCCAGTTGTCCTCGATGAACTTCACCACGGACCCGGTGTTGATCTGGGTGTGGCTGACGGTGTTCGCCTTGGTGAAGGGCGAGATCACCAGGAACGGCAGCCGGTCGCCGTAACCGCAACGGGCCTGCTGGGAGCTGACCTTGGTCGCCACCGAGGAGCAGGCGGCGGTGTCGAGCGAGGTGCTGGAGCCGTTCTTGACCGGCACCGGGGCGTGGTCGTACCAGCCGTCGGAGTCGTCGTAGGCGAGAACGATCGCGGTCGAGGACCAGTACTTGGACTTCTGGATCGCGTTGATCTCGTTGACGAGGAACTTCTGCTCCTCGATCGGGTCCGAGTTGCCAGGGTGGGCGTTCTCGTAGGCCGGGGCCTTGAGGTAGCTCACCGCGGGCAGCTGGGCGCCGCCGGTGCCGTTCAGCGCGTCACCGAAGTACGACATGTCGTACTGGTGGTTCGCCCGGTCGGTGTAACCGATCTCGTTCGGCGCGGACGGGGCCAGGTGGGCCGGGTTCGCGGTGGCGGCGTTGTACTGGAACGGGTCGTGGTGCGGCACGTAGTCGTTCGCCGTCTCGGTCCCGGTGCCGCCCGAGTTGGTCACCGTGAAGGAGTGGGACGCGCCGCAGATCGCGCCGCTGGCGTCGCTCGAAGTCGGCGCGAAGCCGCCCTGGAACCAGCCCCAGGTGACGTGCCTGGCGTTCAGCATGGTGCCGACGTTCTGGCCGGTCTGGATGCCGGTCGGACCCGTCGAGGTGTGGTTGCTGTCCGAGCACTCGTCGTAGTACGGGTCGACGTCGCCGTAGATCGTCCCGTCCTTGGTGAGGTCCGGGTTGTAGACGCTGCCCGCGTCCGCCGTGACCGCGCCGGGGGTGCTGGAGTTGTACGGGTCGGCCGCGTAGCCGTTGCCGGTGGTGCCGGAGGTAACGGACAGGGCGCCCGGGGTCGACGGGCCGAAGACCGAGTCGAAGTTGTTGTCGCTCATCGCGTAGTTCTGAGCGTAGTTCCACAGGCCGGTGACGGTGTTGCCGTCGAAGTAGTCCATGCTGATGCCGGGCGCGCAGTACTCGGCGCCGCAGCCGGACGCGTTGGACGACTCGGTGTTCTGGACGTAGAGGTCCTGCTTGCCGCCGTCGTCCGCCTTCTGCTCCGGCGTGTAGGCGTGGTTCTGGTCCGATGTCCAGGCGTCCGACGGGTCAATCCGCTGCGGGTTGTACTCGTTCGGGTTGCTGGTCAGCAGCGGCCCGGCCGGCTGGCCGTTCTTCACCGAGGTGTAGAGGCCGTTGACCGTCGGCGTCCCCGGCTTGGCCTTGAACGTGGTGCCGTCGGTGTTGGCCGCGTACGGGTACGTCCCGAAGTAGTGGTCGAACGACTCGTTCTCGCCGAAGATGACCACCAGGTGCTTGATCGGCGTCTTGGAGTTCGCGGAGCCGGCGTACAGCGTCTTCGGCGCGGTGGCCGGGACCTTGTAGCCCGGGAAGTCCGACGCGAGCTTGCCGGCCTGCGACGGGGTACCGCTCGCCGCGTGGGCCGCGGTAGCGCCAATGGCCGCGCCGGCGGCCAGGACAACCGCGGTGCCCGCCACGATGACGGGCCGGAACCGGCGCGTGCGGCTCCGGTTATTTGGGCGTTCGCCCATGTCCCACCCTCCTGAAATTTTCATGAATGAGGGAAACCAGCGGCGTTGGAATGACCGCCGGAGAGCACGTGTCTCCGCGTGCCCCCGCGCCTCAACTTTCCATGCGAGGTTGACGAGGTGACCCAATGAATATGACTAAAAAACAAACGGGCCGTCAACACTGGACGAATCAGGCCTCGGCGGACGCCGGGAATCCTGAGGGTCAGGCGAACAGGGCGCCGCCGTAGAAGTCGGAGGCGTTCCGCACTCCGGGCAGGGCCAGGAAGTAACCGCCGCCGACCGGGCTGATGTAGTCGATCATCGGCTCGTTTTCCAGCCGGTTCTGCACCGTCTCGAACTGCCGCCCGATGTCCTGCTGGTAACAGGTGAACAGGAGCCCCACATCCAGGTTTCCTGAGTCGTCCAGGCCCCGGTTGTAGTTCCAGGAGCGTCGCAGGATGCGGCTGGAAGCGCTTTCCGGCGTCCGGGGGTTGGCCAGCCGCATGTGCGCGTTCATCGGGATCACGTCACCGGTCGCGTCGGCCGCGTAGTCGGGCACGGCGTCGATGCTGCTGGCGTCGAGCGGGTAGCCGGAGTCCCGGTACCGTCCGATGATGTCCTGCTGCTCGTAGACGTCGATCCGGTCCCAGAACTCGGTGAGCTGCCGGATCAGCCGCACGACCAGGTAGCTGCCGCCCGACGTCCACGCGGGCTCTCCCGCCGTGCCCGGCCGGACCCAGACCAGGCTGTTCATGTCGCGGGCCGACGCGACCGACGGGTTGGAGATGCCGTCCATGAAGCCGAAGTGGTTGCGCGGCACGGTCCCGGCCGGGCGGGGCGGGTTGGTGAACCCCTCGATCCTCCAGCTGGCCTGCATCCCGCCGCGAGTGTGGTTCGCGATGTCGCGCAGCGCGTGCAGCACGACGTCGGGGTGCCCGGCCGAGCACTGAAGGACCAGGTCGCCGCCGGTCTGCGACGGGTCGAGATCGTCGTTGGCGAAGGACTTCATCGGCGTCAGGCGCGCGGGCCTGGCCGAGGCCAGCCCGTACCGGTCGTCGAACAGCGTCGAGCCGACGCCCAGCGTGACGGTCAAGCCGTCCGGAACCACCGTCGGCCCGAGCATGCCGGAGTCCGACGGCGGGCCGGTGATCCCCGTGGGCGGCGGCGTGCCGCCCGCGGTCAGGAACCGGGCCCGGTCGGTGACGGTCTGGAACAGGTCCTTCAGCGCGGCCCGGTCGCGGGCGGTAGCGGTGAAGGACACCACGGCCGTCGCCGCCTGCGGTGTCCGGGTGATCGCGGCCTGGTGCTCGCCGTGGAAGGGCACCGCCGGCAGCCGCCCCTCGACGGTCGCGGCGTTCGCGGCCGCGGCGGGGTCAGGTCCGCCGCGCAGAGCGTACCCGCCGGCCGCTCCCGCGGCGCCGCCCGCGACTACCCCGCCGCCGACGGCCAGCCCGCGCAGGAACGACCGCCGTCCCGGAGCGGGCCCGGAGCCAGGTTCAGTAGTCATGGGCGGTGTTCCTCGGCTCGGCGATGGTCGCGATGGGAGCCAGTGCGGCGACGGCCTGGCCGCACGCCGACTCAATCCGCTGGCGGGTGGAGGAGGGCAGGGACGAGACGGGCCGCCATGATCCGTTCGGGGAATGCTGTTTCCGGAGAAGTTCCCGCAGTCGGCTGAGGCTGCTGTAAACGCCTGGAAGCCCCGGGTACCGGGTGACCAGCAGCGGGTGCAGCAGCGCCAGGAGATCGCGGGTGGCGGTGATGTTGGCCAGCGTGGTGGCGATCGTGGTGCCGCTGCCGTAGTCGTCATGGCCGGAAAGCTGGAACTGGAGCGCGTTCTCCAGGATCTCGTGGGTGCGCAGCACCATGTCGAGCGGGATGATCTGCTGGGTCTGCCACCAGGTCCGGAGCTGATCCACGTTGGTGTTCAGGGTGTTCGCGACCGTTTTGAGCTGGCTGGCGGGCTGGCCGTGCCACAACCCGTATTCCAGCCGGTAGAAGCCCGTCCAGTGCGGGCTGCTGACCCCCGTCGCGTCGGCCCGGCCGTTGATCTCGCCGTCGTAGGTGCCGAACGACGTGTACGCCACCCCCAGCGACTCGTACTGCAGGTGCGCGGTCAGCCAGTCCTTCTTCGCCTGGGCCAGGTTCCCGCCGTCGACGTCGCTCGCGAGGGTCTTCGTCTCGCCGGCCAGCGTGCCGATGCCGGACAGGGTCTGCTTCTGGTCCCGTTTGGTCACCGGGATGAGGTCGTTGTAGGTGACCGGGAGGACGCCGGGGGCGCCCTTGGCGTGCCCGCTCACGGTGACCGTCGGCCCGGTGAACGGGTCGACTTCGTTGATCATGCAGAGGAACGCGTACTTCCCGGATCCGAGGTGAACCCGCATCGGCACCGTGGTCCCGGGGCCGTCGCCCTCGAGTTCGGCGTAGATCGCCCCGCTGGCCGGGTTGATCAGGTCGATCTCGGCGCCGGCGCTGGCGCCGCTCTTGATCTCGAACGTGTGCCAGCCCGGGGACGGCGCCTGCCAGTGCCCGCCGCATGACGCGTTGGTGATCTTGATGCTCGTGGCGGCCGTCCGCGCGGGGCTTCCGCCGCAGGCGGTCATCGCCGTCGCCAGGGCCGCGATCGCCGCGACCATCGTGAGCAGGCGTTTCGTGCGCATGACCTTCACAGGATCGGGAGAATTCTCCGGCGGGTTTCCGGACCAAGCATAGGCGGGGCGTAGCTGATCGCTGAGCCGTGAGGGGGCGGTGCGGCAAAACGTTCACCTGGCCATAACCCGGTATATACCGAACGGATCATGATCACCCCCTGGACTAGGGTGCTGGGGTGACAGGCGAATACCAGCCGCGGCGGACCTGCCTCTCGGTTCCCGCGAGCAGCGAACGGTTCATTTCCAAGGCCCGGGACCTGACGGTCGACGAGGTCATGCTTGACCTGGAGGACTCGGTCGCGCCCGGCTCGAAGTCCCCGGCCCGCGACCTGGCGGTCGCGGCGCTCCGGGAAGGCGGATGGCCGGGCGCGGTCGCCGTGCGGATCAACGACGCGACCACGCCGTGGGCGTATGCGGACGTGATCTCCGTGGTGACCGGGGCGCCGGGGCTCGTGGACTCGCTGATCCTGCCGAAGGCATCGTCTCCGGCGCACGTCATCTGGCTGGACACGCTGCTCAGCCAGGTGGAGCAGTCCGCCGGCGTGCCGGACGGGTCGACCCGGATCGAGGCGCAGATCGAGGACGCGTCCGGCCTGCTCAACGTCGACGCGATCGCGGCGGCGTCGCCCCGGATGGCTTCCCTGATCTTCGGGCCGGGGGACTTCATGGCCAGCGTGGGCATGAAGTCGGTCACCGTGGGCGGGCAGCCCGCCGACTACCCTTACGACGCGCATCACTACACGCTGATGAAGATCCTGGTCGCGGCGCGGGCTAACGGACTGCAGGCGATCGACGGGCCGTACGGGCGGATCAAGGACACCGACGGGCTCCGCTCGGTGACGTCCTCGGTGGCGGCGCTGGGCTTCGACGGCAAGTGGGTGCTGCACCCCGGCCAGGTGGACATCGTGAACTCGGCGTTCACCCCGTCCGCGGAGGAGTACGCGCGGGCACGGCGGATTCTCGACGCCTACGCTTCGGCCACCTCGGCTTCGGACGGCGCCCGGGGCGCGGTCATGCTCGACGACGAAATGATCGACGAGGCGACCCGTAAAATGGCCCAGCGCGTCGCGGCCCTGGGCGAAGCCGCCGGCTTGCCGGAACCGCCGGCTTAGGTTCGCGGTTGCTGCTGTTCCCGCGACGGAAATCGCGAACTTAGGCGCCGGTGTCCAGGGCGCCCCAGGAACGGAGTGTTTCCACAAGTCCTTCCGTAATAGGAAATGTCGCCATTTCATGGGGCCCGGCCCAGATGGCGTCGTCCGCGTCGTCGCCGGCGGCCAGTGCGCCGCCGGTGATCGTCGCGTAGTAGTCGCGGATGTCGTAGACGTCGTCGCCGGCGGGCCGCCGGACGCCGCCGGCCAGTCGGCCGGGCGATACGATCAGGCCGGTCTCCTCGCGCACCTCCCTGACCAGCGCTTCGGAATCGGATTCTCCGTCCTCGACGCGCCCGCCGGGAACCGACCACAGCCCCTTCCCGGGCTCGTGCCCGCGCTGGATCAGCAGCAGCCGGCCTTCCGGATTCTTGATTACCGCGCCCACGCAGGGGATCACTCGCATCGGGCCTCCTTCAATGATGGCTGAATGTATACGAGGCAGCGTCAATTCCTTTTATATCCGCATAAAAGAGTAATTTGCGACCGTCGGGAATCTTCAGAAATCCTTCCTGGAGGTAGACAGAAGCTGACGGATGGCGGATAACGGATGACAGCGGGGAAGTTCGCGACCAGAGAGGCGTGGGTATTAATGCGGGTGGAGGGGCTATGAACGCGGTGTGCCCGCGATGTGGGGGAAAAGCGCATGCGCCGACGGCGTGGTCGAGTGCGTGGCGCTGCGATCAGCACGGGGAGATTCATCCCCTGTCGCCCGCCCGCCAGCCGAACGCCGACGGGCTGAGCGCGATCGCCAAGAACGCCGAGGTGCCGGTGTGGCTGCCGTGGCCGCTGCCCCACGGGTGGCTGGTGACGGGATTCGCCGGAGCCGGGGATGAGCGCACCGGCCTGCGCGGGAGCGCGATCGCCCTGTCCGGGCCGCATCCGCTGGGCGGTCCCGCCGACATGGTGATCGTGGCCGAGGAACCCGGAGTCGGCCTGGGCGCGGGCCTGGCCGGGCTGCCCGGCCCGGACCCGGGGGCCGGATTCGCGTCCGGCCCGCCGCACGCCACCGCCTGCGTCGACCATCACGAACTGCCCCTCTGGCTCGCGCCGTCCGACGAGACCGCGGTGTTCGCCGGAGAGGTCGCCGGCGGCTGGGTCTGGGTGATGCTGTGGCCCGACTCGGCCGGGGTGCTGATGGTCGAACCGCTGCCCCTGCGCGACCTGCGTGACACGACCCAGGACCTGGACGTCCCGTTCGGAGCCCTGTCCACGCGGCTGCCGGCCTAGCATTGGGTCGTGCGCATCGACCTCCACACCCATAGCAACGCGTCCGACGGAACCGACGATCCCGCCGAGGTGGTCCGGCGGGCCATCGCCGCCGGGCAGGATGTGATCGCGCTGACCGACCACGACACCGTCGCGGGCTGGGACGAGGCGAGGGAAGCGGCCGGGGACGCGATCGCCGTAGTTCCCGGCATGGAACTGTCCTGCACCCTCGACGGGCGCAGCGTTCACCTGCTGGCCTATCTCTTCGACCCCGGGCACGACGAGCTCATGAGCCAGACCGGGCTGATCCGCGACGACCGTGTTCACCGGGCCAAGCAGATGGTCGCCAGGCTCAACGACCTCGGCGCCAGGGTCACCTGGGAACAGGTCACCCGCATCGCCGGGGACTCGGTGGTCGGCCGCCCGCACATCGCCCGGGCGATGGCCGAGTCCGGGGTGGTGGCCGATCCGCGGGACGCGTTCACCGAAGACTGGATCGACGACGGCGGCCGGGCCTACGTGGACCGGTACGCTCTCCCGGCCGCCCGGGCGGTCGCCCTGGTCCGGGACGCGGGCGGTGTCCCCGTGCTCGCGCACCCGCGTTCGCCCGGCTATGAGGTGAGCGACGATCAGGTCACCGGTCTGGCCGCCGCGGGCCTGGCCGGCCTGGAAGTGTTCCATCCAGACCATGATCCCTCCGAACGGAGCAGGCTGACCGCCCTGGCCAGCGGCCTTTCCCTGCTGTCGACGGGCGGGAGCGACGACCACGGCACCTTCGTCCCCAGCGGGGCCACCGTCACCGGCCTCGGATCCGAAACCACCCCGGAACGGGATTACGAGCGACTGACGGCCCTGTCCCATTACGCTTGAGACTCGGTCGAAACGAAGGGGCTTACAGGTGACTGCTCGGATCGAACGGGTATGGACCCCGTCCGTCTCCAAAGACGACGACGAGGCCGTCCACGCGGGCGAGGCGAACGCGTGGGTGATCGGTGACGACGAGGAGGTAATCGTCATCGACCCGGGCCAGGACGCCGCCGGGGTCCTGGAGAAGGTCGGGGACCGGGAGGTCCTCGCCGTGATCTGCACCCACGGGCACACCAGTCACGTCGCCGCCGCGTTCGAGGTCGCCGAGCGGGACGAGGCGCCGGTCGCGCTCCACCGGGCCGACATGCTGCACTGGCGGTCGGCGCACCGGAAGAAGAGCCCGGACATCGAGATGGAGGAGGGGGGCGTCTTCGAGGTCGCGGACGTGGGCCTGGAAGTTCTCCACACCCCCGGCCACTCGCAGGGCTCGTGCAGTTTCTACTGCGCGGACCTGGACGTCGTCTTCACCGGTGACGCGCTGCTGGCCTCTGGCCCGGCACCGCACGACGGGATTCACCCGGACTTCCCCCGGCAGCTCACCGCGATCGGCGAGAAGCTGCTCGAACTGCCGGCGGACACCCGAGTGCTGTCCGGGCACGGCGAGGAATCGCTGATCTCGGACGCCTCGAAGGAGTTCGAGAACTGGATCGCCGCCGGGCCCTCAGTCGGCTGATTTTTCGTCAGAGGAGAACAGCGGTGGAACAACTCGGGTTCGAGGGCATGCCCAGGCGGCTGTACTCGTGTACGCCCACGCGGCTGAACACGTGGCTGGACTGCCCGCGCCGGTACCGGATGAGTTACCTGGACCGGCCCGGGCCCGTGAAGGGCGCGCCCTGGGCGCACAACAGCGTGGGCGCGAGCATTCACAATGCTCTCGCCGCCTGGTGGCGGCTGCCGGCCGACCGCCGCACGGCGGAGGCGGGAGGATCCCTCCTGCGGCGCGGCTGGATCACCGAGGGGTTCGCCGACGACGCGCAGTCCGCGCGGTACCGGGACTGGGCCCGGGGGATGGTCGAGGGGTACGTGGCCGGGCTGGACCCCGATGACGAGCCGGTCGGCGTCGAACGGACCGTCGCGACCCGCACCAGCGTGATCGCGGTGTCCGGGCGGATCGACCGGCTGGACTCGCGCCTGTCGGCCGCCGGGTCGAAGGAACTGGTCGTCGTCGACTACAAGACCGGCCGGCGCGTGCTCTCGGTGGACGACGCCCGCAGTTCGCTCGCGCTCGCTCTGTACGCCCTCGCCGCCACCCGCTCGCTGCGGCAGGACTGCCGCCAGGTGGAACTGCATCACCTGCCGTCCGGGCAGGTCCTGGCCGCCGAACACACGCCGGAGTCGCTGGACCGGCACCTGCGCCGCGCCGAGACCATCGCCTCCGAATGCGCCGACGCGGACGATCAGATGCGCGCCGGGCTGCCGCCGGACCGTTACGACGAGGTGTTCCCCCCGGTGACGAAGCCGGCCTGCGGCTGGTGCGACTACCTGCGGCACTGCCCCGAGGGCCGGGCCGTCGCCGTCACTCGCCGTTCCTGGGACGGCCTCGCCGACCTGGACACCCCCGCCTCCGGCGACGGCGACGGCGACACCCCCGCCTCCGGCGACGGCGACACCCCCGCCTCCGGCGACGGCGCCTAAGTTCGCGATTCCTGTCGCGTGGACAGCGGAAACCGCGAACTTAGCGCGGGGGGTTGGCCGAGAGTTCGGTGGCGTTCCAGAAGTCGGTGAGCGCGTGGGCCGTGGTGGCCGGGGCCTCGACGTTGGGGGAGTGGGCCGCCGCCGGGATGCAGAGCCGCTCGGCGCCGAGGCGGGCCGCCATTTCCTCCTGGACCTCGGTAGGCCAGGCGTTGTCGTCCTCGCCGTAAAGAACGAATGACGGGATCTCGTTCGCGGCCAGCGCGTCGGTGTGGTCCTTGGCGGTGAGCAGCTGCTTCGCCATCTCGACCAGGCCGACCGGATTGTTGCCGAGCGTCCGGCGTTCCAGGAACGCCAGGATGCCGGGGGGCGTCCCCGCGGCCACGGCTTCCGGTTTGAGCTTGCGGTGCCACATTTCAGCGATCTTCGCGCCGTACTCGCTGGCCGGAGCGTCGCCGACGTGGGTGAGCAGGGCGGTCAGCTGCCGGGCCCGGCTGCCGGGAACGGCGGACGGGCCCGAACTGAGCAGCGTCAGCGACACGGGCAGCCACGCGTGCTCGATGACCGCCTCGCGGACGACCAGGCCGCCGAACGAGTGGCCGAGCAGGTGCTCGGTCCCGGTCGCGTCGGCCAGTTCGGCGATGTCCTCGCCCAGGCTGTAGAGACTGTAGGCCGCCGGGTCGTCGGGGCCGGAAGTCTCGTACTGGCCGCGCAGGTCGATCGCGAGCACGCGGCGCCCGGCTTCGGCCAGGTCGTACAGGACGTTGATGAAGTCTTCCTTGCTGCCGGTGTAACCGGGGACCAGCAAGGCCGTTCCCAGCTCCGGGACACCGGAAGCCGGGAGAGCTTCAAGAGCCGCGAACGTGCCGCGGGGAGACGCCACCGTGATCCGGCGTACCCCCGCTGGCAGCTCTAGCGAGGTGGGAGTGGACACGGGAAGTCTCAGCCCTCGCTGGGGACTTCCCTGATGATGTCCTGACCGGCCGCCTCGCGCTTGGCGTTGACGTCCCGGCCGCCGCGAGTCCGGCGACGGCGCCTGGTGCGCGTGCCGCCCTCGCCCGAGCCGGCCTTGGCGTCGGTCTTGCCGCCGTCGGCCGGCGCCTTGGTTCCGGCGCTGTCCTGGCCGCCGCCGTTACCGGAGTCGTCGGCCCGGGTCGCGCCGCGGGTGCGCTTCCGGCTCCGGTTACGGTTCCGGCTCCGGCCGCGCTCGCCCCGGTCGCCCCGGTCGCGGTCACCGCGCGGGGACCGGCTGCGGCCGGTCTCGCCCAGGTCCTCCACGGCCTCCGCCTCCAGGCCTTCCCGCCCCCGCTGGGCGCGGGGCAGCATGCCCTTGGCCTCCGGCGGAATCGACAGGTCGGAGAAGAGGTGCTCAGAGGTCGAGTACGTCTCGGCGGGGTCGGGCTGGCCGAGGTCGAGGGCGGTGTTGATCAGCTTCCAGCGCTGAATCTCGCGCCAGTCGACGAACGTGACCGCCACGCCGGCCCGTCCGGCCCGGCCGGTCCGGCCGATCCGGTGAACGTAGGTCTTCTCGTCGTCGGGGCACTCGTAATTGACGACGTGAGTGACGTCATCGATGTCGATGCCCCGGGCCGCCACGTCCGTGGCGACGAGGACGTCCACCTTGCCGTTCCGGAACGCGCGCAGGGCCCGCTCGCGCTGGCCCTGCCCCAGGTCGCCGTGGACGGCCGCGGCCGCGAAGCCCCGGTCCGACAGCGCGGCGGTCACCTGGTCGGCGGCCCGCTTGGTCTGGGTGAAGACCATGGCCAGCCCTCGGTCCTTCGCCTGCAGGACCCGGGCCAGCACCTCGATCTTGTCCATCGGGTGCGTCCGGTACACGTGCTGCGTGGTGAGGGGCGGAGGCGCGGCCTCGCCCTCGGACGAGGCGCGGATGTTGGTCGGCCGCCGCATGTGCTTGCGGGCCAGGCTGACCACTTCGCCGGGCATGGTGGCGGAGAACAGCATGGTCTGGCGGTCGTCCGGCGTGAGCTTCAGCAGGCGCTCGACGTCGGGCAGGAAGCCCAGGTCCAGCATCTTGTCCGCCTCGTCGAGGACGAGGGAGCGGACGCGGCTCAGGTCGAGGTCCTTGCGCTTGGCCAGGTCGAGGAGCCGTCCCGGGGTGCCCACCACGATGTCGGTGCCCGACTTGAGCGCCTCGATCTGCGGCTCGTAGGCCCGGCCGCCGTAGACGGTCAGGACCTTGGCGCCCATGTGCTCGCCGGCCTGCTCGATTTCCTTGGCGACCTGGACGGCGAGTTCCCGCGTGGGGAGCACGACCAGGGCCGACGGCTGCTTCTCGGTGCGATCGCCGGCGAAGGTCGTCGCCAGCCGGTGCAGCAGCGGGACGCCGAAGGCAAGGGTCTTGCCGGTCCCGGTGCGCGCCTGGCCGATGATGTCCTGGCCGTCCATCGCCAGCGGCAGCGTAAGCGCCTGGATGGGAAAGCTCGTTATGATGCCCGCGGCTTCGAGCGCGGAGCAGATTACTTCGTCGACGCCGAGGTCGCGGAACGGCACCGGTTGCGCGGCGCCCGCTGCCGGGTTGCCGGGCGGTGCCTCATCGCCGTCCTCAGGCTGGTGTAGTTGAGTTGTCAGGGGTTCCTCCGTGCGCTGAGCGCCCGGCGGCCACGCCTCCTTGCGGGCGAGGCAACGGCCAGGCAGGCAGCGTTAGGGTCAACGCTAACTGGGATTACAACATTCCAGTGCCCAATCGTTACCCACCGTACCAGACATAACGTCCTCGTCCTGTGACCCGCGGCACAGTGGTCCCGAGGGGCGTGACGCCCCTCGGGGAGCGGCTAGCCGTTCATGGGCCAGCCGCTGATGCCGCGCCAGGCCAGGCGGGCTACCAGTTGCTCGGCGGCGTCGCGGGGAATCGTGTCCAGGGTGCTCAGCCAGTAGCGGGCGCTGACCTGCGCCATGCCGACCAGGCTGATGCCCAGCAGCTTCGCCTCGTCGTCGCCGAGGCCGGCGTCTTCCTTGATCATCTGGCTGATCATGTTCGCGCAGGCCTCGTTGACCTTGTCGAGCCGCTGCCGGACGGCCGGCTCGCTCGTCAGGTCGGACTCGAAGACCAGCCGGAACGTTCCCTTGTGCTCGGCGACGTAGCCGTAGTACGCGCTGAAGGTGGCGGCCACGCGCTGCCGGTTGTCGCTCGTCGACCGCAGCGAGTCGCGGACGGCGTCGACCAGGGCCTCGATACTCTCGTCCAGCAGGGCCAGGTACAGTTCCTGCTTGCCGGGGAAGTGCTGGTACAGAACCGGCTTGCTGACGCCCGCGCGCTCGGCGATTTCGTCCATCGCGGCAGCGTGGTACCCGCGGGCCACGAATACTTCCATGGCCGCGTCCAGCAGCTGGCGGCGACGGGCCAGACGGGGAAGCCTCGTTCCCCGCGGCCGGGCGCTAGAGGTGGCAGTCAACGTGTAACTCCGCTCGGGTTCGGAATCGGGTGGCGGCGTGGTTTCCACCGCAATTGCACCATGATAGAGCCGTGAGGGCTCTCAAGTCTTCTCCAGGCCGGCTGGCTACCGGTAATCGTCCTCGTCGTAACCAACGTCACGTCCTTGCTCCGCGGCGTCGGCCTCGTTCGCCTCGACGGGAAGTTCTCCGAGCTCATTGTCGTTTTCGCCGGTTATTTCGCGAGCCTGTTCGGCCGCGTCGTCCCCGGGTGTCTCCATGTCCATCTCGCTCAACGCCGACCTCCCGTGTCGTTGGCTGCCCCGTGAGCGTCCTGAGAGGAACCCGTGCTGACCCGCTGATACATCGGCAGCCCCCACAAGCACGCCGGAATTGGGACTCACAGTACCGGTCCTCTGCCCAGCCGGGGCGGCATCACGCACAGATCCGGCCCGGCTGATTAGACGCTCTCTAATGTAAGGGGGCGTCCAAAGAGAGTACCTGCCCTGTTATGGGTAGGGAAGCAGGCATGCGGAGCATCTGGGCCGGCACGATTTCCTTCGGGATGGTGGTGATCCCGGTCAAGCTCTATGCCGCGACGGAGCAGCGCGACATCTCCTTCCGCCAGGTCCACCAGGCCGACGGCGGACCGGTCCGGTACCGGCGGTTCTGCACGGTGGACGGGGAGGAAGTCCCGTTCGCCGAGATCGCCAAAGGCTACGAGCTCGCGAACGGGGACATGGTCGTTCTCACCGACGACGACCTGAAGGACCTGCCCCTGGCCACGGCCCGCCGGATCGACGTCCTCCACTTCGCGCCGGCCGAGCAGCTTGACCCGATACTGGCCAACAAGAGCTACTACAGCGCGCCCGACCCCCCCGGGGTCAAGGCCTACGTGCTGTTCCGCGACGCGCTGTCGGCGTCCGGCCGGGTCGCCGTGGCCAAGGTGGCGATCCGGCAGCGCGAGGCCCTCTGCGCGCTGCTCGTCCGCGACGGCGTGCTCGTCCTGGAGACCCTGCTCTGGCCGGACGAGATCCGGACCCCGGACTTCAAGTTCCTGGACGAGGACACGGACGTCCGCCCCCAGGAGCTGAGGATGGCGTCGTCTCTCATCGACACGATGACCGAGGACTTTGACCCGTCGGCCTACTCCGACGCCTACCGCGAGGCCCTGGAGAAGCTGGTGGAGGCCAAGATCGAGGGCAACGACGTCGTCAGCCCCCCGGGCGGGCCGGAGACCGGCGCCGAGAAGCGGTCCGGGCCCGCTGACCTGTCGGAGACCCTCCGCGCCAGCGTCGAGGCCGCGAAGGCGAACCGGCCCAAGACCAAGTCCAAGCCCGGGCCGGACGCCAAGGCGGCCTCCAGGCCGAAGGGGAAGACCGGGACGCAGTCCGGCCCGCGCAGGAAGGCCTCCGCGTGACCGCTGCCGGAATGACGGCGGCGCCGATACCGCACTGGCCGGGGCGGACGCTCGTCCTCAGCGGCGGTGAAAGAGTGTGGCTGGCGGAGACGGGCCAATCCGTTCGGGAAAATAATGTGTTCTGCGTCCACGGGATGTCGGGGGCCGCCACCAACTGGACCGACTTCATGGGCGAGCTGGCGCCGGACTTCGCCTGCGCCGCGCTGGACCTGCCCGGTTCCGGGTTTTCGCCGCCGCCCGCGACTCCGGCCGGCTATTCGGTACGGGCGCTCGCGCGCACCGTGGCCCGGGCCATCGCCGAATCACGGCCCGGTCCCGTCCACCTCGTCGGGAACTCGATGGGCGGCGCGGTCGCGGTCCGGGTCGCGGCGACCCGGCCCGACCTGGTGCGGACCCTGACCCTGATCTCGCCCGCCCTCCCGGACCTGCGGATCAGTCCCTCGCTCCTGCAGTTCCCGGTTCTCTCGCTGCCCCGGCTCGGCGCGCTCCTGATGCGCGGTTTCGCGCGGCTGCCCGCCGAGCGCCGGGTGGCGGGCGTCGCGCGCGCCTGCTTCTACGATCCTTCGGGCATCCACCCGGACCGGTTCGCGCTCGAAGTCGCCGAACTGCACCGGCGGGATCAGCTGGACTACGGCGACGGCTCGCTCATCGGCGCGGCCCGGGCCCTGACGGCGGAGTACCTGCGGCCATGGCCGGCGTCGCTGTGGCGGGACGCCGCGCGAGTCCGCGTCCCGGTGCTGGCCCTTTACGGCAGCCACGACCGGCTGGTCCATCCGCGCGGCGCCGCGCGGGCGGCCCGGGCGTTCCGCGGCGCGCCCGGCGCACAGGTCCTCTTGCTGCCCCGGACCGGGCACGTGGCTCAGATGGAACACCCGGCACAGGTCGCGAGGCGGTTTCGTGAGATGGTGGAGCGGGCGAGGGGAATGCCGGAGCGCGCGAGCGGGTTATCGGGCGTGAGAGAAACCCAGAACAACTTTGGGAGTTATTACAGTGTCGCTGCCACCGCTGGTTGAACCGGCTGAGAGCCTGTCGGTCGACGAGGTGAAGCGCTATTCGCGTCACCTGATCATCCCCGACGTCGGGATGGCCGGGCAGAAACGGCTCAAGAACGC
>WRBL01000145.1 GCA_009784565.1 Streptosporangiales bacterium | reverse complement strand
GCACAGCAGCGCGACCATGTCGGCGGGATCGGCGTGGTAGCCGAGCGCGCCACTGTGCTGGTAGCTGCGCGTCGTCGCTGCCTTCGGGTCCGCGCCCTGGTCCCTGACGTGCTGAACGGGCGCCCGTTCCGCTCCCTGCGGCACGATTTTCCCGACGTAGCTGCCGACGCCGGCGCTGATGAGGTCCGGGTCATCATCCACCGGCAGACCGTGCAGCAGCGCGAACCCGGCGCCGTCCGCCACCTCTCGCGCCAGCCGTCTGAGCAGGGATTCCGCCGTCGGCAGCGGAAACGATTCCGGCGTCACGTGCGCCAGAGGCACTCCGGCGGCACGGCGGGCCGCCGCCCGGATCTCATCCCGCTGAGCCTCGTCGAGGCGGAACTCCGTCACGACCCAATCGTTCAGCCCGCTCGCGGTGGTGTCCACGCCGCTTCGCTCCGGGCGCACCCGCCTGTGGCTTCCCGGCGGCGGTGGGGCGGAGGAGATGGCATGATCCGTTCGGTGTTATGGGTTGAAGTGGTACTCGCGTGACGGGCCCGGATCTTGTGAAGCTAAAGCGCCGCTAGCGACCTGGCGACGGGGGCAATGCCATCTTCTTCCGCTATCCAGCTCGCCAGCGCCTGCGCGCGGTCGCGGTAAGACTCACGGGTGACCGCGTCCGTGATCGCGGCTCCGAGCGCCGGGCCGGTCAGGTGCTTATACGCGACCGGTGCCGGTCCCACGCCGCAGGCGGCCAGCCTGCTGGCCCAGAACGGCTGGTCCGTGCTCAGCGGGATGGTCACCGACGGGACTCCCGCCCGCAGCCCGGCGCCCGTCGTGCCCGCGCTCGCCGGATGCACCACGGCGGCCATGCGCGGGAACAGCCAGTCGTGCGGCACCTCGCCGATCACCATGGTGTCGTCGGCCGCCTGGCTGGCCGTGCCGAGGCCCGCCCACCCGGCCTGGATGACCATCCGCACCCTCGCGTGCCGCTGGGCGGCTCCGATCACCTCGTTGAGCCGGCCGGCGTCGGAGGGATTCCTGCTGCCGAAGCCGACGAACACCGGCGGCGGCCCCGCGGCGAGGAAGTTCTCCAGGTCCGGCGGCGGTGTCCAGCCCGCGGGTCGCGCTGGCCACCAGTAACCGGCGATCTCCAGGCCGGCCCGCCAGTCCCTGGGCCGCGGGACGACCGCGGGGCTGAATCCGTAGAACACCGGCCAGGCCGCGTTGTCCTGCCGGCGGTAGATCCCGCGCGTCCCGGACGCCGGCAGCCCCTCGTCCTTCCAGAGCTGCCTGGAGGAGCGTTCCAGGAAGGCGCCGCCGAGGGTCAGTACGGCCTGGGCCAGGGTCCGGTTGCCCCACGGGCCCAGGGAGCGTGTCATGACCGTAGGCGGAGGGAACTCGCCGGTCGGATGGATCGGCTGGACCGCGAGCCCCGCGCTGGGAATGCCCAGCCCTTCGGCCACCCGGTAGCCGCCGAGCAGACCCATCCCGGACACCAGCATCACGTCGGTTCCCTGCCGTGCCGCTTCCAGGATCCCGCTCTGGACATCCCGCATGTGGTCGGCGACCACGCGCATGAACCGGGCCACGCCCAGCGGCCCGGGAGCGGCTCCCTGTTCCCACGGCTCCCCGTCCTCGGAGAAGCCTTGCCTGCCCGGGTCTCCCGGCAGTGCCCGGAACTCCAGCCCGCTGGAGGTCACCAGCCCGGCGAACATCTTGTACGTAGCGATCGCGACGCTGTGACCCGCCGCGGTGAGCCCCGCTCCCAGCCCGGTGTACGGCGCGACGTCCCCGCGCGATCCAACGGCCACGATCAGGACTCTCATACCGCTCCTTGACAGGTGCTTCTAATCTAGTTCGCCGAGCGCCTCGCGGAGGCTCGCGACCGCATGTCCGGGCATACGGGGGCATACGCGGCCCTGGCGCGGCAGAGCAAACGCATAACTACTTTAAGAATTCGTAAAGTTACTCTTAGTGATAACTGAAGGATGGCAGTATCAGGAGTGCGCCCGGTAGGGATTTCGCGAGTTGTCCGCGTGCCGAGTGCGTGCGCGCGGTTCTCTCCGGGAGTTGCCGTCCTTGCGCGCCGTTCACTCCCGCTCGGCGCGCGGGGCGTCCGGTGCTGCGCGCGATGTAGGCGGGACCGGCGCGAGGGAGAACGTTCAGGATGCTCACCAGGAGCTCAGCCGGCCCGGCTGGCCGGCCAGCGAGAGGCGGGCCCTGTGACTGACCACGCGCCCGGGCCCGGCGACTGGCTGGCCTACGTCCTGTCCGAGTTCCTGGAGTTCTCCGGCGAGGCGATGCGCATGCTGGCCGAGGACGCCGACCCCTCCGACCGGCGGATGCTGGCCCGCCGCCTCGCCGAGTACGAGATCGCCTGCGAGGACGAACTGACCCCGGACGAGATTCCCGGCCCCGCTCCGGGCGGGGTATGGGAGTGCCAGGACTCCTGGGGCCGCACGGAGACGGAACTGCAGAACGCGGAGCTGGACTGGCTGCACCGCTACGACGCCCGGCCCGCCACGTCCCGGGAACGCCGCCTGGCCGGCCTGATGCTCGATGACCTGCTCGTCCCGGACGAGTCCCTGCTCGGGGCGGCCGGAATCGACGGCACGATCTACGCCCTGGCCCGCCGGGAACACGGCCCGGGCGGGCCGGCGCCGGTCCTTCTCACCGTCACCGACGCGGGGATCATCGAGGTCGTCACCGGGTTCCGCGACTGGCCGCACCGGGCAGAGTGGCTCGCCGACCGCGAGCACGGCCTCCGCCCGTCAGCCGACGGTTTCCCGCCTCCTGTCCTCCCGATGGCCCAGGACGCCGCGGGCCCGGACTGCCTGGCCCGTGCGGAGGAACGCGTCCTCGCCTGGCTGCTCGCCGACCCGCCGGCCGCCCGCGGCCCCGCGGCCCGGCTGGAAGCCCACGCGTTCTCGTCTCATGCCAGGGCCGAGATCTTCGAGGCCTGGCGGTCGGCGATCGCGGGCGAAGAGTCTCCGTCGCCCGGGACCGTCCGCCATGAACTGGCCCGGCGCCTGCTGCGCGCGCCGGCCTGGGCCGACCGCAGCATCGGATGGCCGTTCGGCTACATCGGCCTGACCTACTTCGACCGGCTGTCCGCCACCCCGGCCTCGGCCGGGCAGGCCATGCCCGCCATCGACCTGATCGCCCTTGAGGTCGTCATCGCGCGGGAAGCGGATCCCGTGGCGGCGCCGTCCGTGGCGGCCGACCCGCGCTCCTACCTGGGACGCGCTGCCGCGCGCGGCATCCAGCTCCCGGGCTTCCAGCCGCCCGGCGGACCCTGAGGCCTGCGGCCGCGACGGAGGGTGATCAGATGTGGGTCACGATCTGCCGGACCGGGTGCCCGAGCGCCTCGGCGATCTCGGCCAGTTCCTCGTCGTCGAACCAGTCGCGCTCGGGGTTCCAGATCGCGATCTCGAAGCGGGCGAACCCGCAAGGCCAGTCGTAGTCCAGTCCGGTCAGCGATTCCGTACGGCCGCAGCAGGGCAGGACGGCCGTCAGGTCATCGAAGCCGCCCTCGCCTCGTTCCTCGATGAGGTCGCCCCACCAGCTGGTGTCGATCTGCGTCGCACAGCGCGGGCAGGTAATCGTGGAGAGGTTGCCGCCGCAGTCCACGACATGGACGGACTGATGCCGCTCGACCTCGATTTCCGGTTCCATCCCGTCCAGGCCCTCGGGGAGGAGGGCCGCGACGGCGGAGACGGCCCTTCCGGCCTGGTTCTGGTCCGGCTGCCAGTACGGGTCGGCCGGGATGACGGACAGGATGTCATCGCTCACGGTGCCTGCCTGAGGTTGGGGTGCATGCCAGGTCAGAAGCCTACGGTGTGACTGAGGCCGGGCAGGTTACTCATAAGTGGCCCAGAACGGGACGCGAGGTCGGAAACGTATCTACGTCACTCGGCCGATTTCTTGCGTTGCAACTTGCACGAGATTAGAGATGCAGACGGCGGCGACCCCCGCCCGAAGCAATGGCTCCGCAGGATGACCTCCTGTGGATGTGGGGATGGTGCCGCTCTAATGCCCCCCGGGGGCGGCACCACCCTCCACACTCCCCTCCTCCTATAGCTCTCAGGTACCGGGATGCGTCGACTTCAACTTCAGCCCGTTACGTCCCCGCTACTGAGTGCCTAACTTGGTTCTACGTCACCTGACGGATGTACCGCAATGCACCTAGCAGTGAAAATTGCATTGCAAGTAGCAAAAAGCGAACTCGCAAACTGCCGGCCGGCCCGCTGGCTCCTCGCCGCGGCCTGCTCCGCGGAGGATTGAACCCCATGCACGCTATAGCGCCGACTCGCCCGACCAAGGCGCGCCCGATCAAAGCGCGTACGACCCGAATGAAGCAGTGCCGCATCGAGCTGGTCGCCAGCCCGACCGCTCCGGTGGAGGCCCGCCAGCAAGTCCGCGCCGTGATCAGTGTCTGGGGCGTCCCGGTCGAGACCGAGACCGCGGAACTGCTGGTCAGCGAACTGGTCACGAACGCGTACCGGCATGACGCGGGAGAGTGGATCACCCTGGCGATCCAGCGCCGCCACGGCGTCCTCCGCGTCGACGTGCATGACTCGGCCTCGGGTCGCCCCGAAGCGGCGGCGGGAGCCGGCGTGCCCGAGGCGAGGGAGTCGCCCGAGGACCGGGACGAGTTCGACGACATCCCCGGCGAGGGCGAGAGCGGGCGCGGCCTGCTGATCGTCGAGACCCTCGCCGACGAATGGGGCTTCTACCGGACCGAGATCGGGAAGGCAGTGTTCTTCGCACTGCACTACTCCGAGTAGGCCGGCCGGAGAGGCCGCGACAAGACGTGAGGGCGGCGCGCCCAAAATGCCCCCCGGGGGCGCGCCTCCCTCACCACCCCGTGGAGAGCCGCCGAACGTGCGAGCCGTTCGGCGGCTCTCCGCATGCCCGGACCTCCGGCCGCCGGGTAGCTCGCGTGCTAGGACTGGCGGCGCGCGAAAATGACCGCGCCCGGAACGCTGTCGTCGGGGTTGAGAAGCAGCTGCGCCTCGATGGTGAACCCGGCATCGCGCAGCCAGGCTGCCATCCGGTCGGGCTGCCGGCGGTGGACGTGGACCTTCATCGGGTGGCCGCCGTAGCCCTGGGTCTTCAGCCGCGATTCGTTGCCGACGTAGAAGCCGAGCAGCAGCGGCCCTCCGGGCCGCAGCACCCGCCGGAAGTGGCCGAAGACCGAAGGAACCGTCTCGTCGGGGACGTGAATGAGGGACCAGACGGCGAGCAGGCCGGCGAGCGAGCCGTCCGCGAGGCGCAGGTCCGTCATCGAACCCACCTCGAATCGCAGGCCGGGGTGGGCGTGCTGGGCCAGGTCGATCATCGCGGGGGACAGGTCGATGCCGAAGGCGTCGATGCCCATCTCGTGCAGGAGAGCGGTGATGTGCCCGGGGCCGCAGCCCACGTCTGCCACCGGGCCGCAGCCGCGGACCCTGTCGGCGAACAGCGCCAGGGCCCACCGCAGGTAAGGCGCCCCGTCCAGGCGGTCGCCTATCTGGTCGGCATAGCTGGCCGCGACCGTGTCGTAGGAAACCCGGGTGTCTTCCAGCCATCCGTCCGCGCTCACGCCCGAAACAGTAGCCCGGTGGGGCAGGCAGCCGTCTACGTCACCTGGCTTGAGAGGCCGCTGACGCATCTACGTCACCTTCCTGATGTCTTGCAGTGCAAGTTGCACGAACATTTGTAGAGCAACCGGCAAGCAGCCAACGCAAGCGCGTAAGCGCGCTTGCGAAGGACGTAGGCCGAGTTCGGAAGCCGAACCCCGGAACGACCGGCTCCACCGAAGGACGTGCTCATGCAAGCAACGGCGCCCCTCCGTCAAACCGAACTGCACCACCGCCGCATCCGGCTCGCCTCCGACCCCCGCGCGGTGGCCGAGGCCCGCAAGCAGGCGTGCGTGACCATCGCCGTCTGGGACGTCCCGGTGGACACGGAGACCGCGTCGCTGCTCGTCAGCGAACTGGTCACGAACGCGGTCACCCACGACGGCGTCGGAGCCGTGACGATGGCCATCCGCGTCGCGCGGGGCCGGTTCCGGGTGGACGTCCACGACACGTCCTCGGAGATGCCCGACCCGGAACTTGACACTCCGGTGGACGCGGAGAGCGGCCGGGGCCTGCTGCTCGTCGACACGCTCGCCGACGAGTGGGGCTTCTACCCGACGCCCGGAGGCAAGGCCGTGTACTTCTCCCTCGCTCTCCGCCACTAGCCAGGCCCGGCCGTCCACGGACGTGAAGCGGCCGGCCGCCACAGACGTGGGAAAGGGGCGCTCAAATGCCCCCCGGGAGCGCCCCTTTCCCACCCTCATACCACTAGCCGTCGCGCGCCTGGAGTCGTACCCTCTTTCAAAGTGTCCGGTGACGGACCGGACGCGCCTGGATACATGGCGGACTATGCACGACGGCGAGTTCTACGCCCGGCTGGCCGAGCTGGGCACGCTCAAGACCAAGCAGCTGGGCAAACAGCTCTCCAACCGAGCGCTGGCGGACCGGACAGGGATGAGCCCCACCACGATCGGCCAGTGGCTCCGAGGCGAGCGTTTCCCGTCCAACGTGGACAAGCTGATCACGGTCGTGCGCGTGATCGCGGCCAGCGCCACCGCGAACGGAGTCGCCGTCCCCGAGGATCTCCTGGACCCGGATTACTGGCGCGCGGCCTACCGGGCCGAGGTCGACCGCCGGGTCGGCGCGGCGGTCGAGGTCTCCGACCTGAGCGCCCTCGCGCACGTGGCCGAGAGTCGGGGCCTGCTCCGGGACGCCGCCCGGCTGCGCGGGCAGGCCGCCGCCAGCGGAGACGCCATGGCGGCGGCGGAGCTCATCAACCAGCTTCGGAGCACGTTCCCCGACTTCCGCGAACTCCCGTGGCCCGTCGCCGACCAGGTCGCTCTCACCGACCCCCTGGGCGTCGCCAACCTGATCGACGAATTCAAGCAGATCGGCGCCGCCCGGCAGCTGTCCGTCCTGCTCGGCCGCGAGCCGGGAGCCAGCGCCGAGTGCGCGGACCCCGACGGGGCGATCACCCTGGTGGAAGAACTCCGGAAGGCCGGGGGCGAGGCGCAGGCGTCCGTCCTGGCCGGCCGCCTGGCCGCGAGCGCCGCCCTCGGCGACCCGGCGCGGGTCATCCGCCTGATCGCCGGGCTCCGCGGCGCCGGCGCCTACGCGCAGATCGCCGCCCTCATCGCCCGCGACCCCGCCGGGCACGCGGCCCTGGACGACCCGGAACTGGTCGTGGCGCTGATCCTGGAACTGCGCATGGCCGGCGCCGAGGACCAGGCGCGGGTCCTCGCCGCCCGCGCCGAGCGGGCCGGGATCCCGCGGGCCCGGGCCGCGCTGAGCGTCGACCTGAACGACCACGAAGAGGCCTTCGCGTTCCGGTTCATTCACGGTTCCTACAAGCCCGACGAAGCGGCCTTCATGTTCAACGTCCTGGCCAGCTCGGGCTGGACGGACAAGCTCCGGCGTTTCCTCGCGCTCGACCCGGTCGGGACGATGCCGCTCGAGGACGGGGCGGGAGTCGGCCGGCTGCTGGCCACCCTCCAGGCGCTGGGCGCCGACGAACAGATCCGCGTTCTCCTGGCCCGGGACCCCGCCGCGTACCTCGCCCCCGGCGACGTGTCCGGCGCCGTCCAGCTTCTGGACGCCATGCGGCAGGCCGGCGTGCGGAGCCAGAACCCGCAGGACCTCGCCAAGCGGGTCGGCCCCGATGACCCGCGGAGCCTGGCCCTGATCCTGAAGATGCTGGCGGAGGACGGCGCCGGCGCCGAGATCGCCGCCGTGCTCGAACGCTGCCCCGCCGATCGCGTTGAGCTCCGGGACGCCGAAGCCCTCTCCGGCCTGCTGCAGCTTCTGCGCGCCCTCGGCGCCGAAGAGTACGGGAGGACCCTGACCGGCCGCCTCCCGGCCGAAGGCCACTTCGCCCTCTTCCTCGTCCAGGACGACCACGCGGCCCGCTACCGCTTCGGCCGCAACCCTGACGGCAGCCCCGCCGACCCCTGGACCTGGGAGGACCTCGGCTAACGGCGCCCGCCCACCGGAACGGGCCCGGCCCTGGCAACCCTTTGTGCGGGTTGCGCGTCATCTATGTGCGATCAGTTCGCACGATGTGCGTTGTGACGCTTTGGGGGGAGAGCGGAGATGAGCCCGTTCGGGAACGGCCTGTCGGCCGCGATCATGCTTCGGGAACGGATCCTCGGATGCCTCGGCGCCAAGACCGACGCCGAAGCCGAGTGGACCCGGGAGACCGAGAACCTTGAGCTCGTCGCCTGGATGTCCGGCCCGGTCGCCACCTTCTTCCGCGTCGGCGAAGGAGCCGCGCATACCCCGGACCTGGGCGTCCTCCGGGTCGTCACCCCGGTCACCGTGATCGACGACCTCGACGCGGCGCTGGAGACCTGCGACCGGCTGAACCAGGCGGCGACCCTCAGCCGCTGGACCGTCGAGGACGACGGCATGGGCACGCGGGCCCTCGCGATCGGCTGCGTCTTCGTCGTCGGCCCGCACAACGCGGACACCCTCGAGGATTTCGCGCTCTGGTGCGTCCGCGAGCAGATCTCCGTCGCGACCGCCCGGGCCGACGGGATCCTGACCGCCTGGATCGACGGCGGGCCCGGCCCGGCTCCCGAGGCCAACACCGAACTCTACGGCTGGGGTCCCTATCCCGGCATGGAACTGCGGCCGGACGGGAGCGCGCACGAGGTCACCCGCTACTGCGAGCGTCACGTCGCTCCCGCCCGTGACGCCTTCAGCGACCCGCTGGCCGACGCCCTCACCGAGGCGTTCTGCGAACTGCGCCGCGAGATGCGGGCCGAGGGACTGGGGGAGTGGGGGAACTGGAAGACCGCCCCGGTCCTGACCTTCGAGACCCCCATGGCCTGGGGGCCCTACCCCGGCGGGAGTATCGCCCGGAAAGAGGCGGACGACACGCAGACCGCTCTCGTGGTCGCCACGCTCGATGATCACCCGTGCGCCGGCAACGGCCTGCGGCTGTCGGTGCGGATTCCGTGGGGCCCGGTGAAGGAGGCGCGGTCCGCGCTGGCGGAGATGAACCATCTCGACCTGCAAGTCGCCGGCTCCACCCACGGCATCGGGGGCTGGCACCTCGGGCCGTGCCCGACCGAGGAGGACCCGGACGGGCAGGAGTACCTCTACACCGTCTACCTGCCCGCGGCCCTGGCCGACCCGTCCCTCGGCCTCGACCTGCCGCTCGTCATGCGGGAAGTACTGCTGACCGTGGCCCGCCAGGCGCTGCTCTTCCGCCGCCTGCTCCACCCGGACCTCCGGGACGCCGAGGACGAGAACTCCAGCGTGGGCCTGGCGGCCACGTGCCGGCACGGCCTGGCCTGGGGGGAGACCGGCGAGGGCCGGGACCCCGCGGCCGAGATGCTCAACCGCCTGTACGAGCGGTTCACCGGCGACGACCCCGAATGGGCCGACACCTCTCCCGGCGGCTTCACCTGGTGGCCGTACGAGCAGTCCCAGACCATCACCGTGACCCCCGCCGGCGGCACCGGACCGGACGCCAGCCCGGTCCTCCGCATCGCCACCGAGGTCCGCGCGGGCGTCTCCCGCACCCCCGGGACCCTGGACCTGATCGCCCGCCTCAACGCCGAACTCGGCCGGTCCGTCCTCCGCCTGGCCCCCGGCGGCCGCCTCATCCTCGAATGCCACCTGACCCTCGACGACGAGAGCGGGTGGTTCCGCCGGTGGGCCGAATACCTGGCCGTCGACCAGTACTCCACCGCCCGGGACCTGCTGGGCCGCCTGGACGGCACCGGCACGCCCGCGGTCTCCGTCCATCCCTTCGCGGGCCCGCGGCCGGATGACGGGGAACTGCTCGGCCTGCGCGACGCCCTCTACGTCCCGCTCGCCCGCGGCGCCCTCCGCGGGCTCACCCCGGTCGCCCCGCTGCTCGCCACGGCCGGGCAGGTCATCCTGCCGTACCGGATCGCCGCCCGGGACGACGGCGGCCTCGACTTCACCTGGCACCCCTCCCAGGCCGACGTCAGCCTGCCCGTCGACCCCGCGGTGCGGGTTTCCGTCCGGCCCGGCGACACCGGGGCCGGGCCCGGCTGGATCGTGCGCAGCCACGTCCCCGTGGCCGGCACTCCCGAGGCGAAGGCCCGGTGGTGCGCCGCCCAGAACGACGCCCTCCTGGACACGCCCGCCCTCTACGTCACCGGCGGCTGGGGACTGTCCCCCGGCGGCGAGTGCTGCCTGACGACGTGGCTGCCCCCGTTCCTGCTCACCGAGCAGACCAGCCGCATCCGGTTCCTGACGGACGCCTACCGCGACCACCAGGCCGCGGTCCTCGCCTCCCTGGCCGACGGCTCCCTGCCCGGCGCGCCCGTCGCCGAGGAGCCGCTGCACCCGGCGGACCTGGCCGAGGGCCTGCGGCAGACTCTCGGCACGTTCGCCGCGATCCTGGACTACCCGGCCGGGCACCAGTGGACGGTCGAGACCCGGGAAGCCGGCGTCGTGGCCACCGCGGGCGGCACCGTTCTCCAGATCCCCGCGACCTGCGACCGCTCCGAGCTTGGCCTGCTGTACGCGCGGTTCCTCGGGGCGTCCGAGACCCGGGTCCACACCCGGCACGCCTACGACCTGGTCCCGGGCGAACTGGAGGACTGGAGCTTCAGCTGGCAGCAGGTCAACGACGTCATCGGGCGGCTCAACGCCGACGGCGTGATCGACTGGCCCGAGAACGAGACCAGCGGCTTCTTCGAGGTCGGCGGGGCCCGGGGGACGCTGACGGTCCGGTACCTCGAATCCGACCGGCTGTACGGGGCGTCGTCCCTGATGATCGCGGCGACCGTCCCCGGCGGCGGGGCCCTGCCGGAAGGCGAGGCGCCCGACATCGACGTGCTCGGCGCCTGGCACCACCGTGACGACGGCCCGTCCTACGAGGTGACCCTGCCCCCGGCCGGGCTGGTCTGGGCCGCCGACCGCGACGCCGCCGCCATCCTGCTCTGGGTCGCCCGGCACGTCATCCGCCACGTCCGGGCCGCTCTCCAGCAGCCAACCCAGAACTCCTGAAACCGAACGAGCCTTGTCATCCTCCGCATCGGCTCGCGCGTCTACCTATCGAGCAGATAAGGGGACACCGTGGATAACTTCATGATGGATTTCATCTCCCGGGTCGCGGGAGAGGAAGCGATCGTCACCATCTACCGGGACCGGATCGAGTGGGTCGGCGCGGGCGTCAGCATCCCGCCGTCGCTCCGCCTGGGCGCCAGCATGATCCCGTTCCGCCTGATCCACGGGGTGACGGCGCGGGGCCTGGGCTTCGGCCGCACCGCGCTCCGGGTGGCCGTGCTGGGCGACATCGTGGAGTTCCGGATGCTCACTCGCCAGGCCGAGGAAGCCCGGGGGCTCCTCTTGCGTCTGGAAAGCGGACTCGGCCAGTCAGCCGTGTGAAAACTGCCTCATAAGCCCCCGAAACGGGTGCCGGTGCCCCTACCCTGTCGGCCGTGCGTGAACTGACCAAGGAAGAACTGCGCGAGCTGACCGACGAGGCCACGATCGATGCCCAGGACCAGGACGAGCAGCAAGCCGGCTTCGTCGTGATGATGGACGAGCATCTTGAGCTGCCGTTCGAGACGACGGTCCTGGGCGTCACGGTGAAGGTGGAGAAACTCACTCACTCCCCGGACGGCATCGTCGCCGACTGCGTCCGCGACGGCCATCACCAGCCCATCAGCGTCACCCACCTGCCGCTGCCCGACCCGGCCCCGCGCGGCGCCGAGTGGATCGCCGCCTACCGCTCCTGGGCCCGCGGCTGACAGCGGATCGCCAGGGCTTTCGCGCCGTCTTCATCGGGAGCGACGCGAAGACGCGCCGCTCCCGATGAAAGACGGTTACGACCTCAGCCGAGCTCACCTATTACCTGATGGTCGGAACCCGCCATGTACTCTCACGGCGGTTCACCTGGTACACGACGACCGGGTAGATGATGTGGAACTCCTGGTCGGCAGGCTGCTGACCGGTACCACGGTCGTCTGCTATGACGGCAGCGTCACCTATCCCGGGAGGTCGACCAGACTGATCTGACCACCGGAACGCTGGACACCAGGAACGGGGGCAGGTGCGAATAGTCCCGTCGGCCCGACCGGGCCCCGGGGCCGCGCTTGACGCCCTTCTTATTCCCGACGGGACCGCTGGCGGGCTCTTCTTTCCGGCCGCCGGGCCATGCCAGCACGCGGACCATGTGGGACGTGTAGGTCGGCGTCACAGCCGAGGTGCTTGACCGCGCTCGCGCGATTACCTAGTAAACCGCGAATCGAACTGCCGTCCCGTCGGAGCACGTTAGCCAGCGGGACCATGTATGTCTGCCTGAAGTAGGAGAAGCCCTACGGCGCGCCCCTGGCGACGGTCGTCCACCCGTTGATCACATATGAAACGTAAGTTAACCATGGGGAAGCCGAACTCATTGCGTCTAGACCCCGCGTGCCAATCTAGATGTGATCTAGATCACATCTAGATGAGAGCTAATGCAGCTCATTTGCTTTATTTGGATTCATCGATTTACGTGCTGACGAGATATCGACACCATCTCGGCCTAAGGTGCGCCGAGCGGCCCGATGAGCGAATATGATGATGAGTTGTGAACGCAAGTTGGGGCGATGATGACGCTCGTCGGGGAAAAGCGTACGCGTACCGGGATGTATATGATGCGGGTCGCGATATCAATATCATCAATCGCCCGGTCACTAAAATCCGTGAGGACGAGGAAAGACTTGCCGCGCTGGTATTCGGGCAGGCCCAGGAAAAGCGGTCGCGGCTGATCGGGACCGACGTCCCCGGAGATGACACGGCGAATATCGAATACGTGCAGGGCTCCGGTCGCCTCCGCGAGGCCGACGGCCGCGATGTGGGCAACCTTCGATCGATTCTGGAGTATTACCAGTCGCTGTCTCCGCGGAGACTGGTAATACTCGGTGCCCCTGGAACGGGCAAGACCGTTCTTCTGCTAGAACTCCAGATCCGGCTCCTGGAAGAACGGCTCAGGCATCCGAAGGCGCCGATTCCAGTGTTCGTCAGTGCTTCTTGCTTCGACACCGCGAAGAAGTGGAAAGACTGGCTCGCCGATCAAATCTCCCTAGAGTTCCAGCTTGGGAAACAAAGCGCGATGGCCCTCGTCTCCGAGGGCCGGATCCTGCCACTGGTCGATGGCCTCGATGAGATGGACCCGGCCAAGGGTCGTATATCGGAACGGGCGCAGGCACTCGTACGGGCCCTGAACGCGTCGATGCGAGGACTCGAACGCGCACCGGTCGTACTGACCTGCCGTCCCGACGAGTACGGCAGGCTCGCCGAGGGGATTGACAAGGCCCGGCATGTTGAGCTGTCCGGCCTGACCGGTATGGAAATGTCAGCCTACCTCCGCAAGCAATTCCGCACGCCGGGCGAACGTGACCGCTGGAAACCAGTGTTGAACATGCTGGAACGGGATCCGAACGGCCCCCTGGCCGCTGAACTCGCAACGCCCTGGAAACTCACCCAGGCCCTTACCACATTCCGGGGCGGGGGGCATCATCCCGCACAGTTGCTCCCCCTGGAAGGCGTGACGGGAAGCGACTACTCCGCGTACGTAGAAAATCTGCTGTTCAACGGATACGTTCCTTCCGCTGTTCTTCTTAACCGAGAAGGAACACCGTATACCTATCCGAAGGTACGGCGCTGGCTGACCAGCCTTGCCGATGATCTCGCGCGGCAGTCTAGTTATGGCTGGTCGGCGACTGATATCAATCTGGAAGAGTGGAAACGGCGCCCTCGTGAGAGATTTGTGGCGCAAATTCCTTTCGCTGTTCTCCTGCTACTTCCCTTTCTCGTGGCCTCAGTGGTCGGTGCGAGTATGAAGCATGGCGAGCTGATCATTCAATCCGCGTGGACCTCGGTTTTCATTCTGGGAAAGAACGGGGTGTTTTTCCCCGGCGAGCCTGTTTCGCGGAAGACTTCCAATCAGAAAAAATTTACGCCCCTGCTTGGGGTCGGACTGGCGAATGGGATTGCGATTGGACTGGTCGTAGGGGTTGGATATGCTATTATCCATGGACGCTGGTATGGTCTTATCTACGGGCTTATGTATGCGATTATGTACGGATGCGCGAATGCATTCACGGATTTGATTTCAGATATGCTTCAGGGCAGGGTTAAGGATGGTCTTGTCCGGGATATTTCTCTTGGCTTTGCGTATGGAATTACATACGCCATTGCGGGCTCGCTCGCGTCATCGATTTCGTATTCACTTGTTTCCGTGCGCCTGCTGGTGTTCATGCATTATTCCGGACAGGAATTTTGGAGCGGATTTGAGTCGGAAATTATGTTTGGGGTCGTGAATGGGCTCGCTCTCGGGCTTGGCGGTGCGCTCTCGCGTATTCTAGTGGGGAAGATCGTGGATTTGCTTAAGCGCGGGCTCGCAAGGAAAGTTTCGATCTTCTCGCGCGGGGCGCCTAGCCCTCGGAGAGTAATTCGAGATAATGGTCTTGCGGGAATTGCGTTCGGTCTCGCATTCGGGCTCGTCTATGGAATCATTTCCGGGCCTGCGCAGGGGATAGTAGTCGGGGTCACGGCTTGGCTCTCGCTTAGTGCCCAGATATGGATCCGGTACCATATTTCTGTAATCTGGAATGCTTTGCGGGGACGGGGGCCGCTTCGGTTCGGGAATTTCCTCGGATGGGCTGTGCGGGCGGGTCTGCTGAGAGAGGCCGGAATTTCATATCAGTTCCGCCATCGGCAGCTCCAGGACTGGCTCACCTCAGGCTCCGTTGATTTCGGACAATCAGGGGTGGCGTAAATCGCGAGGCCGCGTCATCGACGCTGCTCCCGGCGGGCAGACGGGCAGCAGGCGGATGCGCTGCCTCGTTCCCCAGGAGTTGGTGACTTCCCGTTCATAGGCTGCAGAGTAAGCCGTTAGAGTGCGGATAACTCCTCGCCGTGCTCGATTCTGTGGTGGGCGCATGGGCTCCCGCACTGGACGTCATCGGGCGGCACAGGGCGGTGTGGGGCGGCATTCGGGAAAGAACCGAAATTGCTGCTGACCAGCAGGAGCTGTCTCCAGTGGCACGGCCTGACACTGCCGGTATGTCAGAAAACAGGTGCTTTACGGGACTAATAATGCGGTTGCGGTTCACGCCTCTCCGGGGTTCAAATCCCCGATCCTGTCGTGCGTGCGAGACTCCCATACGCGGCCACGCCAGCGACCGGAGCATAATGGCCAGGGCTGACGTCGAGGTGCAAGGGAAAGCCGAGATGCATTCGGACTGGCCGGACATCCGCGGGCGGGTCAGCCG
>WRBL01000144.1 GCA_009784565.1 Streptosporangiales bacterium | reverse complement strand
CGGTGGTCACCAGGTTGGCGCCGACGATGACGGCGATGCTGGCCCATGATTCCCAGGACAGGCGCTGGCCCAGGATGACCAGCCCGACGCCGGCCGCGAAGACCGGGTTCACGGACATGAACATGCCGAAGTACCCGGCCGGGACCCGGCGCAGGGCCAGGAGGTCGGCCAGCAGCGGCACCGCCGACGACAGCACGCCCGCGGTGGCGGCGAACCCGAGCGCGGCCAGCGTCGGCGGGTGGCGCAGCAGCACCACGATGCCGATCGGCACGTAGCTCACCGCCGAGACCCCGGCGGCCGCCGCGGACCCCTGGGACCCGGGGATGCTCCGCCCGATTTGCCGGTTCAGCAGGATGTAGCAGGCCCAGCACAGCGCGGCGAGCAGCCCGAGGCCGATGCCGGCGTAGTCCGTGGACGGCCGGGGGCGGGCCAGCACCGCGACTCCGGCCGCGGCGGCCAGGGCGCAGGCCAGGTCCTTGCGGCGATCGGTGTTCCCCCGCGAGGACGCGAGCGCCACCGACAGCGGGCCGAGGAACTCCAGCGTCATCCCCAGGCCCAGGCCGAGACGGCTGACCGCCGTATACAGGGACAGGTTCATCGTGCCGTAGGCCACGGCCAGCGCCAGGATGAGCCGCCACTGCGCGCGGGTGAACGAGCGCCAGCGCGGCCGTCCGGCGGCGAGCAGCACGATCGCGGCGATCCACTGCCGGACCGCCACCACCCCTGCCGGGCCGATTACCGGGAAGGCCAGGGCCCCGCTGGCGGCGCCCAGCTGGTTGGACAGGGCCCCGGTGAGCATCAGGGCCGGTCCCTGGATCCTCGCCTGTGTCTTCGCGTTCACGGTGCCATCGTGCGGCCGCCGGGCTCTTGCGTAAAATGCATGAGGCGTAGGATTAATGCGTCATGGTTATGAATGTGGAGCTGCGTCAGCTGCGCTGCCTGGTCGCCGTCGCGGACGCGGGCAGTTTCACCGACGCGGCCGTCGACCTGGGGCTGTCGCAGGCGGCGGTGTCCCGGTCGGTCGCGTCGCTGGAGGCCGCGCTCGGCGCCCGGCTGTTCCGGCGCACCACCCGGGAGGTCACGCTCACCGCCACCGGAAGCCGGGTCCTGGCCCCGGCCCGGCGGGCCCTGGCCGCGGCCAGCGACGTGGCCCGGGAAGCGGCCGCGGGGCACTCGGTGCTGCGGGTCGGGTACGCCTGGTCGGCGCTGGGCAAGCACACCACGCCGTTCCAGCGGCGCTGGGCGGCGGCGCACCCGGACACCGAACTGCGGATGATCCGGGCCAACTCGGTCACCGCGGGCCTGGCCGAGGGCACCTGCGACGTCGCCGTGCTGCGCACCGAGCCGGACCGCAGCCGGTTCGCCGAGACGATCGTCGGGCTGGAGCGGCGGTACTGCGCCGTGGCCTCCGACGACCCGTGGGCCCGGCGCCGGTCACTGCGGCTGGCCGAGTTGAGCGACCGGGTCCTGGCCATCGACCGGCGGACCGGGACGACGTCCCTCGACCTGTGGCCTCCGGGCTCCCGACCGGCCGGGCAGCCCACCGGCGACATCGACGACTGGCTGACCGCGATCGCCGCGGGCCGCTGCGTCGGGGTGACCCCCGAGTCGACGGTGGCGCAGTACCCGCGCCCCGGCGTCGCCTACCGGCCCCTGCGGGACGCCCCGACGGTCCCGGTGCGGCTGGCCTGGTGGCGCGACGACCCGCACCCCGCGGTCACGGCCGCCGTCACCCTGATCACGGACCTGTACCGGGGCCGTTAAAAAATCCGGGTCAGGGGCGGGCGGCGGCGAGCAGGCCGTCCACGAGCAGGCGCAGTTCCCGCCCGCTGGCCCCGGCACCGTCATTGTCCTCGGGATGGAACTGGACGCCCAGCACCCACCGGCCTTCGTGCTCGACCCCCTCGACGATGCCGTCGAGGGCCCGAGACCAGCACGGCGACGTGCCGGCGTCCGGGAGCGGTCACGAGCAGGGCCTCTTTTCCGGTTCGGTGTCAGGCTCGGCGGCGCCATTATCCCTTCCCCGCCGTGACGATACCCTGGAGTTTCATGAGCGATCATCGAATTCCCATGTCGTCCGCGGTCGCCGCGACCGGGCTCGTCGGCGGGTTCCTCGTCGCGCGGCAGACCGGCCGCCGCGAGCTGGGCGGCGCGCTGTTCGCCGCCGCCGGCGCCTACTGCGCCTGGGACTGGAACCGGGCCGCCGGGCCCGCCGCCGCGGCCGGACTCAGCGTCCTGTACCTGGCGGCGATGGGCGGTTCCCATCCGCTGGCCAAGCGCATCGGCGCGTGGCCGTCGGTCGGCGTGGTCACGGCCGTCACCGTTGCCGCCGCCGAAGCGGTGACCCGCGGGACGGGCCGCTGAAAAAGATTCCGGTCGGGTGTCGATCCGGGGTGCCGCCGTTCGTGTAAGTGCTGAGAGGCTGGTCACAGGCCAGCCACGGCACTGAGGAGCGACGATGAAGCATTATCTGCTCGCGATGCACCAGCCCGTCGGGAACCCGCCGCCGCCCGAGGTCCTGGACCCGATCATGCGGGACCTGGGCGCGGTCCAGGACGAGATGCAGGCGGCCGGCGTCTGGGTGTTCGCCGGCGGGCTGCACGGCCCGGAGGCCTCCACCGTGGTGCGGATGCGCGACGGCGAGGCCGTGACCACGGACGGCCCGTACGCCGAGGGCAAGGAGCACATGGGCGGGTTCACCATCATCAAGGTGCCCGACCTGGACGCCGCGCTCGGCTGGGCCCGCAAGTACGCGGCGGCCGTGCGTCTGCTGCCTATCGAGGTTCGCCCGTTCCAGGGCGAGGCCTGACCTGGACATGTCTCCCGAGGAGATCGCCCGCGTGTTCCAGGAGGAATACGGACGGGCGGTCTCCGTCCTGGTCCGCCGCTTCGGTGACATCAGCGTCGCCGAGGAGGCGGTCCAGGACGCCTTCGCCACGGCGGTGGACCGCTGGCCCCAGGCCGGCCCGCCGCCGAACCCGGCGGGCTGGATCATCACCACCGCCCGCAACCGGGCGGTCGACCGGCTCCGCCGCGAAGCCGTCCGCGAGGAACGGCACGCCGAGGCCGCGCTGCTGCGTCCCGCCGATGACGTCCACGAGGAGGAGGGGCCCGTGCGCGATGACCGGCTCCGCCTGATATTCACCTGCTGCCACCCCGCGCTCGCGCCCGAGGCCCGGACCGCGCTGACCCTGCGGCTGCTCGGCGGCCTGTCCACCGCCGAGATCGCCCGGGCGTTCCTGGTCCCGGAGGCGACCATGGCGCAGCGGCTGGTGCGGGCCAAGCGCAAGATCCGCGACGCGCGGATCCCGTACCGCGTGCCGGCTGACGCCGACCTTCCGGACCGCTTGCGCGCGGTGCTGACCGTCATCTACCTGGTCTTCAACGAGGGCCACACCGCGAGTTCCGGCTCCGCGCTCGCCCGGCCGGAACTGGCGGCCGAGGCCATCCGGCTGGGCCGGCTCCTGACCGGCCTGATGCCGGACGAACCGGAGACGCGGGGCCTGCTCGCCCTCATGCTGCTGACCGAGGCCCGGCGTCCGGCCCGGGCGGACGGCCAGGGGAACCTGGTGCTGCTCGCCGACCAGGACCGGGACCGGTGGGACCAGGACCTGATCGCCGAGGGGCACGCGCTCGTCCGCCGCTGCCTGCGGGAGAACCGGCCGGGGCCGTACCAGATCCAGGCGGCCGTCAGCGCCGTGCATGCCGATGCCCGGACGGCGGCGGACACGGACTGGCGGCAGGTCCTCGCCCTGTACGACCAGCTCACGGCCTTCACGCCCACCCCGGTGGTGGCACTGAACCGGGCGGTCGCCGTCGCCGAGGTCGAGGGCCCGGGGGCGGCCCTGGAGATCGTGGACACCCTCGCCGGCCTGGACGGCTACCACGTCTACCACGCGGTCCGCGCGGACCTCCTGCGCCGCCTGGGCCGTGCTGCCGAGGCGGCCGCCGCGTACGACCGGGCCGCCGCCCGGACGGAGAACGCCGCGGAGCGCGCGTACCTGCGCGCCGCCCGGGACCTTCCGTGAGGAGGCCCCCGCGCACCGGAACCCGGAGGAGCTATTGCGAGATGTCCTCCAGTTCGGCGCGTACGGGGACCGCGCGGCCGAACGCGAGGATGACCGCGCCCAGGGCGGCGGACGCGGCGGCGACGGCGCAGGTGCCCGCGAACTCGCCGG
The DNA here is from genome assembly GCA_009784565.1 of Streptosporangiales bacterium. Classification (GTDB taxonomy): domain Bacteria; phylum Actinomycetota; class Actinomycetes; order Streptosporangiales; family Streptosporangiaceae; genus Trebonia. The sequence goes on along the minus strand of WRBL01000144.1, from coordinate 11,154 downwards.
CGCCCATCATATTGCCGTAGATCACCGGCGAGATGATGTTGCTGGCGAAGAACATGCCGACGACGAATCCCTGCGCCGTGCCCCGGGCCCGGGTGGGGAACGAGTCGGAGATGAACCGGGGCCACGTGCCGAGGGCGCCCTGGCCGAAGAACCCGAACAGGACCATGGTGAAGATCATCCAGCTCGTGCCGCCGTGCCGGGCCATGAGCGCGATGGCGACCGCTCCGGCCAGGGAAAAGGTCACCATCAGCGTCCGCGGCGCGATGTAATCCGACGCGAAGCCGACCAGCAGGCCTCCGGCCAGGGCCGCCACGGCCTCCAGGGTGACGGCCCCGGCGATGGATCCGATCGGCAGGTGGTCATACAGCGTGAAGTAGGTGGCCGACAGGGCGAGTACGAGCACGGGAGTGGCGTTCACGAAGAAACCGCCCGCCGACATGATGATCGTCTGGCGGCGCAGGTCCGGGGCGAACAGCTGCCGCCAGGTGCTCTGCCTGGCCTTCTCGACGTTGACCCGGTGGGTGAGCTCGGCGTCCCCGGCTTTCCGGAGCCGGAGGACTTCCTTGGAACGCTCCGGTTCTTTGATGCAGAACTCCGCCAGGACCGCCAGCACCAGCGGGAAGAACGCGATCACGTACATGACCCGCCAGTGGCCGGAGGGCAGCAGCACGTTGCCCAGGAGGCCGACGACCAGCACCCCGCCGGAGAACATCGCGATGACGATCCCCATCATCAGTCCGCGGAACCGGGGCGGCGCCTCCTCCGCGATCAGGACCTCGGCCGAGGTCTGCACGACCAGGCAGGCTCCGGACAGGATCGCGATGATCACGTACTCCCACTGCTGGGTCACGATCGAGGTGAGCCCGCTGAACAGGCCGGCGGCGGCGAGCGTCGCCTGGAAGGCGCGCTTGCGGCCCCGCCGGTCGGCCAGCGGCCCGATCACCCAGTTCCAGATCGCCGTGATGGCGAAGCCGCCGCCGACGATGTCGCTGCCGACCCCCACCGTCAGGTGAAGGTCCTTGAGGATCAGCGGGAGCGTCAGGTTGCGGGTGACCGAATCGAAGGCCGATGCCGCGACCGCGACCGCGGCGAACGCGGTGAGGGTGGTCAGGTATCCCCCGCCGCGGGTGGCAGTTGCCGGGACGGTGCCGCGGACGGTGTCAGCCATGCGCGGCCAGCTGCAGGTTCGGCAAGATTGTTCTCCTTCGAACTGATCTCCCGTTAACGTAAATTTTTTGTTAATCACCTTCAATACTGGATTTTTATCGATATATCGGATATTAGAGGGCGCCCAGGAAAAGGAGCGCGGCGGAGACCGCGACCACCGCGAGGACCACGCCGCGCAGGAACCGCGCCCCCACGCGCCTGAGCAGGAGCCGGCCCGCGAGGAACCCGGCGATGACCGGTACGGTCAGCAGGAGCGCGAGCCACAGGTCAGCCTGGTCAAGACGGTGCGCAACCACCAGTGCTCCGACAGACAGAGCCGCCCCGACCGCGTAGATCACGCCCAGGGTGGCCCGGATCCTCGGCCCGTGCTCCCGGGCGAACACCACGGCCAGGGGCGGGCCGGCGATACCGGTCGCGGTTCCCATGAACCCCGACGCGGCGCCCGCGGCGAAGGACCGGGCCGGCGTCCGCGTCACCCCGCCGCGCAGCACCGTCATGACGACCAGTGCCACCACAGTCGCGCACCCGAACAGCAGTCGCAGCGACCGGCCGGACACCAGGTCCAGGACCGGGATGGCCGCGACGGTCCCGACGATCAGGCCTGCGGAGATCTGGGACGCGACCGGCACATCGATGTGCCTTCGCTCGATTCCCACCATCAGCACGACCAGCGGAATCCCGACCAGGATCAGCAGGGCCGGCATGTGCGACGGGAAGGCCAGGTCCAGGACCGGGAGCGCTATTACGGCCACCCCGTAGCCGCTGGCCGCCTCCACCGCGCTTCCGAACATCAGAGCCAGACCGGACGCGAGCAGCGGAAGAAGGGGAGGCACGACGGTCCAGGCTACCGGGGCGCGCGGGCCGGTGCCAGGATGGCCGGATGGGAACACTTGAGGGCAGGGCCGCGATCATCACCGGCGGCGAGGGCAGCATCGGCATGGCGACCGCGCGGGCGCTCGCGCGGGAGGGGGCCCGGGTCTTCCTGGCGGGCGCCTCCGAGCCGGGCCTGCGGGCGGGCGCGGGCGAACTCGGCCCCGACACCGCGGGCTGGGCGGTCGCCGACGTCACCGACTCCGCGCAGGTGAAGGCGGCCGTCGACCAGGCGGTCGCGCGGTTCGGGCGCCTTGACATCGTGGTGGCCAACGCCGGGATCGCCGGGGCGACCGCGCCGATCGCCGAGTACCCGGAGGACGCGTTCGACGCGACGCTCGCCGTTCACGTGCGCGGCGCGTTCCTGCTGTGCAAGCACGCCGTCCCGCATCTGGCCTCCGGCGCGTCGGTCATCATCACCTCCAGCGTGGTGGGCCTGACCGCCGCGCCGAACATCGCGGGCTACTCCACGGCCAAGCACGCCCAGGTCGGCCTGATGCGCACCCTGGCCGCCGAACTCGCGCCGCGCGGCATCCGCGTCAACACCATTCACCCCGGCCCGGTGGACAATGAGTTCCAGCACGGAGTCGAGGTCGCCGCGACCGGCGCCGACCAGGCGACCGCGGCCGCCGTCTTCGAGAACATGATCCCGCTGGCCCGGCACGCGGCACCCGACGAAATCGCTCGCGCCATGCTCTTCCTCGCCGGCGACGACAGTTCCTTCATGACCGGCGCGACCCTGCCGGTCGACGGCGGCATGTCCAGTTAGATAGGGACTTTCGGCGGAACGCGGGGACTAAGGTCCCTAAGCTCCGTGGCACCCGGTGCCGCACACTGGTCATCAGAAGGACGAGTCGCCAAACATGCCGCTCGCCAGGCCGTTTGAACATTGGAAGGTCCCGCTACCATGACCGCTCTCTCGCAGACCGTGACCCCGCAGACCGTTATCTCCCAGCAGAGCCTCCGTGACCGCCTGCTGGTCGCCGGCATCACGTCCGTGGCCCCCGCCGCGCTTATCTCCGCCGTTTGCGTCGCCTTCACTCACATCAGCTGAACGTTCTTCGGCCTCTCAGGTTCACAGCCGAGGGAGCCACCCCCGATCGGGGTGGCTCCCTCGGCTTATTTAATATGTAGCCATCTGATTACATGCCGAGAGTAGGGGGCAATGGCATGGATATCGCCCTGCCACAGCCGCGGCTGCAGCACGACAGTCACCAGGTCCAGGAGTTCGGGACCGTACGGCAGTTCCCGCTGGGACTGTCATTCGAGACCCGCATGGACTCCTGCCAGCACCTGAACCAGCTGCTGGCCGACACCCAGATCCTGTACGCCCTGTACAAGAAATACCACTGGCTGATGCGCGGCCCGACGTTCTACCAGGTCCACCTGCTGCTGGACAAACACGCCGGCGAGCAGCTCGTCATCATCGACCATCTCGCCGAGCGGGTCCAGACCCTCGGCGGCATCGCCGTCGGCGACCCGAGGCACGTCGCGGAGATCACCCAGGTACCCCGGCCGCCGGACGGCGCCGAGGAGGTACCCGCGATGATCACGCGCCTGCTGGAGGCGCACGAGCTCATCCTGGCCCACGCCCACGAGTTCGCCGAGCGGGCCGCCAGGGAGGGAGACGACGGCACCAACGACCTCGTCGTCTCCGACGTCATCCGCACCGGCGAACTGCAGGCGTGGTTCCTGGCGGAGCATCTCGTCGACACTCCGCTGGTTCACTGATCCCCGGGCGGGCGCTTACCCGGGGACGGAGCGAAGCTGCTCCGGGGTGAGCGCCCACTCGCCGGCGGCGGCGTTGGCGCGGACCTGCTCGGGGGTGGTCGCGCCGGCGATGACCGAGGCCACGCCGTCCTGCGCGGCGAGCCAGGCCACGGCCAGTTCCGCCACCGAGTGGCCGTTGTCCTTCGCGAACGCGGTGAGGGCCTCGACCCGGTCGTAGGAGTCCTCGCCGGCGAACCGGTCGGCGAAGTGGCCCATCTTGTCGAAGCGGGAGCCCTCCGGGAAGACCTCGCCCCGCTTGTACTTGCCGGTGAGCATGCCGCTCGCGAGAGGGAAGTACGGCACGACGCCGAGCCCGGCCTCCCGGGCGGCGGGAATGACGTCCTCTTCCGCGTCGCGGTGCAGGAGGCTCCACTCCAGCTGGGTGCCGGTGAAGGCGGCCAGCTTCTTGTCCGCGGAGACCGACGCGGACTCCTTGAGCTGCTCCGCGCTCACGTTGGACGACGCGATGTGCAGCACCTTGCCCTGGCGGACCAGCTCGTCGAGGGTCTCAAGGGCCTCGTCGGCCGGCGCGTCGGCGTCGGGATAGTGCTGGTAGTACAGGTCGATCCGGTCGGTCCGCAGGCGGCGCAGGCTTCCCTCGACCGCCTCGGTGATGCGGCGGCGCAGCGCGCCCGGGGTGTAGGCCTCGTCCTTCGGCCGGGGCAGGAACTTCGTCGCGATCACGACGTCGTCCCGGCGCTTGCCGAGGGTCGCGCCGATGAACTCCTCGGACTTGGTGCCGCCGTACATCTCGGCGGTGTCCAGGTGCGTGATCCCGGCGTCGATGGCCGCGTTGATCACGGCCGCGCTCGCGCCGGCGTCGAGTTTCATGCCGAAGTTGTTGCAGCCGAGGCCGACAACCGATAGTTCCGGGCCGTTCGTTCCGAGCCGCCGTGTCTCCACACGTTCCTCCGTCGTCGCGCGCGTTTGAATACCGGACTACCGTATCAACGTGCTCGCGAGCCACCGCCGGAACTAGGCGTCGTCCCAGGTGACGGGGAGTTCGAGCACGCTGGTGATGGCCTGGTCCTCGCGGAACTCCAGCTCCGGCAGGGGCACCGTCATCCGCAGCCCGGGCAGCCGGGCCAGCAGCCCCCGGAACGCCTCCTGCAGTTCCAGACGGGCCAGCTGCGCGCCGAGGCAGAAGTGCGCGCCGGCGCCGAACGCCAGGTGGGTCCGGGGGTCGCGGGTCACGTCGAGGCGGTCGGGATCCTCGAACACGGCGGGGTCACGGTTCGCGTAGTTGAACGCCGGGATGATGATCTCCCCCGCCGGGATGGTGATGCCGCCGAGGCTGACCTCCTCCCGGGTGACGCGCGGCAGCCCGATGTTGCCGGTGCCGGAGAGGATCACGTAGCGCAGCAGTTCCTCCACGGCCTGGGGGATCAGGCCGTGGTCCGCGCGGAGCCGGGCCAGCTCGGCGGGGTTCTGGCACAGCAGCGCGAACGACAGGCTGATCATGTTGGCGGTGGTCTCGTATCCGGCGGCCAGCAGCGCGATGCAGAAGTTGACGAGCTCGGTCTCGGAAAGTTTGCCGCCGGTGTCACGGGCGTCAACGAGCACGCTGATCAGGTCGTCCGCCGGTTCCGTCCGTTTCCGGGCGATCAGGTCCGCCATGTAGGCACCCAGGGCGGCGAACGCCTGGAGTACCTCTTCCTGGGGCCGGCTCCAGGCGCCGAAGAACTGGTCCGACCAGCCGCGGAACTGGGCGGTGTCCTCCGCCGGGACGCCGAGCAGCAGGCACATCACCCGGGACGGCAGCACCCGGGAGAACGATCCCGCCAGGTCCGCCGGGCGCGGCCCGGCGAGCATCCCGTCGATCAGGTCGTCCACGATCTCCGTCACTTGCGGGCGGAGCCCGGCGATACGCCTTTCGGTGAACGCGCCCGACACCAGCTTGCGCAGGCGGGTGTGGTCCGGCGGGTCCATGGCGAGAATGCCGCCTTCCGCCGCCACGTCCACTCCGAATACTTTCCCGCCCGGAGCGAACACCAGCTCGCGGGAGTATCGCTGGTCGATCATGACCTCCCGCGTTTCCTGGAAGCCGGTCGATACCCACACTGGATAGCCGTCCGGCAGCGCCACCTTGCTGACCGGGCATTTCGCCATCAGGTCCCGCATTTCCGGGCTGGGATCGTACGGAACCGGCGAGGGCAGGAACCGCAGGGGCTGGATTTCGGATTGACCGGACATCGGAGAACCTCCCGCGTTTTCCGCCATTTCGGGTCTGAGGCTACGCGAGACACATTTCGGCGAACACCCCTGAATCCATGATCATTTTCGCGCGGGACGTTTGAGCAGATTGGCGAGAAAGGCCGCGGCGGCGAGCTGGAGGACGGCCGCGGTCAGCAGGCACGCGGGGACCGACGCGGCGGCGAGCGGGCCGGCCAGGGCGGTTCCGGCGGCCAGGCCGCCGATCTTCAGGCTCGCCGCCGTGGTGAAGACCTGCGCGCGCAGCCCGGGCGGGGCCTCGGCGTGCCGGACCGCCAGCAGCCCGGTCAGTTGCGGCCCCTCCCCCAGGCCGCTCAGGGCGACGGCCGCCAGGGTGAGCCAGCCGGGCGCGACCGCGGCCAGGGCCAGGCTGGCCGCCATCAGCAGCGTGCTGGCCAGGACGAGAACGCGCGGGTCGCGCGGCGGCCGGCGGGCCAGGACCGCGTTCGCGAGCAGGGACGCGACCGCCGCCGCGCTGATCAGCAGCGCGCCCCGCGACGCCGCGCCCAGGCGCTGCTGGCCGAGCAGGGGACAGCAGACGAGGAGCATGCCCACCCCGGCATAGGAGATCACCGACGTCGCGGTCACCCGCCCCAGGTCTTTATTCCGAACGATCGCCGCTACTCCCGCCGTTACCTGCTGCCGCAGGGGTCCGGCGCGAGCGGGATCCCTGGAAACCGGGGTCGCGGGCAGCATCCATGCGGCGGGCATGGCCAGGGCGACCAGCGCGGCCGCGATGATGACAGCCGGGCGGGCTCCGAACCCGGCCGCGGCCGCCGCGGCGAGAGCGGGGCCGGCCAGGCTAGCCGTGCCGAACGTCATCGCGTCCAGCGCGGAGAACCGGCCCAGTTCCCCCCGGGGCACCACGCGCGGTGCCTGCGAGGTCCACCCGCCCGCGACCGCCGGGCCCGCCAGCCCGGCGGCCCCGGCGAGAACGGTCAGCAGCGGCAGCGGGATCCGGCCCAGGCCCGCCCCGACCGCGACGAGCCCGGCGGCGTACACGACGAGAGAGCCGGCGAGGATCCGTTCGGAATGATGATTGCGGTCTAGCATGGCTCCGAAGGCCGGGCCGCCGACGGCTGCCCCGAGGGTGAGCGCGGACAGCAGCAGGGACCCGGTGCCGGGCGCCCGGGTCACCGCGAACCCGAGCAGGAGCAGCGCGGGCCCGGACATCTCGTCCCCGGTCCGGGCCGCGCTCGCGCCGGCCAGGTAACGGTATCTCACCCGACGACGGTAACCGGCGCTGCCCGGTCCGCAACGGATTTAAATCAATCGCTTGACTTAAAACCCGGGCGCGCGCTTCACTGGTCTCATGCCCGGAACCAGAGACGTCACGGCGACCCGGGACCTGATCATGACGGCGGCCGAGCGGCTGTTCGCCACCCGCGGGGTCGCGGCGGTATCGGCGCGGCAGATCAGCGAGGCCGCGGGGCAGGGCAACACGGCCGCCGTCGGCTACCACTTCGGGACGAAGAACGGCCTGATCAAGGCGATCATCGAGCGGCATTCCGGGGAAATCGAGCGGATCCGGGCCCGGATGGCGTCCGCCGCCGACGGCTCCGGCGAGCTGCGGGACTGGATCGCCTGCCTGGTCCGGCCGAGTACCGAGCACCTGGCCACGCTGGGCCCGCCCAGCTACTTCGCCCGGTTCGCCGTCCAGGTCCTGGCCGACCCCCGGCTGCGGCATCTGCTGCTGGAGGCCACCTTCGCCACCCCGGCCATCGGGACCGTGCTCGCCGCCGTGGACGGCTGCCTGTCCGGCCTGCCCGACGCGGTCCGCACCGCCCGCGACGACATGGCCAACTCCCTGATCCTGCACGTGGTCGCCCGGCACGAGCGCGGGCTGGCCGACGACACCACCGCGACATCCTGGCCCGACACCGCGACGATGCTGATCGACGCGCTGGTCGGCCTGTTCACCGCACCCGTCACATCCTGAGGAGGCCCCCGCCGTGACCACCCCGACCCCCGAGTACCCGATGCAGCGCGCGCCCGGCTGCCCGTTCGACCCGCCGCCCGGCCTGAAGGACCTGCAGGAGCAGGGCCCGGTCCACCAGGTGAAGCTGTGGAACGGCATGACCCCGTGGCTGGTCATGAACCACGCGGACCAGCGCAAGCTCCTGCGCGACCCGCGGATCAGCGCGGACGGCGGTCATCCCAGCTACCCGTCTCCGGTGCCGATGCCGAAGGGCCACAAGGGCGGGTCAACGGTCGGCTTCATCCTGATGGACGACCCGGAGCACGGCCGGCTGCGCCGCATGGTGACCGCACCGTTCGCGGTCAAGAAGGTGCAGGCCATGCGGCCCGCCATCCAGAAGTTCGTGGACGACAAGATCGACGAGATGCTGGCCGGCGACAAGCCCGTCGACCTGATGCAGGCGTTCGCGCTGCCGATCCCGTCCCTGGTGATCTGCCAGCTGCTCGGCGTCCCCTACGACGACCACGAGTTCTTCCAGAAGCACTCCGGCGACATCCTCAACTTCGCCCGGACCCCCGAGGAGCGGCAGGAGGCCACCCGGGCCCTCGGCGGCTACCTGTACCAGCTGCTGGAGAAGAAGCTGGCTGAGCCCTCCGACGACCTGCTGTCGGAGCTGGTGACCTATGTCCGCAGCGAGGAGATCACCCTCCCCGACGCCGTGCAGATCGCGGTGCTGCTGCTGTTCGCCGGGCACGAGACGACCGCCAACATGATCGCCCTCGGCACGCTCGCGTTCCTGGAGCACCCCGACCAGCTCGCGCTGCTCCGCGACAACAGCGACGACCCGAAGATCGTGAGCGGCGCGGTCGAGGAAATGCTGCGCTACCTCACGATCACCCACGGCGGACGGCGGCGCCACGCCCTCGAGGACATCGAGTTCGAGGGGCAGGTCATCAAGGCCGGCGACCCCGTCATCATGCCGAACGACATCGGCAACCGCGACCCGGAAGTCTTCGCCGACCCCGACCGGCTCGACATCACGCGGGCCAACGCCAAGAGCCACCTCGCGTTCAGCTTCGGCCCGCACAACTGCCTCGGCCATCCCCTGGCCCGCCTGGAGCTGGAGATCGTCTACAGCACGCTCTACCGGCGGATCCCGACGCTGAAGCTGGCGAAGCCGGTGTCGGAGCTCCCGTTCAAGAACGAGGTGTCCATCTACGGCGTCTTCGAGCTTCCCGTCACCTGGTAGCGCGCGCGGAGGCCCGGCGGGCGGCCGGGCCTCCGGGTGACGCAGGCCGGGGCTACTGGGCGATCTCCTCCACCTTGAGCTGGGATGTCCTGGGGCCGAACACCGCGATGTCGGCGACCACGATCACGATGAACACCCAGATGAGGCCGAAGGTGGGCAGCAGGCCGTGCGGAAGGAAGATCGTCGTGATGATGTACGTGAACAGCGAGGTGGAGACCCGGCTCACGCTGTAGACGGTGCCCGCCGCCGTGGACCGCACCCGGGTGGGGAAGACCTCGGCCTGGTAGGTGTGCAGGAAGTTCGAGAACATCCAGAGCGTGAACGTGGTCAGGAACCCGAGGACCACGACGACGGCGGTGTTGGCGACGACCGCGAACAGCGTGCCGAGCACTCCGGCGGTGATCGCCGTGGCGATGATCCCGTGCTTACGCTCCACCTTGTCGATGATGAAGATGCTGACGACGCTGCCGACGAAGAAACCCGCGTAGATGATCATGCTGAACAGCAGCGTGTGCACCAGGCTGATGCCCTTGGTCAGCAGGAAGGTCGGGGCCAGCGCGGTGAAGCCGTAGAAGATGCCGCTCTGGAAGAACTGGAACACCAGCATCATGACGGTGCGCTTGCGCAGGTCCGGGGCGAAGATGTCGGAGTACCTGGCCCGGCTCGGCGTGACCCGCACGGATTCGGCGACCGGCGGCAGTTCGGACAGGCCCCGTTCCCGCTTCACCCTGTCCTCGATCTGGGTCATCAGGGCGTCGGCCTTCTCGTACTGCCCGGTGCTCTCGTACCACCGGGGCGATTCCGGCACCTTGAAGCGGATGATCCACACGATGAGGCCCAGGGCGCCCATCGTCCACATGAGGATCCGCCAGGAGTCCGGCCCCGCGGCCGGGTGGGAGACGATGTAGGCCAGGGCGGCGATGATCGGCGCCGCCAGGACGGCGATGGTGTAGACGGTCGCCATCCGGCGGCCCCGGTCCCGGCCCGGGAACATCTCCGCGGTGTAGGTGTCCACGACGGGGAACTCCCCGCCGACCCCGATGCCCCCGATGAAGACGAACAGCGCGATCAGCGCGGCGTTGCTCATGAACCCGGCCAGGATCATGCCGATGCCGAAGACCAGCAGGTCGTAGACGAAGACCTGTTTCCGTCCCAGCTTGTCGGCCACGTACCCGGACGCGATGGCCCCGCAGAACTCCCCGACGAAGAACGACACCGGAATGGCCCAGGTGCTGACCGCCGGCGAGAAGTTCAGGACCTTGGCCACCAGGGCCAGGACGACCCCGTTGCCGAGGAGCATCAGGGTCTCCACGAACTCGCCCGCGGTCACCATGAGCAGGAAGTTGCGATGGAACCCGCTGAAGGGCAGCCGTTCCAGCCGGTCGGCCACGCTGAAGCCGGATCCGCCGGGCACGCGGTCGTCGTGAGGGGTAGTTTCCTGAGTCATGCCGTCATGTCGCCTTCCATCTGAAAACGGCGGATTTCCGGATGAAGACGTTAGCTTCCGATTCAGGTCACCGTCTACCCTCGATTCACAGGAATTCGTCAATTTTTGACATCAAGCACCGTCACTCGCCGCCCGGAGCGGGCCGCAGGCCGTCGACGAGGAGGTCCAAAAGGCGGCTTCGCTGCTCAGCGCTGCCGCCGCTGGCCGCCGTCGACAGGAACACCCCGAGCAGCATCGAGGTGACGTCATCGGGCGGGACATCGCCGCGGAGGGAACCGGAGCGCGCTCCGGCCGCGAGCATCGTCCCGATCGCGGCGTTGAGGCGCTCCGCGACCCTGGCCGAACTCGACGCGGTCCCGTCGCGCTCGGCCCAGGTGCCGCTGGCGTAGAGTTCAGGCACGGTTCCCCGGTTCAGGATTCGTCGCTGGTCACGGCGAATGACATGTGATCGGTGTAGCGCACCCCGACGACGCGGACGCGCTGCCCGATCCGCGGGGCGGGGCCGAGATAGCGCGTGGCGAT
>WRBL01000143.1 GCA_009784565.1 Streptosporangiales bacterium | reverse complement strand
CGCAGCGGCGAGGGCCTGCACCGGTTCACCGACCCGGCCGACAGCAACGTGTACATGTACTCCGACCTGGAGACCTTCGACGCGCACCAGATCTACGCGTGCTTCGACCAGCCCGACCTCAAGGCGGCCTACGAGCTGACCGTGCTCGCGCCGCCGGAGTGGGTCGTGGTGTCCAACCAGGCCCCTGACGCCGAGGGCGGGTCCCCGGCGTCCGACGGCGTCCGGAAGTGGCACTTCCCGCCGACGCCGCCGATCTCGACGTACATCACCCACGTCTCGGCCGGGCCCTACCACGTGGTCCGCGACACCCACGACGGCGTCCCGCTGGGCATCTACTGCCGCCAGTCGCTGGCCGAGTACCTGGACCCCGAGGAGCTCTTCGAGACCACCAAGCGGGGCTTTGACTTCTACCACGAGGCGTTCGGGGTCCGGTACCCGTTCACCAAGTACGACCAGCTCTTCGTGCCCGAGTTCAAGGAAGGCGCGATGGAGAACGCGGGCGCGGTCACCATCCTGGAGAGCTATATCTTCAGGTCCCGGGTCACCGACTTCTCGCGGGAGCGGCGCGCCGAGACGGTGCTGCACGAGCTGGCCCACATGTGGTTCGGCGACCTGGTCACCATGCGCTGGTGGGACGACCTGTGGCTGAACGAGTCCTTCGCCACCTGGGCCAGCACCCTGTGCCAGGCCGAGGCCACCCGCTGGAACTCTTCCTGGACCACGTTCGCCCAGCTGTACAAGGCGTGGGCCTACCGGCAGGACCAGCTTCCGTCCACCCACCCGATCGCCGCCGACATCCCCGACATCCACGCGGTCGAGGTCAACTTCGACGGCATCACCTACGCCAAGGGCGCCTCCGTCCTCAAGCAGCTGGTCGCGTACGTCGGGCGGGAGAACTTCCTGGCTGGCGTGCGGCGCTACTTCGACTCCCACGCCTGGCAGAACGCGACGCTGGCGGACCTGCTCTCCGCGCTGGAAGAGGTTTCCGGCCGCGACCTCGGCGCCTGGTCCCGCGAATGGCTGGAGACGGCGGGCGTGAACACGCTGCGGCCGTCGTACTCGGTGGACGCGTCCGGCCGGTTCTCCTCGTTCGAGATCCTGCAGGAGGCGGTCGAGGAGCACCCGGTGCTCCGCTCCCACCGCATCGGCATCGGGCTGTACTCCCGCTCCGGGGGCAAGCTGGTCCGGACCTCGTTCACCGAGACCGACATCGCCGGCGCCCGGACCGCCGTGCCCGGCCTGGTCGGCACGGCCCAGCCCGACCTGGTCCTGGTCAACGACGACGACCTCAGCTACGCCAAGATCCGGCTCGATGACCACTCGCTGGAGACGCTGGTGTCGTCGATCGGCGCGTTCGAGGAGTCTCTGCCCGCCGCCGTGTGCTGGGCCGCGGCCTGGGACATGACCCGGGACGGCGAGATGGCCGCCCGCGACTACGTGCGGCTGGTCCTCGGCGGGGTGGACTCGGTGGCCGACATCAGCGTCGTGCAGACGCTGCTGCGGCAGGCCTCGACCGCGGTGCGGCGCTACGCCGACCCGTCCTGGCTGTCGGAAGGCCTGGCGCTCATGGCGTCGTCGCTGCGGTCCCTGCTCTCGCTGGCCGTGCCGGGATCGGACAAGCAGCTCGCCTACGCGCGGGCGTTCGCGACCGTCGCCACGTCGCCGGAGGACCTGGAACTGCTGTCGGGCCTCTTGTCGGGTTCGGCCTCGATCGAGGGACTGGTGGTCGACACCGACCTGCGCTGGGCGTTCCTGCACCGGCTGGCCAGCCGCGGCATCGCCGGCGACGCTGAGATCGACGCCGAACTGTCGTCCGACACGACCGACGCGGGCGAACGGCACGCCGCCACCTGCCGGGCCGCGCTGCCCTCCCCCGCCGGCAAGCGCGAGACGTGGGAGACGATCACCAGCGGGAAGCTGACGATCGCGATGTTCCGCGCCGTGCTCGCCGGGTTCTCCGACCCGGACCAGCCGGACCTGACCGGGCCGTACCGCGGCGAGTACTTCGCCGCCATCGGCGACGTGTGGCGGGACTGGAGCGGCGCGATCGCCCAGGACTTCGTGGAGGGCGCCTACCTGGTCTGCCCGGTGTCGCCGGAGACGGTCACGGCGACGGACGGCTACCTGTCCGCGGAGAACCCGCCCGCGGCGCTGCGCCGCCTGCTCATCGAGGGACGCGACGACGTCCAGCGCTCCCTCCGCTGCCAGGCCCGCGACCGCGGCACCGCCTGAGCACCGCCGCGGCGCCGCAACTGCGGCGCCGCGGCGGGAGGTTTACGCGCCGGCGAGTTCCTCGCGCAGGTGCTTGGCGACCTGGTCGAAGGGGATCTCGACGGTTTCGCCGGTGGCGCGGTCGGTGACCTCGGCGGTCCCGGACGCGACACCGCGCTTGCCGACCGTGATCCGGTACGGGATGCCGACCAGTTCGGCGTCCCGGAACTTGACCCCGGCCCGCTCCTTGCGGTCGTCGATGATCACGTCGACACCCGCCTCGGCGAGCGCGCGGTACACCTCTTCGCCCTTGCCCGCGACGGCCTCGTCGTTGTGCTGGGCCACGACCACGACCGCCTCGAACGGCGCGATCGCGGCCGGCCACACGATGCCCTTGTCGTCGTGATGCACCTCGATCGCGGCGGCCATCGCCCGCTCGACGCCGATGCCGTAGCAGCCCATGGCCGGGGTGACCGGCTTGCCGTCGGGGCCCTGCACCGTGATATCGAACGCCTCGGTGTACTTGTAGCCGAGCTTGAAGATGTGCCCGACCTCGATGCCCTTGATGACCTCGAGCGCGGTGCCGCAGCGGGCGCAGGAGTCCCCGGCCTGCACCGTCCGCAGGTCGGCCCACCGCCCGACCTCGATGTCCCGCGCGATGTCGACGCCGCGTACGTGGACGTCGTCGGTGTTGGCGCCGGTCACCATGCCCGAGCGGCCCTGCAGCGCCTGGTCGGCGATGACCGGGAGATCCGCCACGCCCACCGCGCCGAGCGAACCCGGCATGGCGCCGAGCGCGGCCGCGATCTCGCCGGGCTCGGCCGGGCGGGCGTCGGAGGCGCCGGTGACGTCGATGAGCTTCTGCTCCTCGAGGGCGTGGTCACCGCGGACCAGCACCAGCGTGAGCTGGCCGTTCAGGACGTAGACCAGCGTTTTGACCTGCTGGGCCGCGGGAGCGTCATACCCCAGGGCCAGGTCCTCGATCGTCCGGACGCCGGGGGTGTCGAAGCGCTCCGGCGCGTCCAGCGCCCGGCCCTCGTCCACCGAGGCGTCCGCGGCGGGCAGGGTGGACACCGCCGCCTCGATGTTGGCCGCGTACCCGCACGAGGGGCAGTGGATGATGTCGTCCTCGCCGGTCTCCGACGGGCAGACGAACTCGAACGAGCCCGAGCCGCCCATCGAGCCGTTCGACGCCTCCGCCGGGATGGCGGGGATGCCGAGCCGCTCGTAGGCCCGGACATAGGCCGACTTGTGCGCCTCGAAGGACTTGTCCAGCCCGTCCGGGTCCAGGTCGAAGCTGTAGGAGTCCTTCATCGTGAACTCGCGGGTCCGCATGAGGCCGGCCTTCGGGCGGGCCTCATCGCGCAGCTTGGTCTGGAACTGGTACCACATCTGCGGGAACTGCCGGTAGGAGCTCAGTTCCTCGGCCAGCGTCGTCACGTTCTCCTCGTGCGTCATGGCGAGTACGAGGTCGGCGCCCTTGCGGTCCTTGAGCCGGAACATCTCGTCGCCGATCGCCTGCCAGCGCCCGCTCCGCTGCCACAGCTCCGCCGGGTGCAGCACCGGCATCAGGACTTCCTGGGCCCCGATGCGGTTCATCTCCTCGCGGATGACGTTGATGACCTTCAGGCGCACGCGAACCGCCAGCGGCAGCAGCGAGTAGTGACCCGCGTACAGCTGCCGGATGTAACCGGCGCGCAGCAGCAGCCGGTGGCTGGGCGCGCCCGCCTCTGCGGGGTCATCGCGCAGCGTCGGGATGTGCATGGTTGACCAGCGCACGATTCCCCTCCGTTTCGTCTCGTTGCGCGCAGTCTAGTGTCGACGGCACCCCGCCGCTTACTCGTTTTGCGACCGCCGGCCCCGCGACCGCCCGCTTCACGTCCGACGGCGCCGCCGCTGGACTCCTCGGGTCACGGACCAGGCCGCGATGGCGGCCGCCGCGGCGGAGACGAGGCCGACGGCGGCCGGCAGGGCTCCGCCGGGCAGCATCGACAGGGGCCCCGGCACGGTCACGGCCCCCGGGGCCGGGGCCCGGGCGCCGGCCGCCCGGGCCGTGACGGCGTAGCCGCGGAGCATGTCGTACCCGGCCTCGATCAGGGTGAGGTCGCGCTGACCGCCCCCGGGCTGGTTCAGCGCCGAGGTGTCGTCCGGGCCGATGTCGCGGTGCCCGGTGACGGTGTAGGTCACGGACTGGCGCCCGGCGTCCGTCACCCGGATGAGGTCCCCGGGCCGGAGCCGGCTGATCCGGGCGAAGAACAGGTTTCCCCAGGACCGGTGGCCGGCCAGGACGACGTTCCCGGCGTGGTTGAGCCCGGGGCCGGCGAAGCGGGTGACCGCGATGGTGAGGGACGTGGCGGCCACGTACTCGACGATCGGGTAGTGCAGGCCCAGCCGGGGAATGTCGATGGTGCCCTCGACCGGCGTCCGCTCGACCCGGACGGATTCGGTGGCGGGCCCCTGGTCGAACCGGGAGGCGTACCGGGCGAGCGTCGTGATGATGTAGTGCTGCTGCCGGTTCAGGTAGAGCCCGTAGGCGGCGGTGAGCGACGCCAGCAGGAGGAAGGCGATCACCGTGCCGGACAGGGCCCGGGACAGGGTCCGGCGGCGGCTGTCCACCCAGTAGCGGATCGCGACCCAGATCAGCACCAGGGCGGCGAGCGGGATGATGACGATCCGCACGACCCCGTAGGGACCGTGCTCCTGATCCCACGCGAACGCGGTCAGGTTGGATCCGAAGACGACGCGGCCCAGGTAGTTGGCCGGGGTCACCGGGGCGCCGTCCGGGTGCGGGTTGTTGTCGCCCTTGACGGTCAGCTGGCCGGGCTCGACGCCGATGACCCGGTGCAGGGCCGGGGCGCCGCCAAGGCCCGCCGCCCGGAAGGCCACCACGTCCCCCACTCTGACCTGGCTGAGCGGGGCGTCACGGGTGACCGCGACGCCGTTGACCTCGAAGTCGGGCGCCATCGACGCGGAGGAGATGAGAAAGGACCGGAACCCGAAGATCTCGGTGCCCGGCCCGGTCCGGCCCTCCCGGACCCACCACACCGCCCCCGCGACGCAGGCCAGGAGAACCGCCAGGAGCAGCCATGACATAACGGATCTCGCTACTCGCCAGCCGCCCCGGCCTTTCACCCGCGCGTCCCTTCCGGCGGGCCGGCTTCGCCGTATCCCCCGGCTTCGACGTCTCCCCCGGCCCGACGGCGCAGGACGAGCAGTACTCCCAGGACGAGCGCAGCCGCGAACGCCGCCAGCGAGGCCCAGACCATGGCGTGGAAGACCGCGAGCGACTCGGCGGTCGGGGGCAGGCCGGGACCGGAACCGGCGGAGATGCCGGTGCCCACCGGGGCAGTGCCGGCCTCGGAGGAGAACTGGAATTCCGCCGTCAGGCTGTGCCCGCGGGCGCCGGGGCTCCGGGCCGAGGCCGGGAGGGAGATCTCCGCGGTCAGCTCGCGACCGGTTCCGGCGGGGATCAGCGTCGAGGCCCCGATCAGCCGGGACGACGCGGGGCCGCCGGATCCCAGGACCGTGTTCCCGGCGGTCAGGCTCACGGTCGCGTCGCGGGCCAGGACGCCGGTCCCGTCTCCGGGAAACGCCACCTGGGCCAGCCGGACGGTGACCTCGCCGCCGGTGTCGTTCCGGATGGTGACTTTGAAGGTCCGGTGCTGGCCCGGCTCCAGCCCCGCCAGGTCGAATACCGCGGGCTGATCGGACCCGACGGTGCCGGACGTGATGACGATGGACGGCGTCTCCGCCGCCTTCGCCTGGGCCGCCCGGACAATGCCGAAGGCGGCCGCGATCGCGGCCGCCAGTGTCGCCAGCGTCAGCCAAATCGGACAGCGCCCCCTCATGACCCTCAGCATCCCCGTATACCCGCCCTGTAACTCCTGCATCAGATGCTCCGGAACAGGCGAAGCCGCCTCCCGGACAATTCCGGGAGGCGGCTTCGGGGACCGGCGCGGCGGTCAGGGGGTGGCTCGGTCGCCGCGCCCCTCAGCTAATTCAGTTGCTGCTCCAGGTCCCGCTGGAGATGGTCCCGCTCTCCACGGTGTTCCACTGCGCGTCGCCCGGCACGGCGGTGTTGTTGCGGTACTGGATCGCCTGCATCGCGGCGTTCAGCGAGAAGTTCGCGTTCTGCGCGGCGTCCGGCGCGTTCGAGTCGAAGTAGATCTCGACGTTATCGCTGTAGGAGGTGCTGGTGCCGTCCTGCTCGACGCTGCCGGTGATGACCTGCGGCGTGGTGGCCGAGGTGTTCAGGCTGGTAACAGTGCCGGCGTAGCCGGGCAGGCCCTGCAGCGCGCTGGCCGGGTTCGAGTTGGCCGAGGCGGCCAGCAGGTCAGCCTGGGTCGGAACGCTGCTTCCGGAGTAGACGTAGAGGTACGGCGCGATGCTGGAGTCGGCCGTGCCGCCGGTCAGTTCGGTCCGGATCCAGGCCGACTTGGTGCCCGCGTTGGTGGCGGTCGGGTCGATCCTGATCACGTCACCCGGGTTGACGTTGGCCACCGTGCTGGTGTTACCGGTCTGCGTGACGTTGTCGGTCACGAAGTTGTCGGTCGTCAGCCCGTCGGTGCGGGTGGTGTTCATGGATCCGCTGATGTCCAGCGTGCCCGCGGTGCCCGCGGTCGAGCCGGTGATGCTGTCGCTGAAGAAGGCGAATCCGGCGCCGACTAGCAGCAGGGCCGCCAGCACGCCGGCCAGCAGGCCGAAAATGCCCTTGCGGCGGCGGTTCTTGCGGCGCCCGTCGTCATTCGGGCCTGTGCTTGTGGTGAAGGTGGTGGTGTCCTCCATGGTTCTCGCTCCCCTTGCGCGAGGGCTGTGCGTCCCCGGCCGCCGGCAGGTCCGGCGGTCCGCCCCGGAGGCTCCCTCGCGGTTCCTCCGTCACCACTACTGTCACCCGCGTTTCCCCCGTTTGCGGGGGTTCGCGAGCCGGCTACGTACCCGGGAAGCGAGGCTTGCGTAGCGTCCGGCACGGCCCTAGAGGCCGTTGCTGTCGGGGTAGGTGTTGCCGTCGTTGTAGAGGTTGGTCAGGGAGATCTGGCCGTTGGCCGTCCCGACCAGGTCGGCGGTGGAGTTGTTGCCGAGGGTGCCGGAGCCGCCGTAGCCCTTGGTGTAGATCATCCCGCCGTCGGAGCGGAGGGCGGCGTCGTTGTCGTAGAAGCCGGCGACCTGCGATATCCCGGACACGATCGACTGGGTCCACTGCGTCTGCGAGTTCTGGCTGCCGATCCACAGGGAGTCGTAGCTGTTGTAGCCGATCGACCACATGCCGCCGTCGGCGGTCACGACCTGGCTGTAATCCCAGCCGGCGTGAACCTGCCTGACCGGCGCGGTCCAGGGGCCGGTGATCCGGGTCGGGGGGAGGGCGCCGGTGTTGCCGCCGGGCAGGAAGCGGTTGTTGGCGTTGCCGCCATAGCCCCAGACCTGGCCGTCGGCGGTCAGGTAGAGCGTGTGCTGGTAGCCGACGGAGACGGTCTGAGCGTTCGACGTGCCCGGCACGGTCGTCGGCGTGTGGTTGTAGGTGCCGTCGGCGGTACCGGTGCCCATCTCGCCCTCGATGTTGGTGCCCCACTGCCGGATGGTGCCGTCGGACATGACCGCCGCCCCGCCGTAGGCACCCTGGGAGATGCCGGTCGCGCCCGAGGAGATGATCTGCTGCGGCGTGTTCTGCGAGTTGCTGTTGCCGGTGCCGAGCGCCCCGTAGTCCCCGTAGCCCCAGGTGTAGACCGCGCCGCCCTGCCCGAGGGCCGCCGCGGAGTAGCGCAGCCCGGAGATCTGGGTGACCGGTTCCGGCAGGCTGACCTTGACCGGGGTCGCGCTGTTGCTGTTGCCGCCGTTGCCCAGTTCCCCGTCCGGGCCGTAACCCAGCGCGTACACGGAGCCGTCGCTCATCAGGAAGTAGGAGGTGGCGAACGTCCCCGCGACCTGCTTGACCTTCAGCCCGTGCGGCAGTCCCTGGATCAGGTGGGGGACCATGACGTTGGACGTGCCGCCGGAGCCGTCGGCCTGGCCGTAGTTGTTCAGGCCCCAGCCCCAGACCCGGCCCCGGGAGTCGGTGGCCAGGCAGTGGTACTGGCCGCACTCCACTCCGGTCAGGTTCCAGACATGGATGTCCTCCGACACCGGGGTGGCGGCCAGGCCCTGGGAGTCGGTCACGTTCCCGGTGGCCGTATAGGTCCCGGGGGTATTCGGGTCAAGGTCGGGGTCCGTGCTCACCTGCACCTGAGGGCTGATGTCGCCGTCCTTGTCGTCTTGCGCGGTGAACAGCGACGCCTCGTACTGGGCCAGGCCGGGCTGCCCGCTGGCGCCGATCTGCCCCGTGAACGGGGTCAGGTCGGGCGACGTGGACGCGGTGATGACCGGGGGCTGGTCGATCTGGACCTTGGACAGCGTGCCGTCCCAGTCGCTGGCCGCCGCGGTCCAGCCGGTCTCGGTCCCGTCCTCCAGGCTGGTGGCGGAGACATGCGTCCCGACCGTGAGGTTCATGACGCAGTGCTGGACGCCGTTGGTCGTAATGATGTCGGCCACGGCGCAGTTGGCCGTGTTGATCACGCCGCCGTTCACCAGGACCGTGTAGGTCAGCGTCGTCGACTGACCGGGCTGCAGCGTGATCCCGCCGAGGGCCGGGTCCTGGTCCGCCCCGGCGACCTGCCCCTGCTCCGACGCGCCGTTGGGCATCGTGGAGTCGTCGGCCGTCGTCGGGCCGACCAGCGTGCCCGGCGGCGCGCCCAGGAGGGAGGACAGGTTGACGGACCCGAGGCTGATGTTGCCGACCAGCGGTACGGAGACCGAGCCCAGCGAGATCTGGCCGACGTCCTGCGCGACCGCGGCGGTGGCGATGCCGAGCAGCGACGTCGACGAGCCGTAGATTCCGACGGCGCCGGTCTCCGGGGTGTCGCTGGCGGTGTCGTTCGCGAAGTAGTCGAACATCGTGGCGTCGCCCCGCCAGGGCACGGTCCCGGTATTGGTGACCGTGACGGTATAGGTGTAGGGGAACAGGTTGTCCAGGTCGCTGGTGATCTGCGGCGTCAGGGTGCTGAGAATGCTGCTGACCGCCGTCGTGGCGGCGGTCCCCGTGACCGTGGACGGCAGTTCTCCCGTGATCGCCGACGAGACCTGGTTCAGGACCTGCTGCGTCAGGTCGGACGGCCAGGTGACCCCGGAGAGGCCGGATTCGACCTTCAGCCCGAGGTGACCGCTGGTCGCGGACTGGCCTCCCCCGACGTTGTCGGTGAAGTACGCGGCGATGTGACTCGGGGCGGCCGCCAGCGCGATGGCCGCGGCCGCGATGACGGCGAGGAGGCCGCCCAGCGCGATGCGATGGCGGGCCAGCCGCCGGAACATTCCGCGGAATCCGCGCATCATGCCGCTCTTCGTCACCACATCCATCGTGTACCCCAGGTGTCACGCTCCGTACTCGCGGTTATCTACAGGACTGTGAGCGAGGAGTCCGTCTTCGCCCCGGTCGCGGATGCCGCCATCGAGGCGGTCAGCGAGGGCCTGTCCGTCCACGTCGCGGGGCCGCCCGGCTCGGGCCGGTCCGCGCTGCTCGGGATCATCGCCGGGCGCCTGGAGGACGACGGCCGCGACGTGCTGCGGCTGTACGCCAACCCGGCCTGGGGCGGCGAGCCCTACGCCGTGCTGGCCGCCGCCGGCGTCGGCCCGGCGAACGCACCGGGGGCCCGGCGGTCCGCGGGCGAGATGAGCGCCGCCCTGGACCGGAGGCTGGGCGCCGCCCGGACGATCGTCGCGGTCGACGACGCCGACGAACTCGACCCCTTCTCGGCCGGCGCGCTCCTGTCCGCGCGCCGCCGCCGCGACCTCGTCGCCGTCACCACCAGCCGCCCCCGGTCCCCGGCCGGCCTCGGCGAACTGGCCCTCGGCTTCTCCCCCTCCGTCCGGCTCCGGCCACCGGTTCTCGACATCGACCAGGTCCATACCGTGAGCCGCGAGATCCTCGGCGGCCCCGTCGCCCCGTCCGCCCTGGCCCGGATCACGATGAAGTCGGGAGGACTGCCCGGCCTGGCGCGGGCGATCGTGTCCGCCGGACGGATGGCCGGCGTCCTGCGGGAGCGGGACGGGATCTGGGTCATGCCGGACGGCCCGTGGTGCGACGAACTGGGCGCGGCGGCCGGCCCGTTCCTGACCGGCGCCGGGACCGACGACTGGTACGGCGCCACTGTCCTGGCCGTCGCCGGCCCGCTGCGCCTGGAGGACGCGGAGAAGCTGATCGGGGACGAGGTGCTGGGCCGCCTGTTCTCCCTCGGGCTCGCCCACGACTCCGCCGGCCACCAGACCGGGATCTACCCGCCGCTGCTCGCCGACTACCTGCGCCGGGAGGGCCCTCCGCTCGCCCGGGCCCGGGCCGCCGGCGCCGCCGGCCGGGACATCGCCGAAGAGCCGCGCACCGGGGCGGACGCCGCCGTCCACAACCAGCGGGCGGTCTACGACGCGGCCGGGGACGTCATCCGGCTTACCGGCGACTGGGAGGCCGGACCGGGGCCGGACACCGCGATGCCCCTCCTGATCGCGATGCGCGACGCCGGGGTCCCGGCCCGCCAGGTCGAGCAGGTCATGACCGCCACCCCCGCCGATGATTCCTTCGCCACGGCCCGGGTGCACTCCTGGTACGCCACCTGGAAGGCCGCCGATCAGGGCGACCTGAACGGGGCCCTGGCCGCCCTGGACGACATCGCCCGGAAGCTCCCCGGCTACCGGGACTTCTTCGAGGTCACCCGGGCCCACGTCACGTTCCTGCGCGACCGCGTCCCGGACCTGTCGCACCTGGGCCGCGGCGACTCCCCCCGGACGGAACTCCTGCGCGTGCTGCGGGCCGAACTGCTGCTGGCCGCGGGGAAGACCGGTCAGGCACTGCGGTTGCTGCGGGGCTTCCGTCCGCACGGGCGGGTCGCCCGGGGGCAGGCCCGCCTGCTGGGCGCGCTCGGCGCCGTGCTGGCGGGAGACCTCGACGCCGGCGCCGCCCAGGCCCACCAGGACCTGCCCTCCTCCGGCGATCCCGGCCTGGTCCAGGCCCGCGCGTACATCACCGGCCTGGCGCTGGGCCTCTCGGGCCGCCTGGCCGAAGGCTCCGAGGTCCTGTTCGGCGCCCTGTCGTCGGCCACCGTCGCCTCCTACCACGACCCGTACCACGCCGGCGTGCTCGTGCTGAGCGGCATCATCGCCCTGATCCAGGGCCGGACGGAGTACGCCCGCGTTCTCGCCGCCCAGGCCGCCGCGGCCGATGCCGGGGGGCACGGCCCCTACCCGAGCATGGACCATCACGGTCTCACCTCGGCGCTCGGAGACGACGCCCTCGACCTGTGGCCGCTGGTCGACGAGCGAATCGACCGGGGATACCTGGCCAGCGCCGTCTTCCTCGCCGCGGACGCCGTCGAGCGCGCGGCAGACCCCGCGCGGGCGGCCGGCGTGCGCGGCCTGGCCCCCGGCCTGGAGGGACGGCTGCTCCCGGCGCTGGCCGGCTACGTGTCGGCGGCCGCCGCGGGAGACGAGGCCGCGCTGGCGGACGCCGCCCGGGACCTCGCCGCCGCCGGGGCGGTCCTGTACGCCGTGCGGGCCGAGGTGAGCCTGTGCCTGCTGCTGCGCCGGGCCGGCCGGGCCGAAGAGGCCGCCGGCCTGGCCGAGCGGGCCTGGCACCGTTCCGGCGTGGTCGCGCTGGACCGGGCCGGGCTGTTCGCCCGGCTGCGCGCCGACGCCGGCCTGTCGCCGCGGGAGCGGGAAATCCTCGCGCTGGCCGCCGGACGGCGGACCACCGCCGAGATCGCCGGCGCCCTGACCATGAGCCCCCGGACCGTGGAGACCCACCTGCACAACATCAGCCGCAAGGCCGGCGTCCACGGCCGCGGCATGCTGGTCCGCGCGGGCACCACCTGGCTCCGGGAACCGCAGTGGTAGCCGGGCGCACCTTCTCCGTCGGATTCCTGCGGAAATCTTCCTTGACGACGCTCCAGATACGTTAAATGTCCGCTATAAAGTCCCCCGCCACCGGGGACAATTCTTAACGGCGCGCAAGTGCGCGCCGGTGCTCCCAGCACCGGAATCGGTACGCTGAGGTGGTGAGATGGATGGGTTGGCCCCGGACGAAAAAACCCAGTCCTGACGACCATGCCGCCGAGACGGAGATCAACGAGGAAGTGGCACCCGTCAACGACGAGACAGCCGAGCCTGAGCACCCTGGCATGAAGATCGTGCCCGGAAGCGTGATCGACGGCGACGACAACACGAACCCCGACGACGACAGCGGATACGACGAGACCGCCGGCATCTCGTACGAGGTGCAGCCACGCGGGCTGGAGGGAATCCTCGGCCTCGCCGACGACGAGCGGCCGCCTCCCGCCGAGGAGCCCGCGGCCCGGGAGGAACCGGCGGCCCGGGAGGAACCGGCCGAAACGACACCGCGGGACGAAGCCCCGGCCGCGGAGGACCCGGAGGCCCCGGAGGACGAAGAGCCGGAGACCCTGGTGCAGGAGGCGGCCCCCCAGCCGCCCCCGCCGCTGGATGCCGGCCCTAAGCCGCACTGGAACAAGTCGCTCCTTGCCGATTCGAGGCCAGCGGGCGGCAGGCGGGACGGGAATGAAAGCCCGTTCGGCAAAATGTTCGGGCGGGCGGGCGACGAAGCCGCGCCGGACCGCGAGGGCGAGCCCCCGCTCACCCGGTTCCGGGACCTGCCGCTGGACCAGAAGATGCACTACTGGCGGCTCAGAGTCCTGATCGTCATCATCGTCGGGGTGGTCTTCGCCATCATCGCGGGCTGGGCCGTCGGCATCACCCTCGCGATCATCGCGGGCATCGCCGACACGATCTACCGGTCCCGGACCGTCGAGTCGCACGCCTTCACCCCGGAGGGCACGGTCGACCGGGCCACGCTCCGGGCGCAGAAGCACACGGTGAAGCAGCTGTCGAGCATGGAACGCTCGGGCTACATCGCCCTGCACAAGCGGCCCATCCCGGACAGCGTCGAGGTCATCGACCACCTCGTCATCGGTCCCACCGGCGTCTACGCCATCGACTCCGAGAAGTGGGACAAGGACATGCCGATCCGGCAGAGCAACGGCAAGAAGCTGTGGGTCGGCCCGGAGAGCAAGACCGAACGTCTCGAGCACGCCAACTGGGAGGCCGGGCAGGCCAGCCAGCGCCTGTCGGCCAAGCTCGGCATGGAGGTCACCGTCCAGCCCGCGCTGGCGATCTACGGCCCCCGGATCTCCTGGATCGTGCTGCCGGTCCGGGGCGTCGACGTGTTCAGCGGAGACCACCTGAAGAAGTACCTGCGCGGCCGGGCCAGGCGGCGCGAGGTCACCCCGCTGACCCGGGGCCAGATCCAGCAGATCTACGAGGCCGCCAGCGACGTGCTGCCCACGGAATGGCATGGTGAGGTGACGCCGGTAGGCTGAAACTCTCACTGGTTTTTCGGAGAGGGAGTTCGGCTATGCCGCCACTACGGTCTCGCACGGTCACGCACGGTCGCAACATGGCAGGGGCGCGCGCCCTCCTGCGCGCGACCGGGGTAGCCAAGGAGGACTTCGGCAAGCCGATCATCGCCGTCGCGAACAGCTTCACCGAGTTCGTCCCGGGCCACGTCCACCTGGCCGAGGTCGGCCGGATCGTCTCCGACGCCGTCCGGGCCGCGGGCGCGATCCCGCGCGAGTTCAACTCGATCGCCATCGACGACGGCATCGCGATGGGCCACGGCGGCATGCTGTACTCGCTGCCGTCCCGCGAGCTCATCGCCGACTCGCTCGAGTACATGGTCAACGGGCACTGCGCGGACGCGCTGATCTGCATCTCCAACTGCGACAAGATCACGCCCGGCATGCTGATCGCCGCGATGCGGCTGAACATCCCGACCGTGTTCGTGTCCGGCGGGCCGATGGAGGCCGGCAAGGCCGTCACCGGCGTCATGGGCGGGCACAAGCTCGACCTGATCGACTCGATGGTGGCCTCGGCCGACCCGTCGGTCTCCGACTCCGACCTGGACCTGGTCGAGGAGTCCGCCTGCCCGACCTGCGGATCCTGCTCGGGCATGTTCACCGCCAACTCCATGAACTGCCTCACCGAGGCCATCGGCCTCGCGCTGCCGGGCAACGGCACGGTCCTCGCGACCCACACCGCGCGGCGGGCGCTGTTCGAGAAGGCCGGCGCGGTGGTCGCCGAGATCGCCCGGCGCTATTACCACGACGATGACGACTCGGTCCTGCCGCGGAACATCGCGACCCGGGACGCGTTCGAGAACGCGATGGCCCTGGACATCGCCATGGGCGGCTCGACCAACACGATCCTGCACCTGCTGGCCGCCGCGCACGAGGCGGGCGTCGACTTCGGGCTCAAGGAGATCGACGAGCTCTCCCGCCGCGTCCCCTGCCTGTGCAAGGTCGCGCCGAACACGCCGCAGTACCACATCGAGGACGTGCACCGCGCGGGCGGCATCCACACGATCCTCGGGGAACTGGACCGGGCGGGGCTGCTCAACCATTCGGTGCACACGGTGCACGGGAACCCGCTGTCGGACTGGGACCTGCGGTCCGGCTCGGCCGTGCCCGAGGCTGACGAGATGTACCGGGCGGCGCCCGGCGGGGTCCGGACCACTAAGGGCTACTCGCAGTCCGCGCAGTGGGAGTCGCTGGATCTTGACGCGTCCGAAGGCTGCATCCGGGACGCGGAGCACGCCTACTCCAAGGACGGCGGGCTGTGCATGCTGTACGGCAACATCGCCACCGACGGCGCCGTCGTGAAGACCGCGGGCGTCCCGGAGGAGCTTCACACGTTCTCCGGCCCGGCCAAGGTGTTCGAGTCCCAGGAGGACGCGGTCGACGGCATCCTGAACGGCCGCGTCGAGGCCGGGGACGTCGTCGTCATCCGCTACGAGGGCCCCAAGGGCGGCCCCGGCATGCAGGAGATGCTGTACCCGACGAGCTTCCTCAAGGGGAAGGGCCTGGGCAAGGCCTGCGCGCTGGTCACCGACGGCCGGTTCTCCGGCGGCACCTCCGGGCTGTCCATCGGGCACATCTCCCCCGAGGCGGCGGGCGGCGGCGTGATCGCGTTCGCGGCCGACGGAGACACGATCGTGATCGACATACCGCGGCGGGAGCTACGGCTGGACGTGCCGGACAGCGAGCTGG
>WRBL01000142.1 GCA_009784565.1 Streptosporangiales bacterium | reverse complement strand
CTACGACTTCCGCGCGGCCGGGGAGGACTGGGGCGCCGTTCCGGTCACCTGACCCGGCCCCGGCGTCTGTTCGCTGATGGTGCCTTCTCTGTGATTATGATGGTGACCGCACTGGACAGCAGCTATCCCTGGAGCCCGCATGCGAAAGGCGATCGTCTCCGCCTGCGCCATCGGCGCGGCCGCGATCGCCGCTGCCGCCGGGAGCGCCCCGGGCGCCGGGCCCGGCCGTCCGGCCGGTGCCGCCCTCTCCGCGTCCGCCGCGCGGGTCACCGTCCGCCCCGGCGTCGTGCGCGTGGGCGGCCCGTCGTCCCCGGATCCCCTGTCCACCGCGTACTGCGAGCGCACCTACGGCATCGCCTGCTACCAGCCCGCGCAGCTCCGGGCCGCCTACCACCTGCCCCCGGCCGGGGCCGCGAGCCCGGCGACCGGCAAGGGCGCCACCATCGCGGTGGTCGACCCCTACGGGTCGCCGACCATCGCCCGTGACCTGGCCACCTTCGACCGCCGGTTCCGCCTCCCCGCGCCGCCGTCCCTGCGCGCCATCGCCCCCGCGGGCCGGATCCCGGAGTACCGCCCGGACGGCCCCATGCCCAGCTGGGCCCAGGAGACCACGCTGGACGTGGAGTACGCGCACGCCATCGCCCCCGGCGCGAACATCCTGGTGGTGGAGACGCCGGCGTCGGAGACCGAGGGCGTCAAGGGCTTCCCGCAGATCGTCGCGGCCGAGAAATACGTGATCAGGCACCACCTCGCCGACGTGATCAGCCAGAGCTTCGACGCCACCGAGGAAACGTTTACGGGCTACGGGCAGCTGGCCCCGCTCCGCTCCGCCTACGAACTCGCCGCCCGCGACCACGTCACCGTCCTCGCCTCCTCCGGAGACAACGGCGCCACCGACATGCGGCGGGACGGAACGACCTACTACACCCGCCCGGTGACGTCCTGGCCGGACAGCGACCCCCTGGTCACGGCCGTCGGCGGCACGGGATTCGTCCCGGGGGCGCACGACGCCTACTCGCCGGCGGTGTGGAACGACACCTACGACAAGAACGTCGCCAGCCCGGTGCCGAGCCCCAGCGCCGCCGGCGGCGGCCGGTCGGAGTTCTTCCCCCGCCCCCGCTACCAGGACAACGACGCCGCCGTCACCGGCAACGCCAGGGGCGTCCCGGACATCTCCATGAACGCCGCGTGCAGCAGCGTCGTGACCGTGTACGGCAGCTACGGCGGCGGGCCGGGAGGCTGGTCGCTGAACTGCGGCACCAGCGAGGCGGCACCGGAATTCGCGGGCATCGTGGCCCTGGCCGACGCGAGGGCCGGGCACCCGCTCGGGCTGATCAACCCGGTGCTCTACATGCTGTCCTCGGTCCGCGCTCCCGGCATCGTGGACGTGACCAAGGGAAACAACACGGTCGCCTTCGACCAGGGCGGCAAACGGGTCACGGTACGCGGCTTCACCGCCCGGCCCGGCTACGACCTGGCGTCCGGCGTCGGGACCGTCGACGCCCGGTACTTCATCGGCGAACTGGCCGGCGGCGACTTCCTCAACCGCGACGCCGGCGGCTGACCGGGCTCAGCGCAGGCGGCGGACCAGGTCCGCCAGCCCCTCCGGCCAGATCCTGTCGGCGGTGGCCTCCAGCTCCTCCAGGGTCCACCAGCGGAAGGAACCGATCCCGTCCGTGACGTGCATCGACCCCACGTCGCCCAGCGGACGGCGGGGCTCGCGGACCCGGGCCAGGAAGAACCGCTCCACCTGCCGGACCATCCGCGTCTTCGCGTGCATCATGACGATCTCGCGGCGGTGGACCTCCCCGGGCAGCACCGGCACGTCGTGCCAGCCGGTCTCCTCGGCCAGCTCCCGGCGGGCGCCGTCCAGGTAGTCCTCGCCGGCCTCGAGCCCGCCGCCGGGGGTGTTCCAGTGATGCCCGTTCGGCTCCGGGTCGTCGTATTCGAACAGCAGCGTCCGCCCGTCCGGGTCGAGCACGATCACCCGCCCGGCCAGGCGCTCCCGCGGCTCCGCTTCCTTCAAGGATCCCTCCACGACAGTGCCTCTACCACCGGGCACGGTACTCTGTCGCCCGTGCTCGAACGCGTCACGGTCACCAGTTACGTGGCCCCGCTCCGGGAGGGCGGCAGTCTCCCCGGCATCGTCGAGGCGGACAACCTCGGCACCTACGTGCTGAAATTCCGGGGAGCCGGCCACGGGACCCTCGCCCTGGCCGCCGAGATCATCGCCGGCCAGCTGGCCCGCCGCCTCGGCCTGCGCACCCCGGAACTGGCCCTGGCCTGGCTCGACGGGCGCATCGCGCCGAGCGAGCCGGATGAGGAGATCCAGGACCTGCTGCGGGCCAGCGAGGGACTGAACCTGGCGGTGGACTACCTGCCCGGCTCGGCCGGGTTCGACCCGCTCGGGTGGACGGCCGACGAGGAGTTCGCCAGCGAACTGCTGTGGTTCGACGCGCTCATCCAGAACGTCGACCGCACCTGGCGGAACCCGAACCTGATGGTCTGGCACGGCGACATCTGGCTGATCGACCACGGCGCGGCCCTGTACTTCCACCACGACTGGTCCCGGGCCGACCCCGCGAAGCCGTTCGCCGCCAAGCACCACGTCCTGCTCGGGCAGGCCACCCGGCTGGCCGAGGCCCACGCGAAGCTCGCGCCCCTGGTGACCGAGAGCCTGCTGGCCGAGGTCGTCGCGGACGTCCCGCCCGACTGGTTCGGCGAACGCGGCGCGGACGCCTACGTCGGCTACCTCAGCCGCCGTGTCCCCCTGGTGGCGGAGGCGATCCGCCGGTGAGCAGCGAGGTCTTCGAGTACGCCCTCATCCGCGTCATGCCCCGGGTGGAACGCGGCGAGTTCATCAACGCCGGCGTGATCGTCTACTCCAAGTCCCACCGGTTTCTGAAAACCAGGATCGACCTGGACGAGCGCAGGCTCCTGGCCCTGGCCCCCGGCGCGGACACCGAGGCCGTCCGCGCCGCCCTCACCGCGTTCGAGAAGGCATGCACCGAGGGGCCGCTGTCCGAGTGCCCCCCCGGAGAACGTTTCCGCTGGCTGACCGCCCCGCGGTCGGCGATGGTGCAGCCGGGCCCGGTTCACAGCGGCGTCACCAGCGACCCCGCCGCGGACCTGGACCGCCTGTTCGCCCGCCTGGTGGCGACGGGTTAGCCGCTCCCGGCGCCGGCGGGCTCAGCCGGCGCGGGTGCCGCGGCGGGACCGGGCGCGCTGGCGCAGATCGGACAGGACGGCCCGCAGCATCTCGGTGTCGGACACCGACCGGTCCGCGGGATCCGGGACCGGATCCCGCCCGGGACGCTGATACAGCGGCAGCCCGGTCCAGGTCCCGTCGGGAAGCAGGGTTCCGAACCGGGTCGCCCGGGCCGCCCGCGTCAGCGCGCAGTCATCCCCGGCGGACCCGGGATCCGGGCAGCCGGCGACCACCGCGCGCCGGGCCCGCCACAGCACCCCGGCCAGGTGCCGGGGCGGCACGCCTCCGCACCCGTCGGCCAGCAGCCAGCCCAGCGAATCCGGGCCCAGCCCGTCCAGCAGCGCCCCGGCCGAACCGAGACTGACGCTCACGACCGGGACGACCAGGAAGAACGTCTGCCACGCGGCCAGTGCCACCTCGGCCGGCGGCGGCCCGGCGGATTCCTCCGGCCCGGCCGGACCGGGGCGGCCGGACACCATCTCCGCCCAGGCGGACAGGTTCGCCTCGACCACGCCGGCGTTCGCGCGGATCCAGGCCTCGTGCAGCGCCAGCGCGGCCAGGAACGCGGACGTCCGCGCGGACGCGTACTCCGGGTCCGACCAGGGGGCCGAGTTCTCCCGGCGCTCGATCAGGGCCGCGTCCTCGGTCTCGGCGTACGACGGCCCCTCCGGCACGTGGTCGCCCCACCGCTTGCGGGCCGCGGCGGCCGGCGCCTGCAGCGCCTCCATGGCCGCGGCGCAGCGGTCCGCCGTCTCCCGTGACCGCGCCGCCGTCTGCCGCTCGGCCGCCAGCCCCGAACGCAGTTCCTGCGCCTGGCTCAGCGCGGAGTCCCGGGCCGCCATGGCGGCGGCCAGCACGGACCGCAGATCCGCGTGCGCGGCGTACCATTCCCGGCTGGCCCGCAGCCCGGTCGACATGGCGACGGTCAGTCCCGGCCGGTCGGACTGGTGGGCCCGCAGGTCGTCGGCGGCGGCGCGCCGCCGTTCCTCGGCCGCGACCACCGCCTCCCGTACCGCCGGCTCCCGCGACACCATTTCGGACGCCCGGGCCTCGGCCTGCTCCAGGCGCGAGTACGCCTCTTCGCATTCGGCTTCCAGGGCGGAGAAGCGGGCCAGCGTGTCCGCCGCGCTGATCCGTTCGGAGGAAAGGAATTCGGTTTCGTCCAGGGCGGCCCGGAACGCGGCGACCGAGGCCGGCCACCCGCCGCCGGGACCGCCGGCGGAGCGCAGCGCGGACCGCAGCGGCTCGCCCGCCACGAACAGTACCTCGCTGCCGCGGATCCGTCCGTGCCAGAACCGGTTGGTGAACGCCCGGCACTCGGCCGCGCCGTCCAGGCGCGCGCGGATCAGGGCCCAGGGGTCGCCGCCCGCCAGCCGCGCGGTCGAGGCGAAGTACCCGCTCGCCCGTTCCCGCCACCGGGGGCCGGCGTCGCCCAGTCCGGACGGCTCGCCGGGCCCGGGAGAGGCAGCCACGATCTCGAACCCGGTCAGCGATGCTTTCGGCGGTGACACCGAGTGGGATCCCCAGGCCAGCGGCTCGCCGAACCCGGCCTCCGGGGACGGCAGCGCCGACAGGGCCAGCGCCCGCTCGGTGACGATCGCGGCGATGAGGTCGTGGAACACCGGCGTCGCGCCGTCCGGCGCGCCGACCGCGCTCAGCGGGGCGCCGGAGGCGAGGATCTCGTTAACGGCGAACTGCTCCGAGAGGACCAGCGGGTCGTCGGCGGGCCAGCGCCCGGCCGGCATCCGGCCCGGCGAGCAGCCGTCCCGCACGGCCAGCGGATTCACGCGCACGTCCACTCTGTTTCCCGCGCTCGCCTCTGCCTCTGCCTCTGCCTCAAGGAAAGCGCGCAGGGCCGGGCCGCTGCCGGACCCGGCCACCCGGGCCAGGTCGGCGGCGAAGTAGCCGGCCAGCGGGGATCCGGCGGCCGCGGGGCCGGTGTAGCTGCGCACCCGCAGGCCCGCCGGGGACAGCAGGGCAGTGACTCCGAGTAGTTGCGCAAGCTCGGCGGCGAAGCGTTCCAGCGCGGGGACTGTGATCGCCGACGGCAGGCCGGGCAGGTTCTCGCGCGCGACCGGCAGCCGCCCCGCCCCCGAGGACGCGGTCAGCCAGGCGGACGGGTCACCGGAGGCGCCCGCCTCCTCGCCCAGCGCCAGCTGGCCCGCCGCCCAGGCGCACTCGGACACGTCGGGGCCGGCCAGCAGTTCTCCGGACGCGGAGACCGTGCAGGTGAACAGGGCTGATTCGCCGGAAGTCGCCGGCAGCGCGCCGCCGAGCCGGAAGATCCCGCCGAACACCTCGTGCCGCCAGTCGCCGCCCCGGCCGTACAGCCGCCCGGACGGCTGCCAGGGCAGCGGTCCGCCGTCGACACTGAAAACGTTCTCCCGGATGTCGGGCTCCGGCAGCGGGCGCGGGCTGAACATCTCCGCGGCCCGCCAGAGCCGGATGACCCGTTCCGCCTCCTCCGTCATACCTGACCCCCTCGGCGATCGTGACCCATCGATGCCGTTCCCAGGCAAGACTACGATGAGTGAGCTATCGATGCGCGGAGGTTAGATCAGTATTTTCCAAGAGCCTTGCTCTCATTACGGAAACGCGGGCCGGGGAGCAGCGGGATTCCCTCAATCTGGACGCTCGCGGCGAGCGGCCGGTTCCAGCTGCCGGACTTCACCCGGCGTGACGACACCCCCGTCGGCGGCCTGGCCGGCCCCTGCCCGCGGAAGCCGTCAGCAGTGCAGGGGCGGAGGTTAGCTTTCGTCCCGGCGGCCGGCGGCCTTGCGGGCGGCGCGGCGGGCGTCCTTGGCGATCGCCTTGTCCGGGTGGAAACGCCCGACATGGGTGAGGACCCGCTCGGCGTCCGGGTGCGGGCCGCGCCAGACCCGGTCCAGGGCCTCCGTCTCCTGGCCGGACGGGACGGCCTGGGCGAACGCGGCCGCGATCTCGTCCGGGTCGGTGTCGTCGTCGCGGCAGGCCAGCGACAGCACGTCCGTGGTCATCCAGGCCAGGTCGTCGTCCAGCGGGCGCAGCTCCGGCGGGATTCCCTCGCTGGGCACGGCGTCCGGCAGCAGCGCCAGGCCGCCCGGGTAGCCGGGCCGCTGCGGGATCAGGCCCATGGCCAGGCTGGCCAGCGCCACCTTCGCGTACGGGCGCAGGACGGGCTCTCCGAGGTGATCGCGCCACGCCGGCTCGGCGGCCGCGCCGGCCCGGGTGACCACGGACACCGCGGTGAGCCGCTGGGCCGGCCCGCCCTCGGCGGCCAGGCTCAGCAGTTCGGCCGCCGCGGCCTCCCGCCCGTGCGCGGTCAGCCAGGAGTCGGCCTGGCCCTCGAACTCCTCGACGCTGATGCCTTCGGCCAGCGCCAGCAGCTGCCGCGCGGTGAGCTCGGTGTCCGAGGAGGGGAGCAGGGGGATGTCGATGCCCCCGTCGGCGAGCTGATTCCGCATCTCCCGCAGCGCCAGCGGGGTGAAGCGGATGGTGCCGTCGTCGGTGGCCGGGAGCGTCACCGCGCCCGCCCGGTCCAGTTCGGCGAGGAGCACGTCCGCGGGCTCGCCGTGCGCGGCCGCCCACTTCTCGACGGTCCGGGCGGTGCGCGGGACCGGGTGCTCGCCGGACATGACGTCGCGGACCAGGTCCCGGGCCTCGGAGCGGAACAGCCCCTCGCGCCGGGTCAGGAACAGCACCATCGCCACCGCCGCGCCAGGCGCGTGGACGTCGATGCCGTCCGGTTCCTCCGCGTGATCCGCGTTCTCCGCGCCGGACGACGCGCAGATGGCCTCGCTGAGCACCGCCGCGAAGGCGGACGCCCACGCGTCGAGCGCGTCGGAGTCGTCGCCGCCGGAACCGGTCTCGCCGGATCCGGCCTCCGTCCAGCCGACGGCCCCGGCGTACTTTCGCAGCACCCGCAGCCGGGCGGGCTCGATACCCTGGGAATCTCCTCCCGCGAGCGCGGCGAGCTCGCGCACCAGCGGAACGCCGCGGGCCTCCCGCGCTAGGTCGGCGTCGGAAGGCAGGCGGAGCGCTGGGAGGGAGTCGGGGAGCCCGTACCCGTCTTTGATATCGGCCACCTCGGAAGATTACTGGTCAGAAGCGGATCTATCAGGCGCATAGCGATCTGGGATTATTGTCACTCCCATGACCAAGGGACTGCGGAGCCGGGTGGAATCGGCGGCCGGGCAGGCGCTCGCCCGGCAGAAGTACGTCACGCCGCTGGACGTGTGCGTGGGAATCGGCTGGCTCGCGCCGCCGCACGTCGACAGCTGGCGTCAGGGGCGGATCGCCGTCCTGGCCGACGCGATCGGCGTCGACGAGGGGAAGCTGGCCGAACTGCTCCGGTACCTGGAACAGTGGGCGTCGGAGACCGGGCTGAAGCGGGACGAGTCCAGTTACGTCTCCGCCACCCGGGACCGCCGGGAACTGCGCTTCACCTCCGGCGCAGGGCCGGAAGAGCAGTGGCGGGCCCGGTGGACGTCCCCGGACCTCACCGAGCGGCAATCGGAGCGGATCGCCCAGCGGCAGTCGGCGGCTCCGGACCTGGTCGTTATCCAGCCGTCGAAGGAGTTCTCGTGCGCCGAGTGCCACGAGACCGGCGGCGATCTCCTGATCATGGACGACGCCGGGCCGCTCTGCCTGGGCTGCGCGGACATGGATCATCTGGTCTTCCTGCCCGCGGGGAACGCGGCACTCACCCGGAGGTCGAAGAAGGCGAGCCGGCTGTCCGCCGTGGTCGTGCGCTGGAACCGGAGCCGGAAACGGTACGAGCGCAAGGGTCTCCTGGTCACCGAGGAAGCCCGGGCCCAGGCCGAGACCGAGTGCCTGGCCGACACCGACGTCCGGGCCCGGCGCCGCGAACGGGACGCCGAACGCCGCGCCCGCGAGGACGTGACCTTCACCGGCCGGTTCGCGGACGAGATCCGGCGGCTGTACCCCGGCTGCCCGCCGGACCGGGCCGACGAGATCGCCGCCCACGCCGCCGTGCGGAGCAGCGGCCGGGTCGGCCGTTCGGCGGCCGCCCGGGAACTGGATCCCCGTGCCGTCAGGCTGGCCGTGGTCGCCTCCATCCGGCACCTGGACACCGACTATGACGACCTCCTCATGGCGGGGGTTCCCCGGGAGGACGCCCGGGAGCGGATCCGTTCCGTCATCGACCGGGTCCTCGCCGACTGGTCGTAACCATCGGTATAGGCATATATCGGTTTCTACGGTTTCCGCTAGAGAAGGCTCCGCCGGGGCCGGGCACAATGGGAGAGTGACCCACCAGATCCCCGGCGCGGCCCCGTTCGGCGCCGTGCTGTTCGACCTCGACGACACCCTGCTCGACGGATCCGCCGCGATGGCCGCGGGCCTGTCCCGGCTGCTGACGCGGTGCCCGGGGCTCGACCCGGCCCGGGCGCGGGCCGCCTGGCACGAGGCGGACGAGGAGCACTACCCGCGCTACCTGTCGGGCGAGCTGACCTTCGACGAGCAGCGGGCCGCCCGGATGCGGGCCTGGGCCGCCAGCACCGGGGCGGCCGTCCCGCCCGGCGACGAACTGGAATGGTTCGCCGCCTACCGCGAGGGCTACCAGTCGGGCTGGGCGGCGTTCCCCGACGTCGGGCCCTGCCTGGCCGCCCTGCGACGGGAGAACGTGAAGCTGGGCCTGATCACCAACGGCGACAGCGTTCAGCAGCGCGCCAAGGTCGCCGCCCTCGGTCTGGCGGGCACCTTCGCCGCGGTCGTGGCGTCCGCCGACATCGGCATCGCCAAGCCCGACCCGCGGATCTTCCGGCACGCCGCCGGACTGCTGGGGGTTGAGCCGGAACGCTGCGTCTACGTCGGCGACCGCGCCGACACCGACGCCCGCGGCGCGGCCGCCGCGGGCCTGACCGGGATATGGCTGAACCGCGGGGGCCTGCCGGTCCCGGACGGCGGCGTCCCGGTGATCGCGACCCTCGCCGAACTCCCGCGGGCTCTGCTCGCTCCGCCGGTGAAGCGGTAATTCGCGGGACCAGGGCCACGGCCGGGCCGCGGCCTCCCGCGGCCGGGTTCCGAGATCCCCGTCGTGGCCGCAGTTGGCGGGAGGCTCGGCGACGCCGAGTTCGGCGCGGATCGCGCCGGTGTCGAGGCCGGACTTTCCCTCGAAGACCAGCAGCGCGGCCTGGTACTCGAACTGGCGCAGCAGGGTCAGCAGTTCGGGCAGGCGCCGGGAGCGGACGGCCTGCCGGGGCGTCTGGTGGCCGAGGACCTCCAGCGGGGTGTCGAGCCAGAACTGCTCCCAGCCGTCCGCGGAGGCCGAGCGCTCGGTCCGCGTCTCGCCCGGCCACGCCGTGTGCAGCACCGGGTCGACGTGCTTCTCGTGGATGACGGTCAGCCCGGGGTCGAGCTTGCCCAGCAGGGCCAGCAGGTACCCGAACCGGGCGGCGGAGTTGACCTGGGCCAGCACGGTGTCCTTCTGGCACCCGCGGGCGCCGGCGAACCGCAGTGATCCGAGCGCGACCCGGGGCGAGCCCGGCGGCCCCGACTCGATCCAGGCGACGACCGCGGGGTCCTCCCGGGAGACGGCGAAGTCATCCCGGCCCGCCAGTGCGGTGCGCAGCCGCGAGGCGGAGGTGACCGTGAGCCGCGCGGCGATGAGGCAGGCGGGCTCGTCGCTGCCGTTGCGCGGGGCCGGGGACATGGCCCGGTAGCGGTAGGTCTCGCCCAGGACGCGGGCGATCGAGGCCCCCGCCATCCGGCTGACGGTGACGGCGACGTCGTCGGGGAAGGGCGGCTCGTAGTCGACGGCGACGCCGTGCGGTTCCGCGCCGCCGAACCGCATCGGCTTGGAGAGGGTCGCCGAGGCCAGGGCCGCCGCGGGCTCTCCGGCCTGGCCCAGGGTGGCCGCCGCCGCGCCGGCCAGGATGAACTCGGCGGCCGCGTCTCCCTCGGCGGGGCTCAGCCGGGCGCCCAGGCCGGTCGCGTGCCAGCGTCCCCGGTCCGGGAGGACAGCTCCGTACCAGAGTGCCCAGCGGACGAGGCGTTCGGTGACCCGGGCCGGGAAGACGATGGTGCGCATGCGGCCGCTGAGGATGTCGGTGCAGGGCAGGCCGGCCCCGGCCAGGCGCCGGGACGGCTCGGCGTCGACGCGCCACAGCCCGTAGCGGATGCCCGAACGCCACATCCGGGCACGGCCGGCGAGCGCCGGCGGGGTGAAGGGGTCGGCGGCGAACGCGAGCAGCGCGTTGTCGTCGGTTCCGCCGCCGGTGCGGTCCGGATGCATGACCAGCCCGAACTCGACGGCGAGGTCTCCGAGCAGGTCCACGGACGGGGCGTCCCAGCCCGGCTGTCCCGCGATGAGTCCCAGCCAGTCGCCGGCCAGCCGGTCGATGACCGTCTGGTAGCGGGCTCCCTCCTGGCGGCAGAGCCACCGGTCCACCGCGTCCCGCAGTTCCTGCCAGGCTTCCCAGCCGTCGTCGCCGGAGGGTTTGCCCGGGGCCTCCCCGGCGGGCGGCCGTCTCCGGCGGGGGGCCGGTTTTTCCGTCGTCACGGCTTCCGCGACCGCCTTGGCGAGCGCGGAGCGTTCCAGGAGGGTCGTCCGTTTAGCCTTGCCCGGTAGCCGGAGCCGGTTCTGTCGTGACATGGTGAACTCTCCCCGGGATCGCGGTTATCACCTGTCGTATTCAATAGATTACATATTGTGCATGATCGTTTGCGGGGAATCCGGCAGTTCCCCGGAACCGTTCGCTACAGGCCCGCCTGGTCCAGAAGGGTGATCAGGTTACGCCGGCGCTTGCAGGTCTCGCGCAGGCCGGCCATGTACCGGCTGAACTCGTCGGTCGAGCCGAGGGCCTCGTGACAGTCCCGGGCCTGGGTCAGCAGCCGCACCAGACGGGCGTAGGCCGCCTCGCCGGTCTGCCGGCTGAGCGGCTCGATGACCGCGAGGTACTCCCGCAGGGCCCGTTCCGGCCTCAGCGCCAGGGACGCGTCGGCCAGCCGGAGCCGCTGCTCCTCCGGCGCGTCGTCCGGCAGAACCTCCCACGCGTAGTTGAGGTCCCCGTCGTCCAGCAGTGCGTCCACGAGCACGGGCGGCCGGAGCTGGGCGAGGGCGGAGATCCGTTCGGCGTTCCAGGTATTGGATTGCCTCGCGGCCGCGCGCAGGGCCCGGTAGCTGTCGAGCGACTGCTCGGCCCGGTGGCGGGCCCGGCGCTGGTGCAGCGCGGCGTCCGCGGGCGGGCCGGCCAGGGACCCGGTCATGTGCCGGGCGTTGGCGTGCCCCGGATTCGCCTGGTAGACGGCGGTGATCCGGTCGCGGATGGCCAGCGTGCCCGCCCGGCCCAGCAGGCTCCCGTACGCCTCCAGGCTCGGGGTAAGCCCGGCGGTGTCGTCCAGGATGAGGTTGGCCAGGTAGACGCCGAGCCCGACCGGGTCGGGCGGCGGGTCCGCGGCCTGGCAGGCCCGCAGGTGCGCGTCCAGCAGCAGGCGGGCCTCGTCGGCGAGTGACCCGGGAACCGGGCCGGCGACGCTGGCGGCCCGGGCGGCCAGCGTGAACTCCGAGCGGGCGAGGCTGATCGCCTCGTGGACGTCGCCGTCGGAGAGCATGTCGTCCACGGTTCGGACGGCGGCCCGGGCCCGCAGGACCGCCCCGATCCCGGGATCGCCCTCCGCCAGGCCGATGATCTCGTCTACCAGGTCCTCGTAGCCAAGGGAATCCAGCCACGAGACGAGCAGGTCGTCGGTGCCGCCGTCGTCATCGATATTGCCAGCCATGCCGCATATTCAACATCACGTCTTGCGCGCGACGCCGCCGAGGCAGAAAGTGATCTCGCGGGCGGGCGGGGTGTCTCCGTCCGGGTGCCATTCCTGGTGGGGGACCAGGCCCGGGTCGACCAGGTCGAATCCGTCGAACAGCCGGCGGATCTCGTCCGCGGAGCGGGGCCAGAGGCTGCCGGCGCTGGCCTGGGCGAACGAGGTGACCGCCGTGTCCACCGTCTCGCGGGGGAAATTGTCGCTGGTCACATGCCCGACCGCCAGGTAGCTACCCGGCGCGAGCGCGTCCCTGAACGCGGCCACGATCCCCGCCGGGTCGGCCTCGTCGGCAACGAAGTGCAGCACCGCCATGAGTATCACGCCCACCGGCTGGCCGAGGTCGAGATGGCCGCGGACCGACGGGTGAGCGAGGACCGCCTCCGGCTGGCGCAGATCGGCCTTCACCACGACGGCATGGGGATGGGCGAGCAGCGCGCTGCAGTGCGAGATCACCATCGGGTCGTAGTCGACGTAGGCGACCCGGCACTCGGGATTGACCTCCCGGGCGACGTCGAGGACCGAGGTGGTGCCCGGCATGCCCGGCGGGCCCGCGCCGAGGTCCAGGAACTGGGTGACTCCCTGCCTGGCCATGTAGCGCACCGTCCGGTGCAGGAAAGCCCGGTTGTCGCGCGCCGCTTCCTTGATCCCGGGCGCCAGCGCGGCCAGCGCGTCCGCGGCGTCCCGGTCGGCCTGGAAGTTCTCCCGGCCGCCCAGCCAGTAGTCGTAGATCCGGGCGACGTTGGGCACGGAGGTATTGAACTCGGCCACTTTCGGAGAAGGACGCCCCACCACGCCGCGATGCTATACCCGAAGAACTTTAGTATCCGTTTATCTCTGTAAATTTAGGTACATACGCCGACGCGCCGGCCCGGTTTCCCGGGCCGGCGCGTTCGCGGGAGGCCGGAGCCTCCCTGGAAAACTACGCGCCCAGGTCACCGGCGACGCGGTGGTGGGCGGTCCAGATCTCCTCCGGCAGGTTCGGGAACTGCTTGAGGTGCTCCTCGCGGAACCCGATCTCCTGCTTCCACCGCTCGGTGTCGATGGTGAGGATCTTGTCCAGGTCGGCCGGCTTGATCTCCAGGCCCTCGGTGTTCAGCTCCTCCTTCGTCGGGAGGATGCCGACCGGGGTCTTGGCGCCCTGGACCTCGCCGTCCTTGAGCTGCATCAGCCACAGCAGCGCCCGCAGGTTCTCGCGGTAGCCCGGGAACAGGAAGTGCCCGTCCTCGGGGTCGCGCTGGAACCAGTTGACGTGGGCGAAGATCGGCTTGTCGGAGCAGGCGCCGATGATCTTCAGCCAGTGCGCGGCGTAGTCACCCTCGGAGTAGGACATGAACGGGCGCATCGACATCGGGTCGTAGCGCAGCTGCCCCTCCACGCCCTCGGCCGCGAAGGTGGCCTCGGCGCCCAGGGTGAGACCGTCGTACACGCCCTCGGCTACGTCGGTGATCGCGCGGATCAGCGGCTCGCGGTCACGGGTGCGGCCGCCGAAGATGATGCCGTCGATCGGCACGCCCTGCGGCTCGTTGTAGTCCTTGGCGATGTTCGGGACGTTGGCCAGCGTGGTGGTGAACCGGCTGTTCGGGTGGGCCCAGGGCGCGTTCTTCTCGTCCTCAGAGCGCTCCGCGATCGGCTGGCCCTTCCAGTCCATCCAGCCGTCGAGGTCGGCCGGCGGCTCGGGGGTGCGGCCCTCGAACCAGACCTCCTGGGTCTTGGTGTTGTAGGCCACGTTGGTGAAGATCGCCTTCGTGCCGGGCGCGATGGCGTCCAGCGCGGTGGGGTTGGTCTTCTCGTTCGTGTCCTTGGCCACGCCGAACGCGCCGAACTCGGGGTTCATGCCCCACAGGCGGCCGTCCTCGCCGACCCACATCCAGGTGATGTCGTCGCCGTAGAACTCGACGTAGTAGCGGTCGCCGAGGGCGTCCGGGGACAGCGTCATGGCCAGGTTGGTCTTGCCGCTGGCGCTGGGGAAGCCGCCGGCGATGTGCCACTTCTTGCCGGTCTGCTTGTCGGTGATGCCCAGCAGCATGAACTGCTCGCTGAGGAACTTGCCGGACTTCCAGCCGTCGAAGGAGGACTGGCGCAGGCCGTGGGCGATCTTGCCCAGCAGGGCGTTGCCGCCGTAGGAGGACCCGAAGTGCAGGATGGTCCGCTCGTCGGCCACGGTGACGAAGTACCGCTTGTCGTCCGGGGTGCCCTGGCCGAGGTTCGGCAGGTCGCCGGTGACATGCACCGCCCGGACGAAGCTGTCCTGGTCTTCCAGGTTGTTGAGGTACTCGGGGCTGACCCGGGCCATCCGGTTCATGTGCAGGACGACGCTGCGGTTGTCGGTGAGCTCGACGCCGGCGGCGTACTTCTCCAGCGGGGAGCCGGGGGCGGCCATCAGGTAGGGAATGACGTACATCGTCTTGCCCTTGGACTGCCCCCGCATCAGGCCGGTGAGCTTTTCCTTCATCTCGGCCGCGGGCTTCCAGTTGTTATAGACGCCCTTGTCCGCGGGGTCGTTCGTGGCCACGATGGTGCGCTCCTCCGAGCGCGCCGTGTCCTTGTGGTAGCTGCGGGAGTAGTAGAGATCCTTGCCCGCCGGCACGATCTCGCCGGCCTTGAGCGCCTCGGCGATCAGCCGGTCGTCATCAGCGGCGCTGACGACCTCGATGCTGTCCGGGCTCGTAACTCCCGCCCAGTAACGTACGTACTCGCGCACTTTGTCGTTCTTGAGCCCGGCGCTTTCCAGCACGCCATCAACATCGACCACGAACTCGGTCCTCTCGTCTTCGGTCAAGCCGTCGCTTGAAGCACAGTGCGATTCATTCATCTTGACAGGCAATCGAGGGAGACGGAGCGTGTGGCTTCTCACGGTCCTGACCTGGGACGTCAATCGGTCTGGACCAGTGAGCCAAAGGGCAAGGTGGACGCAAGATGTACGCGCGAGAAAAGGGTCAATAACATTTTGTGATATGGGTCACGTAGCCCGCACCGGACCTTCTCCAGCGCCGGAATGTGGTTTGGCTCACCCGGCTCGCGTGGTCCGCAGGGGGTGCGTGGTCCGCGGGGGTGCATAGGGAACCACCGCGGACCACGCGGGGTCATGGCCGGAGGGCTCAGAGGCCCTTGACCCACTCGCCGGCGGTGGTGACCTCGGCCTGCTTCGGGAAGACCTTCTCGGTAAGCACGCGGTGCACTTCCTCGTCGGGGTCGCCGCAGGCGTCGGCCAGCACGGTCAGCCGGTAGTCGAGGTCGGCGGCCTGGCGGAGCGTGGACAGCACCACGCCGCTGGTGGCGATGCCGGCCAGCACCAGCCTGTCGGCGTCGGCCCCGCGCAGCAGGACGTCCAGGTCGCTGCCGCTGAACGCGCTGACGCGGCGCTTGACGATGACCGGCTCGGAGTCCAGCGGCGTGAGGGACTCGTGGACCTGCGTGGCCGGGCTGTCCTCGTGCATGGTGTCGCCCGCGCTCTGGGCGGCGGCG
>WRBL01000141.1 GCA_009784565.1 Streptosporangiales bacterium | reverse complement strand
GGCGACGCTGGCCGAACTCTACGCGCTGCG
The DNA here is from genome assembly GCA_009784565.1 of Streptosporangiales bacterium. Classification (GTDB taxonomy): domain Bacteria; phylum Actinomycetota; class Actinomycetes; order Streptosporangiales; family Streptosporangiaceae; genus Trebonia. The sequence goes on along the minus strand of WRBL01000141.1, from coordinate 15,502 downwards.
CGCGGGCCGCCCGGCCGGAGACGCCCAGCGGGACCAGGCGGACACCGGCCTGTACCTGTAACGGTTCTTAGGATGGCCCCGACGCGATGAGCTGGCGGATCACGGGCGGGCAGCCGGGGATCTCGGGATCGGGCCTGCTCGAGGACGCGACGACTCCCCACGCGTTCTCACTCTGGTAGGCGCTCTCCCCGCTGAAGCTCCCCTGCGTGTAGTACCACGCGGAGGCGTCCCTGCCCGGAACCCGGCACAGGAACCACTGATGGTCATTGCCGATCATTTTCCCGGTTTCACCCCTGGCCTCCGGGGCGAGGTAGACCGGAACAAGTCCTGGCACGGAACTTTTCACCGAGCACGTGTAAACGGGCATCGCGAGAATGGTGCTGGCGCTGATCCCCGGAGGCAGCCGCCCGGGCTTATTTCGGCCCAGCGGTCCGGATGCCCGGCAGTCCTTTACCGTCGCGGTCTGCGGATAGGCATTCGGCTTGGGAAGAACCATCGGAATCAGCGGGAGCGCAACGATGGCCACTCCCGACACGGCCGTCGTTCCGGCGAGAGACCAGCGCCACCAGTGGCGCTCTTTCCCGATGAGCCCGTATTGCCAGGCGAGCAGGCAGAGAAAGAAGACCACGAAGGCCACTCCGCAGCCCCAGGCGTAAACGCTCGATGCGCTCGCGAAAATCGTCACCGCGCCGCCCGCGCCCACGAAGGTGATCGCGCCGTCCGCGAATAGCTGGCGCTTCGTGCGCTCGGAAACCCGTTTACGCTGCGGCTCGCCCTCGCCGGATTCCATGACCCCGGACTCCCTTTATAGAGTCCTGAAATTCTATGTCACTTTACTGGGCGATCGCCAATCATTTATGACATCGGGCGATAACTGCTCATAAATTGGCTGCAGAGTAATGTGAGCCGGGAATTACAGGGACTTCTGGTCGGACAGGAGTTTCGCCAGGCGCTCAAGGGACTCTTCCAGGTCGGCGCGGGTCACGACGTCGTCCAGGGCCAGGCGGACCGAGGCCAGTTCGCGGGCCAGGTACTCGGTGTCGGCCACGGTGCGGTCCGCGACCTCCCGGTCCCGCTCGATGCTGGCCCGGTCGCGGTCGTCCTGCCGGTTCTGGGCGAGCAGGATCAGCGGCGCCGCGTAGGCGGCCTGGGTCGAGAACGCCAGGTTCAGCAGGATGAACGGGTACGGGTCCCAGTGGTCGACTCCGGCCAGGAGGTTGAGGGCGATCCAGCCGACGACGAACACCGTCTGCGCGACCAGGTAGCGCCCGGTGCCGAGGAACCGGGCCAGGCTCTCCGACATGCGCCCGAACGCGTCGGAGTCGAACCGTCCGCCTGAGGGGGCCGAGCCCCGGGGGACGGACAGGTCGTCGCGGTCGCCGCCGCGCGGGATCAGCCGGGCCATCTACGGCCTCCCTTTCTTGCGCCAGTCCGCCGGCAGTGTCTTGTCGAGCACGTCGTCGACGGTGGCCGCGCCGAGCAGGCGCCCGTCGGTGTCGCAGACCGCGATCGACACCATGTTGTAGGCGGCCAGCCGGGCGGCCACCTGCGGCTGCGGCAGGTCGGGCTGGACGAACACCCGGGACTGGACGCACTCGCCGATCTGGACCGAGGGCGGGCGCCTGAGCAGCCGCTGGAACCCGACGCTGCCGAGGTAGCGGCCGGTCGGGGTCTCGGCGGGCGGCTCGCAGACGAAGACCTGGGCGGCGGTGATCTGCGAGACGTCCGGGTTCCGGACCCGGGCCAGGACCTCGGCGACGGTCTTCTCCGGGGTGAAGATCAGCGGCTGGGACGTCATGATGCCGCCGGCGGTGGCGGGGTTGTAGCGCAGCAGCCGGCGCAGGTCGGCGGCCTGCACGGACCGCATCGCGGTCAGCAGCCGCTCCCGTTTGTCGGCGGGCATCTCGGCCAGCAGGTCGGCGGCGTCGTCGGGCTGCATCTCCTCCACGACGTCGGCGCTGCGTTCCAGTTCCAGGGTGTCGAGGAGGCGGACCTGGTCCTTTTCGGGGAGTTCCTCGAGCAGGTCGGCCAGTTCGCTGTCGTCCAGCATCTCGGCGAGCTGCCCGCGGCGGCTGACGGGCATGCCCTCGACCGCGTTGGCCAGGTCGGCGGGCGCCATCTCGCGCAGTCCGGTCAGCAGCCCGTCCTCGGGGCCGGCGGCGAACAGTTCCCGGCAGTCGGTCCACGGCACGACCGACGGGGCGTGGCGGCGCAGGCCGCGCGTCTCGCGGACAGCCAGGGCGCTGACCTCCCAGCCGCTGCGCCGGAGCTCGCTGGGGGCGAGCGCCACGTCAGCGACCGTGCCCGCCTTCACCTGCCGTCCGTAGAGACTGGAGACCAGCATCTCGCCGCGGCGCAGCGTGAACCCGGCCAGGTCGACGGTGCCGCCGATCAGGTGCGCTCCGTCGGCGGCGATCTCCCCGATCCGGCCGAACCCGACGAAGATCTGCCTGCGTTTCAGCTGCACCACCAGGCCGAGGGCCTGCGGGGCCTCGCCGCCGATCGCGGGCAGCAGCACAACGTCCCGGACCCGCCCCATGACCAGGCCGTCGCCGTCCAGGAACGGGCGGCCGCGCAGCCGGGACGTGAAGACCTGACGGGCATTCACATCGGTTCGCGCTGTCGAGGTGCTCACAAGCCCATTTTGGCATCTTCCTCGGCCGTAATAGCCGAGGGCGCCTGGCGGACGCTATGCCGCCAGGTATTCGCGCTTCGCTGTCGCCCCGGCAGGCGGGCCCGCCGGTTTGTCTCTGCGCCGGACGTGCCCCGCCCGTATGTTCCTGGCCGCGTTGACGTCGGCGCTGCAGCGGAATCCGCAGGCGATGCACAGGAAGAGCGCTTGGCTCTGACGGTTCTTCCTGTGCACGTGCCCGCACGCTGAGCAGCGCTGCGACGTGTACGCGGGGTTGATCTTCTCCACCCGTCCCGGGGCCTTCTGCTCCAGGCGGGTCCCCAGGATCCCCCAGCCGGACCGGTGGATCTCCCGGTTCAGTCCGGACTTGGCGGCCACGTTCCTTCCCGGGGACTCCACCGTCCCCTTCGCGGACTTCACCATGTTCTTGATCTTGAGGTCCTCGACACGGATGAGGTCGAAGTTACGGGCTACGCTGGTTGAAAGCTTTTCGGCCCAGTCTTTTCGACGGTTCGCCTCTCGCGCGTAGGCGCGGGCAAGCTGCTGCCTAGTCCTGGCTCGGCGCTTGGACCCCTTCTGCTGCCGGGCGAGTTTGCGCTGAAGGCGCTTGACCGTGCCGTCCGGCTTGGGGCAGGAGTGCATCGCTCCATCGGACAGGGCGGCGCTGCACGCCACGCCCCGGTCAATGCCGACGGCCGCCCCGGTCCCCGGGCCCGCGACCGAGGCGGGGACATGCGCGAACGACACCCACCAGCGGCCGGCCGAGTCGCGCTTGACCCGATAGGATTTCGCGCCTTCCGGCACGGCACGGGACCAGCGGAACCGGACCCAGCCAATCTTCGGCACGAAGACCTCGCCCACTTTCCGGCTCAGCCGTCGGACGTGCCTCCGCTCGAAATGCACGATCTGGAAACCCTCGTGCATGCCCTTCTTGCGGTACGAGGGCTTCCCGCACGTCCTCTTCGGGTGCTTGTGCTCGCCGCGGAAGCACTTAAAGAACCGGGTCATCGCCTGGTCCTAATCGCGGAGGGCCTGCTGTTGCACGACGTGCGGGCCTGCTCGCAGCCACTCGCACTCCGCGCGAGCTTCGGTCAACTGCTTGGAGAGGGGCGTCGGCCGTGTCGTCCTGGTGGACTTCCACCACTCTCCCTGCTCGACCGCGAGGTTCCAGACGAAACGCGCATGCCCGCAGTGCCCCAAGAGCAGAGCTTCCTGCCCGGGAGAGGGGCGCAGCGCATATCTGGACATGAACTCAGTATGCCTTATGATCGACGACAGCGGTCGGCAATTACGAACGTGTCGGGCGCGGCTTTCATCTCCTGCCGATACTCTTCGCCCGGTGAGGGTCGTGAACAGGTTGCTGGCGCGGATCTGGCGGGCCGCCAGGCCGTTTCAGTGGCGGCTGGTGCGGCTGGCGAACCCCACCTTCCTGTGCGGGGTGACCGGCGTCGTCCGCGACGGCGACGGGCGGGTCCTGCTGCTCAAGCACCGGCTGTGGCCGCCCGGGCGGCAGTGGGGATTTCCCGGCGGGTACGCCCACGCGGGCGAGCAACACGCCGACACGATCGTGCGCGAGGTACGCGAGGAGACCGGCCTGGCCGTCACGGTCGGCCGGGTGCTGGAGGTCCGCAGCGGCTACCGGCACCGGATCGAGGTGTACTACGAGGCGCGCCTGGCCGGGACGCTGGACGGCCTGGCCCTCGATGACCGCGAGGTTCTCGAGGCCCGGCTGTTCGACCCGGAGAACCTTCCGGCGGATATCCAACCCGTGCACCGGCGGCTCGCGAAGGCCATAGGATCTTGGACCGGAGGTGTCACGTGAACCGCACAGGCCTGGGACGGGTCGCACGTACAACGACCGTGGCCGCCGCCGGGCTGCTCACCATCGTGCCGGCCCTGGCAGGCTGCGGCGTATTCAGCCCTGGCGTCGACCAGGAAACGCCGGTCGCCATGACCGTCAGCAGTGACGCGATCGTGCAGAACACGCTGGAGGCCCGTTATACCTGCAAGGGCGGGACGCAGGCGGCTAACCCGCCGCTGAGCTGGGCCGGGGCCCCGGCGGGCACCAAGAGCATCGCGGTCGTCGTGGACGACTCGAACGCGCCGATCACCCCGTACGTGTACTGGGTGGTGTTCGACATCAACCCCAACACGTCGCAGATCGCCGAGGGCCAGCTGCCCTCCGGGGCCCGGGTGGCGCGCAACAGCGCGGGCACGTCCCGCTACGACGCGCCGTGCCCGGGGTCGCACAGTCACCAGTACCGGTTCACGGTGTACGCGCTGAACAAGGTGCTGAACCTGCCGTCAGGGACCTCTTTGCAGTCGGCGTGGAGCCAGATCGCCGCGGCGACCATCGCCCGCGGGCGCTCAGCCCCGTACGCTCTGTCCACTTCGCCCTGATTAGCGATTTTTGCCCAATTTTTGGGCAAAGTTTCTCCCGTTCTCCAGACAGGATCGTCTCCTGGCTGTAACAATTTGATAGAACTATTCCGGTTCCAGGGTGCTCGCGAATCAGGGGGCAGGCTCGCGTTAGATGGCCGCGCGCGCCTAGCGAGCACCGTGTGTCAGGCCGCGCTCAGCCCGGGTGGTGAAGGATGTCTAAGAAGGGCCGGCGCCCCGCGCATACCGACAGGCGTGGCGGCACGACTGGTTCTCCCGCCGCACGCGGCGGTGACCGGGACTACGGGTACTACGACGGCCAGCAGCCCGACGACAGCTGGGCTCCGGACGAGTATTTCTCTCCCGGCGGAGGCCGCGGCCCGGCGGAGACCGGCGGGTTCGAAGCCGACGGCTACGGCGGCGGCTACGGGGATTTCGCGAACGAGGGACACGGGGCAGGGATGAACGACGACGCCGCCGCGGCATCGCGCGGCGGGCGCCGGCGCGCCAAGAACGACAAGGGCAAGGCCGACAAGGGCGAGCGCGGAATCCGCCGCCTGGCCATCGCCCGCCGCCGGGAGGAAGACGCCGGCATCTGGGAAGACGACGGCGTCTCGGACGAGGACTACTGGGCCTCGGTGGCCGCGGACAAGCCGCTGCCGGCCGAGCCCGAGGACGCGACCCAGGTCATGCCCGGCCGGTCACCGGCCCGGGGCGGCGCGCTCGGCGCGGCTCCGCAGGCCCCCGAGACCGAGGACGGCGCAGCCACCCAGTTGACGCCGTTCGGCGGCGGGGACTCCCGCCGCGGCGGCGCCTTCGATGACGGGTACGGCCGGGGAACCGGCGACACGGGCTCCTTTGACCCGCCGTCCGGCGGGTTCGGCCGGGCGCCCGAGCGCTCCGGCGGGTTCGGCCGGGCGTCGACTGGCGGATTCGGCCCGGCGGCGTCCGGGGGATTCGGCGCCGCTCCCGGCGCGGATCGCCGCGACCGCTTCTCCGACACTGACGCCGGCCAGGGCGCTTCCCGTCCGGCCGCTGCTTCGCAGGGCCCCGGCCGTCGGCCTGCCCCGCTTCCCGGCGGGGGTCCGCGGCCCTCCAACCCGCTCCCGCCCGACACCACGTCCCGGCCGGGCGGTTCCGCTTCGCGCGCCGAGAGACTTCGCCAGCAGGCGGACCTTCCGCCGCGTCGGCGGGACGACGCTCCCGCGGCCGATTCCCCGGCCCGTCCGGCCGCGGGCATCGCGCAGCCGATGCCCGCCCCGCAGAGCCGGCCGGCGCCCACGACCGCGCAGCCCGGCATGGGCCGCGGCCTCCCGCGGGACGGTTCCGGGCAGGCGGGCTCCGCCAAGCCCAGCTTCCAGCCGACGTTCCAGCCGTCGGGCCAGACGGGTCCGCGGCCAGGCCAGTCCGGCACCGGCCCGCGCCCGGGTCAGGCCGGCCCGGCTCAGCCGGGCCTGAGCCCCGGCGGGACCGGGCCGCGGCGGCCGGGCATCGCCCCGCCCGGCACCCCGCCCTCGGCCATGTCGTCTTCCGCCGGCGCGCCGGCGGCGGGCGCCCCCGCGCCCGGTTTCACCCCGGCCGGCGGCGGCGCCGGACGCTCCGGCGCCCCTGCGGACCAGCGTTCCCCCGGACAGGGCGGCTACGGCGCCCAGGGTTCCCCGGGCGCCTCGCGCGCCGGTTCCGGGCCGTCGTGGTCCGGCTCCGGCTCGGCCTACGGTTCCCAGGACCCCGGGGGGCGGGCGGCCGCCTCCGCGCAGGGGGGCTCCCCGTACGCGGGGCAGCGCCGGTACGGCGGGCAGAGCGCGTACGGCGGGCAGGACCGGTACTCCGGCTACTCCGGCCCGGCGCAGTCCCAGCACGGGGCGCAGGGGCAGCAGCAGTACAACGGCCAGGCCGGCTACGGCGACCTGGGAGCCTACTCCAGCGGCTGGGGCGCGTCCCAGCAGTCCGCCCGGCCGCCGCAGCGTCCCCCGGTGTCCCGGCGCGCCCTGTCCGCGGGCCCGAGCGCGAGTCCGAACCCGGCCGGCGGGGCCGGCGACGACCCGCTGACCAGCTCGGCCTACTCGCAGGATGCCCGGACGGCGACCGACGGCCGGTCCTACCGGTCCCGCTGGGCGCAGCAGTCCAGCGACCCCTATGCCGCCAGTCCCCAGGACTCGACCGAGATCTTCACCCCGGGGGCTCCGCAGGGACCCCCGCAGCCGGGATTCCAGCCGGCGGGCTCTCCGCCCGCGGCCGCCCAGCCCGGGACCCCGGCGCCCGCCCCGCAGGCGCCCGCCCGCCCGGCCGCGCCCCGGCGGCGGGCCCCGCTGGCGCTGCCCGCCGCCGGGAGTTCCAGCAGCTCCGGTGACTCCGGCAGCAGCGGTGCCTCTTCCAGCGGCGACAGTCCGCTGATCGGCTCCGGCAGCGGCGCCTACCCGTACTCGGGTTCCGCTTCCGGCTGGCAGCCCCCGGCCGAGCTGGGTGCCTCCGGGCTGGGGAGCCTGGGCCTGGGATCGCCGGGCACGGATGCCGCGGCCGACGCGGCCGGGCAGTCTCCCGGCACCGGTGCCAACCCGTACGCCGTTCCGTCCCGGGGACGGCACGCGAGCCCCGGCGACTCCGACGGTGCCAGCACCGACGCGGGCCAGGGCGCGTTCGGCACCTCGCCGTATGACGGTTCATCGCCCTACAGTTCCGCGTCCTACGGCTCCGCCTACACCGGGGCCGGGTCGCAGGCGGGCGCGCCGTATGACAGCGGGTCCTCCTCCTACGGCACGTCTCCGTACGGCGACGCCGCGCCCTCCGCCGGCCAGTCCTACGACTGGTCCTCCGGCAACGGGTCGCCGTTCGCCGAGGGCTCGCCCTACGCCAGCTCCTCGCCCTACGCCAGCGCGCCCACCGACGATGCGACGCAGATCACCTCGTTCGGCGGCGCGTTCGACAGCGCCCCCGGGGCGGGGTCGGCCGAGCCCGGCGGCTCCTCCCCTTACGGCGGCGCTCCGTATGACAGCAGCTCGCCGTACGGCGGCGGCTCGTCCTTCGACGGGTCGGCCTACGGCGGCGCGGTGTCCTATGACGGCACCGGGTCCGGGTCGATGTTCGGGACCGCCGGCTCCTCGACCGGGTACGACGGCGCTTCCTATCCCGCGCCCGGCCAGGACGGGAGCGGCTCAAGCACCGGGTACAGCGGCTACGGGACCAACGGCTACGGATCCGGCCCCTACCCGGCCAACGGGTACGGGACCAACGGCTACGGATCCGGCGCGTACCCGGCCGCCAACGGCAACGGGTACGGAGCCAACGGGTACGGCGACGCCGGAACCTCCGGCTACGGGACCGGCGGCTACCCCGGCGGATCGGCGGACGGTTCGAACGGCTACGGCACCAACGGGTACGGCAGCGGCGGCTATCCCGCGAACGGGTACGGGACCAACGGCTACGGATCCGGCCCCTACCCGGCCAACGGCAACGGCGCCAACGGGTACGGAACCAACGGCTATGGAGCCAACGGGTACGGCGACGCCGGGGCCAGCCCTTACGGGGCCGGCGGCTACGCCAGCGTCACGGAATCCGCCGACGGCTCCGGGTACCCGCGGCCGAACCCCCCCGAGGCGGGGGACGGCTACGGCCAGCGGTAGCCGCTGATCGGGCATCCTGGAAGGCGTGCCCGAGGGAGACATCGTCTGGTACACGGCCCGCCGCCTGCACGAGGCCCTGGCGGGCCGTGTCCTGACCCGCAGCGACTTCCGGGTGCCCCGGTTCGCCACCGTCAGCCTGACCGGGCAGCCGGTCACCGAGGCGGTCTCGCGAGGCAAGCACCTGCTCATCCGGACCGGCGGCGGGCTGACGGTGCATACCCACCTCAAGATGGAGGGCTCCTGGCGGGTCCGCCCGGCCGGGACCCCGATCACCGAAAGCCACAGGATCCGGGTGATCCTCGCCAACGCCGAGTGGCAGGCCGCCGGCTACCAGCTGGGCGTCACCGAGGTCGTGCGGACCGCCCGCGAGGACCGGATCACCGGTCACCTGGGGCCGGACCTCCTCGACCCGGACTGGGACGACGGGCGGCTGCGCGAGGCGGTCCGGCGCCTGACCGCCGACCCGGACCGCCCCGTCGCCGAGGCGCTGCTGGACCAGCGCTGCGTCGCCGGGGCCGGGACCATCTTCGCCGCGGAGACGCTGTTCCTGGGGGGCGTCGACCCGTGGCGGCCCGCGGGCTCGGTCGAGGACCCGGGCGCCCTGGTGGAACTCGCGCGGCGGCTGCTCGACGCCAGCAAGACCAAGCTGGACCAGGTGACGACCGGCGACCCGAGGCCGGGCCGGCAGTTCTGGGCCTACGGGCGGGCGGGCCGGCCCTGCCGGCGCTGCGGCACCCCGATCCGGAGAGGCCAGCAGGGACCCCCGGGCCAGGAACGGGTCCGGTTCTGGTGCCCGAACTGCCAAGAGTAGCTTCCAACGCCGCCGTCGCTAACGTTATGGCGGCGATCCGCAGCGGACGCTAGCCCCGCTTCAACTTACATGAATTCGAATTTTTAGTGCCCTTGGAGCTGGACGACTTAAATGGCAACAATACGATCCTCTTAGCTAATTCACCGCTATCCGCGCCTCAGTCAATACCGGTTTCCATTGCCGGGACAGTTCCACTTCACCAGACAGGTCAACAATTCTATCTATTACGTCAATAATATACATCCTGACATCCCTCACATTTTCAAGCGCGAAGACATCCAGGGACCACATAAATGCAGATTCTTCGCAATACAGACCCAGACTGCCAACTATTCTTTCGGCAATAGCCAGCGCCTCCGCCCGACGATTCAAACCCAAAAAGCAACGCAATTGATTCGCCACCGTAATCAGCTCTTTGTTTCCCTTCACACCAGAAGCACGAGCCAATAGTTCTAGTGCAGCATCAGGAGATTCCGGCATTAGACAGAACCCCCAATCATTAAGCAGCTCGGGATCATTTGGCCAAAGGACACTTAGCGCCTCAAACATTTTCGCCGCCGCGGCCCTACGATCGGAAGCGAGCAAGTTTACCGCTATTGAAACGTAGTAAGATGACCGTGATAGAGAATTTCGCTTGGCATCTAGACTAGCGTCCAGCGCGACAACAGTGTTAATATCATCCAACGCGGAGTCATACTGCCTCATCGTCGTGTACGTCAACCCCCGCCTACCCACCGCCCAAACAGAGAGCGGGTCGAGTTCGATAGCCCGATTCAAGTCGGCCAGGGCATCTTCATACCGCCCCATCAAGCGGTAGGCGTCTCCGCGACGAGCTACGGCCCAAACATTTTTGGGGTCTTGCTGAATAGCGCGAGTCAAGTCCGCTAGCCCATCTTCATAGCACCTCATATGAATATATATATCGCCTCGATCAACGATGATCTGAATATTGTCAGGCGCGATTTCAAGGGCCGCATTAAAGTCAGAAAGAGCATCTTCATATCGCCCCATGTCATGGTAGACATCACCCCGACCACCGACCATCCATGCGGATTTCGGCGAGAGCTCAACGGCCCTATCGTAATCGCCAAGAGCGTCCTCAAGGCGACCTAGATGCCTGAGCACATCACCCCGGCATGCAATGGTTCGAGCTGCCCCGGGATCAATTTCGATAGCCCGACTGAAGTCAGATAGAGCATCTTCATACCGTCTCATATCATGGTAGACATCACCCCGGCCTCTGATAAATCGGACGGATTCCGGAGAAATCTCAAGGGCGCTATCATAATCGCCAAGAGCACTCTCAAAGCGACCTAGATGCCTGAGCACATCACCCCGGCCCGCAATGGTTCGAGCTGCCCCGGGATCAATTTCGATAGCCCGACTGAAGTCAGATAGAGCATCTTCATACCGTCTCACGTCATGAAGAGCAAAACCTCGTTCCTTATAAGCTAGCGCAAGATCTGACCTATCAAGCCATGCATCGTTTATTAGGCATGTAAGATAGAGGGAAAGATCATCATCACGAATGCAATCCGTAAGACGTTGCCCCCACTCCTTGAGCTGCTCGTTGCCCGTATCGCGACCAGCATCAGCAATCAGCACGGCCCACTGCCGGGCACGGATGACCCCTCGCCCAGCAGCCTTAACCGCCGAAGCAAGCGCTTGCGATAGATTACGGTGAGGATCCGCACACAGTAGGTGATAAATTTCTTCGCGCGCGCAATCAACCCAGGCAGAATTTTCCCACGGTTTATCGGCTCCCATAGCAGCATCGTTCCCCCAGCGTACATTCGCTTGAGCTAGTCGGTTCTGCTCAGTACGCCACTTGGCAGGTGCCTCAGCACGCTGCAACCGCAGCATCGCGTCCCGGACGACCTCGTGATACACCCAGGACTCACCCCGTCGTGTTACAAAGGGTAGTCCCCGCAGCCAAGCAAACAGATCACGCGCCTCATCGGCAGGACTGATCACAGCCAGAACGTCCTGATTAAGCACCCGGGGGAGAGCAGCTGTCATGGCAACTTCCCGACGCGCCGGATCGTCTTCCCATTTCAGGAAACGCTCAACCGCGTTGCCTGAGGGGTCGCCGATATCCGCGCTGCCCTGCGATCGAGCATCAGCCAGGGTCGCCAGCCACAAGGGCAATCGGCCAGACAATCTGAGGATGATCCGAATCGTCGGCTCGTCAGTGATGGCCTTACTGGCCAGGAACTGCCGGGCCTCGGTGTCGCTGAAGGGCTCCAAGGGAATGTCGGCAATCACCGGCAGATACTCACCCCACAGATTGGGGTCGAGCGGCTTCTGTCCCGAAATCGTCGTAATGAGCGTTTCCGGAAGATCACCGTATCGACCCGCATATAGGCCACGGAGCCAGTCATCAAGCAACGACCCGGTACGTTCATAGGTATCGAAGAAAAGAGCTACTGTCCTTCCTGCCGCGATGCGGTTTAGCCCGTCAACAAACACCGGCGTGAGCTCATCAGCAGGTGACAGCAGCAACCTCACATCCCGGTGGTCGCTCAGCCTCTTGGCCACATACTCTCGTGCCTGATTGGCCTGATCAGCAGCCGCAGCGACATCGACTGGCGCCAGAATGCTACCGGCGACAGGGATGTCGCGGGCAGCAGCAAGCCCAACCGTGATAGCCGTCTTGGTGAGAAATGCAGCAACCCCGGCGGGCGCATGCGGATCGGACTCCAACTCATGTCGGCGCTGCTGGTACTGGGCGACTCGCTTCTCGAAGTCGCCGAGCTTATTGCCGCTGCGACTGAACTGCTCTGCCATCGCTGTCATGGCCGATGTCACGTCTTCAGCCGTCTCATCGACATGGGCAGTCAGCGCGCCAGCGTCGGACGCGATCTGACGCAACTGGCCAGCGAGGAACGTTTTGCCGACACCCGCATCGCCGTGGATGTTGAAGAGGAACCGACGCCGTTCGTCGTCAATGGGGAAGCCAAAGTTCTCCTGGTACTGGATCACCTGTCCTTGCCGGCCGGTAAATCTGCTTTGCTGACGAGCGCGGATGCGATCTTGCAGCGAACTCGTTTCCCTGGCCACGTCAGCCTCCAGACACGGCTCATTGCGTTACCTGTGCTTCAACCGATAACGACCCTACGGAAATTGTAGTTTGCTGGAGACCAGCGTCTAGCAAAATCCCCGTCCTCTCCTCTCGACCTTCCCTCGCATGCCGGAACATCCGGGCGCGTACTGCGGCTGGATGTCGCCAGGGACACGGCAACCTGTACTCGTGCGATGCACTCTTCCTCGCCACTAGCCCGTGACGCCACAGCCAACAGCGCCAACCCACCGGGAACGGGTCCGGTTCTGGTGCCCGAAGTGCCAGAGGTAGGTCACGTTCTCGTGTACGCGTTGTCAGCCCGGGTTATCCCGAGCCGATACGCTCGCCAGCATGCGCGATCAGACCGTCGCCGAGTTCCTTTCCGAGCTGGCCGCCCGCACGTCCGTTCCCGCCGGCGGTGCCTCCGCCGCCCTGAGCGCCGCCCAGGCGGCCGCGCTGATCGCGATGGTCGCCCGCTACAGCGACGGTCCCCGCCACGACCGGGTGGTGGTCGGCCGGGTCCGGGCCGCCGCCGACGGGCTGGTCGATGAGGCCGTGGCGCTGGCCGAGGCGGACGCGGCCGCGTTCGGGGAGGTCGCCGCCGCGTACCGGCTGCCGAAGTCCACGGAGGAGGAACGGCGGATCCGTTCGGAGGAAATCGCCCGGGGACTGGTGGCCGCGTCCGGGCCGCCCGCCGACCTGATGTCCGCGACCGCCCGGCTGGCCGACCTCGCGGAGGAGATGCTGGCCGCCGCGAACCGCACCGTGATCAGTGACCTGGCCGCCGCCGCGACCGCGATCACGAGCGCGGCGGCGACGGCCCGGATCAACATCGAGGCCAACCTGGCCCGGGCGAAGGACGATCCGCTGTACGCGGAGCTGATGGCGACCGCCGCGCTCGCCCCGGAGATCACCGACCGGGCCGCCCGGCTGGTCGACGCCGTCCGCGAGGAGCTCGGCGCCTAGATCCCGCTGCGCTGGGCGAACAGCTCCCGGTGGTAGGAGGGGTCGCCGAGCAGGAGCTCGGAGCTCTTGGCCCGCTTGAAGTACAGGTGGGCCGGGTGCTCCCAGGTGAAGCCGATGCCGCCGTGGATCTGGATGTTCTCCTGCGCGGCGTGGAAGTACGCCTCCGAGCACAGTGACTTGGCCAGCGGCGCGACGACCGGGAGCTCGTCGCTGTCCTCCGCCGCCGCCCAGGCCGCGTAGTAGGCGGCGGACTTCGCCGACTCGACCTCGACCAGCAGGTCGGCGCACTTGTGCTTGACCGCCTGGAAGCTGCCGATGGCCCGGCCGTACTGGACCCGTTCCTTGGCATGGGCGACCGCGGTGTCGAGAACCTGCTGGGCTCCTCCGGCCTGCTCGGCGGCGAGCGCCACGGCGGCGAGGTCGAGCGTCCGGGAGATCGCGGGCCACGCGGCGCCGTCGGCGCCGATCAGCCGGGCTCTCACCCCGTCGAACGCCAGTTTCGCCTGCTTGCGCGTGGTGTCCATGACCTTGAGCGGGGTGGCGGCAAGGCCCGCGGCGGCGGGGTCGACGGCGAACACGGAGACGCCGCCGGCGGTGCGGGCCGCGACCAGGATGAGGCCGGCGGTGTGGCCGTCGAGGACGTATGTCTTCTCGCCGGACAGCGTCCAGTCGTCCCCGGCCCGGCTCGCGGCGAGGGTGATGCCCTCTTCGTCCCAGCGGCCGGCGGCCTCGGCCAGGGCCACGGTCGCGGTCAGCGACCCGTCGGCGATGCGGGGCAGGTAGTCCGCGGCGGCCGTCTGGTCGCCGAGGGCGAGCAGCAGGTTCGCGGCCAGGGCGACGGTGGAGAAGTAGGGGGCGCACAGCAGCGCGCGTCCCATCTCCTCGAGGACCACGAGGAGCTCGACGTAGCCGAAGCCGGCGCCGCCGTGCTCCTCGGGAATGATGAGGCCCTGCAGGCCAAGCTGCCCCGCCATCTGCCGCCACACCGCGGGGTCGTAGCCGTCGGCCGTCTCCATTAGCCGGCGGACCTCGGTCTCGGGGGACTTGTCGGCGAGGAAGTCCCGCACGGCCTCGCGGAGCTGGTCGTGTTCTTCGCCGAAGCTGAAGTACATGGTCGGTGTCGTTCCTTCCGGTTTCCAGCGTCAGCGGTTGCGGACTTCGCGGTACGGGCGGCCCCTGGCCGGGTCGGGCTCGCGGGGCAGGCCGAGGAACTTCTCGCCCAGGATGTTCTTCTGGATCTCGTCGGTGCCGCCGGCGATCGACTGGGCCGGGACGGAGATCAGGACCTCGGCGATGACGCCGTCCAGGGGGCTGGCCGGGTCGTCCCCGGCGAGCATGCCCGCCGGGCCGGCGATCATGGCGTGGACCCTGGCCGCCTGCCGGGCCACGCCGGACAGGGCCAGCTTGCCGATCGACCCTTCCGGTCCCGGGGACTTGCCGGTCGCGCGGTTGACCTTGGCCCGCCGGGAGGTCCACTCGCTGGCGCGCTGCATGGCCAGCAGCCGGGCGATCTCCTGCCGGATCACCGGGTCGCCGGCCACCCCTGCGGCCTGGGCGTGGGCGACGGCGAGGTCGGCGCGGCCGGCCCGCTGCGGGTACCAGGAGTAGGTCCGGAAGACGTCGGCGAGTTCCTGCCAGGTCTCGTCCAGGACCCGGCCCGGCTCGGCTCCTTCCAGCGACCCGGCCCCGCTGACGCCGAACCGGCGCTCGTGCGCGAGGGTGGTCAGCGCCGCGGCCCAGCCCTGGCCCACTTCCCCGATGACCCAGTCCTTCGGGATCCGGGCGTCGGTCAGGAACACCTCGTTGAAGGAGTCGTGGTAGTTCATCTCCTTCAGCGGCCGGACTTCCACGCCGGGCTGGCGCATCGGCAGCACGAAGTAGGTGAGGCCCTGGTGCTTGGGGACGTCCCAGTCGGTGCGGGCCAGGCACATCCCGTAGTCGGCGTAGTAGGCGCCGCTCGTCCAGATCTTGGCGCCGTTGAGGATCCAGCGCTCCCCGTCCCGCACGGCCCGGCTCCGGATGCCCGCCAGGTC
>WRBL01000140.1 GCA_009784565.1 Streptosporangiales bacterium | reverse complement strand
GACACCGTCGAGATCTTCACCTCCAAGGCCGCCGAGGCGGGGCCGAACCGGGACTGGCTCGACTTCGTCAAGAGCGCCCGGGCCCGGAACAAGATCCGCCAGTGGTTCACCAAGGAGCGGCGCGAGGCCGCCGTCGACGCCGGCAAGGACCAGATCGCCCGGGTGATGCGCAAGCAGGGCCTGCCCCTGCAGCGGATGACCAGCGCGGACACGCTCCGGACCCTGGCCCGCGACCTGCGCTACCCGGACGTGTCCGGGCTGTACGCGGCCGTCGGCGAGGGCCGGATCAGCGCCCAGTCCGTGGTGTCCCGGCTGGTGGACCTGGTCGGGGGCCCGGCCGACGACCTGGCCGAGGCCGCGACACCGGTGACCGCGCTGCGGGAACGGCGTCCGCACAGCACGACCGAGTCCGGGGTCGAAGTCGAAGGGGCCTCGGACGTGTGGGTGCGGCTGTCGAAGTGCTGTACCCCGGTGCCCGGCGACGACATCTCCGGGTTCGTCACCCACGGCCACGGGGTCTCGGTGCACCGCGTGGACTGCCCGAACCTGTCGCATCTCACCGACACCCAGAAGGAGCGGATGGTCCCCGTCCGCTGGGCGCCGAGCGATGCGTCGGTGTTCCTGGTCGCCATCCAGGTCGAGGCCCTGGACCGCACCAAGCTCCTGGCCGATGTCACCCGCGTGCTGTCGGAGCAGCACGTGAACATCCTGTCGGCGTCGGTGACCACGTCACGGGACCGGGTCGCCATCAGCCGGTTCAGCTTCGAGATGGGCGATCCCAAGCACCTCGGCGCCGTCCTCCGCGCGGTGCGCGGGGTGGACGGCGTCTACGACGTCTACCGCATGACCAGCTAGTCCGCCACCTCACCCGACGCCCGCGCCGGGACCGAAGGTGCCGCTATGGCGCCTTCACCGGTCCCGTCGCTGTCGCGAGGGGATGTGGCTCGCGAGGGGGATGTGGCGTGCGAGGGGGATGTGGCGATGGCGGCGCTGGTGTCGTTAACCGCTGAACTCGTTGAGCGTCTTCTCGGCTTCGACGAGCCATTCGCGGCGGGCGGTGAGAGCCTCTTCGTTTTTGCGGATGGCCTTGTCGTCGCCGCGCTGCTGGGCCTTGGCCAGCTTCTCCTCCAGGTCCGCGATCCCGGACTTGAGCTGGTTCACCGCGTCCTCGGCCCGGGCCACGGCCTCGGGGTTGGTGCGCTTCCACTTGGCGTCCTCGGCCTTGCGGACCGCGTCCTCCACCTTGCGGAGCCCGGACTCCAGGCGCTCCCGCTGGTCCCGGGGCACCATGCCCGCGGCCTCCCAGCGCTCCTGGACGTCCCGCAGCCTGGTCCGGGCGGCCTTGAGGTCGGTGACCGGCAGCAGGGCCTGCGCCTCCTTGAGGATCTCCTCCTTGACCTCGGCGTTGCCGGCGAACTCGGCGTCGCGGGCGGCGAACGCCTCGGAGCGGGCGTCGAAGAACTTGTCCTGAGCGCCCCGGAACCGCTTCCACAGGTCGTTCTCGGCCTCGCGGCTGGCTCGCCCCGCTTCCTTCCACTCCTGCATCAGGTCGCGGTAGGCGCGGGCGGTGTTGCCCCAGTCGGTGGAGCCGCTCATCGACTCCGCCTCGGCGATCAGGCGCTCCTTGTGCTGGCGCACCTGCTCCCGGTCGGCCTCCAGGTTGCTGAAGTAGGCCTTGCGCCGCTTGGTGAACTGGTTACGGGCGGCCGACAGGCGCTTCCACAGCACCGCCTCCACCGACCGGTCGGCGTGCGGGGCCGCCTTCCACTCCTCCAGCAGCTGGGACATCCGCTCGCCGCTGGCCTTCCAGTGGGTGGCCTCGACGGCGATCCGCTCGGCCTCGGCGACGATCCGCTCCTTGATGTCCTTGGCGGCCTCGCGCGCGTTCTCCCGGGCGTGCTTGACCTCCTCGCGGCGCTCGTCGACCCGCTTGGTCAGGCCGTCCAGGCGCCGGGCGAGGCCGTCGAGGTCGCCGATGGCGCTGGCCTCGGCGATGTGGGTCCGGAGCTTCTCCACGGCGGAGGCGGCCTGGCCCGGGGCGATCTCGGTCGAGGTCAGGCGCTGCTCGAGCAGGGAGACCTCGGTCTCCAGCGAGGCGAACTTGCGCCGGTAGAACGCCAGGGCTTCCTCCGGGCTCCCCGCGGCCCACGAGCCGATGACCCGCTCGCCCTCGGCGGTGCGCACGTAGACCGTTCCGTCGTCGTCTACCCGACCCCACGGATCGTTGGCGGTGGTCACGGGGAACCTCCTGGTGTTCTGATGCCGTCCCGTGCGGGACGGCGGTGCGGTGTGTCAGACCTTGCGTATCGTGACGTTCTTGATGACGACCTTCTTCTTGGGAACGCCCCCGCCGGCCGAATAGGAACATGAAGTTCCGGCTTTGGCTACATTCTGGAGGATATCCAGCCCGGAGGTAATGGTCCCGAATGGGGTGTAGCTCGCGGGCAGCGAGGTCTTGCCGAAGACCAGGAAGAACTGGCTGCCGTTGGTGTTCGGCCCGCTGTTGGCCATCGCGACCGTGCCGGCCGGGTAGGTGGCGCCCTTGAGGTTCTCGTCCGCGAACGTGTAGCCGGGACCGCCCGTGCCCAGCGTGGACGAGGAGCAGGACAGGGCCTGTGACGCCTTCGCCGTCGGGTCGCCGCACTGCAGCATGTACAGCCCGCCGCTGTCGGAGACGCGGTGGCACTGGGTGCTGTTCCAGAAGTTCGCCGAGGCCAGGTGCGTGAACGAGTTGACGGCGCAGGTGGCCTTGGAGTTGGCCAGCTTGACGGAGACCGGCCCCAGGTTCGTGTTGATCGTCGCCGTGTAGGCCGACTTGTAGTCGGGCGCCGACGGAGGAAGGCTCGTCTTGACGACGGCCCCGCTGGACGACTTGGCGTACGTGCAGTGGGTGGCCGGCTCGGTGACCGCCGCCGCGGACGCCGACGGCTTCGGGGCGGCCGCGGTCTTCGAAGGGGAGCCGCCGGCGAACGCCGCGGTCAGGCCCCCGGCCAGCCCGAGTACGAGGATCACGGCCAGGGCGATCCCGGCCCGCTTGCGGATCACGCGCTGGTGCTGGCGCCGCACTTCCCGTTGACGCTCGAAACGCTCGCGGGCGCGCCTGCGCTGCCGTTCCTGACTCCCCGGCACGTGTCCTGACCTCCTGCTACAGCCCCTGTTTCGCGTCGATGAGCGAAACGTCCGTCCCTGCGGCGATTACGGGCGATCGTCCGGGAATCGTACCCGTCTGAGCTGCGGATCGGTACCGTCGTTATCGGTTCGCAGCAGTCGCCCGGCAGTCGGTACGCTGACTGCGTGCTCGTAACAGGATTTCCCGCAGGTTCCTTCGCCGCTAATTGTTACGTAGTGGCGCCGGCCGCGGGCGAGGAATGCGTGATCATCGATCCCGGGCAGGACGCCGAGCCCGGCATTGAGGAGATCCTCGCCAGGCACCGGCTCAAGCCTATCGCGGTGCTGCTCACCCACGGTCACATTGACCATGTCTGGTCGGTCGCGCCGGTGTGCGGGGCCAAGGACGTCCCGGCCTACATCCACCCGGACGACCGGGACCTGCTGTCGGACCCGGGGAAGGGGCTGTCGCTCGGCCCGGGCCAGCAGCTCTTCGGCGGCCTGGAATTCACCGAGCCCGACGACGTGAAGGAACTGTCCGACGGGATGACGATGACCCTGGCGGGGATGGACTTCACCGTCGACCACCGTCCCGGCCACACCCAGGGCTCGGTGACGTTCGCGGCCCCGGCGGACGACGATACCGTGCTGTTCAGCGGCGACCTGCTGTTCGCGGGCTCGATCGGCCGCACCGACCTGCCCGGCGGCGACCACTCCGAGATCCTCCGGAGCCTGGAGCGCACCCTGGTCCTGCCGGACGAGACGCTGGTCCTGCCCGGGCACGGCCCGCAGACGACGATCGGGGCCGAGCGCGCGACCAACCCCTTCCTGTCCGGCCTCAAGCCGGCCCCGAAGGGCCTGTAGACCCGCCCCGACGGGGGCAACGCGGAACGCTTATCCACAGACTGGAGAACCAACGATGATCCGGACCCACGAGGCCGGGACGCTGCGTGCGGAGCACGCGGGGGAGCGGGTAGTACTGGCGGGCTGGGTGGCGCGGCGGCGCGACCACGGCGGCGTGGTCTTCTTCGACCTGCGGGACGCCAGCGGCGTCGCCCAGGTCGTCGTGCGCGACGAGGAGAGCGTGCATGACCTGCGCGCCGAGTTCTGCGTGAAGGTTACCGGCGAGGTGCGGGTCCGCCCCGAGGGCAACGAGAACCCCGAGCTGCCCACCGGCTCCGTCGAGGTCGTGGCGAGCGAGGTCGAGGTGCTGTCCGAGGCCGAGCCGCTGCCGTTCCCGGTAGAGGGCGACGTCGACGTCTCCGAGGACGTCCGGATCAAGTACCGCTACCTGGACGTCCGCCGCGAGGCGATGGCCCGCGCGCTCCGCGTCCGTTCCCAGGCGGCGTACCTGCTGAACTCGGTGATGGATAAGCACCGGTTCGTCAACATCGAGACGCCGTACCTGACCCGGTCCACCCCCGAGGGGGCCCGTGACTTCCTGGTGCCGGTCCGGCTCCAGCCGGGCAACTGGTACGCGCTGCCGCAGTCGCCGCAGCTGTTCAAGCAGCTGCTCATGGTCGGCGGACTGGAACGGTACTACCAGCTGGCCCGCTGCTTCCGCGACGAGGACTTCCGCAAGGACCGGCAGCCGGAGTTCACCCAGATCGACGTCGAGATGTCGTTCGTGGACCGCGAGGACGTCCTCGCGGTCGCCGAGGACATCATCGCCACGCTGTGGCGGGAGATCACCGGGTACGAGGTTCCGCTGCCGCTGCCCCGGATGGCCTACGCCGAAGCGATGAGCAAGTACGGCTCCGACAAGCCGGACCTCCGCTTCGGCCAGGAGATCACCGACCTGACCGCCTACTTCTCCGGCACCGGGTTCAAGATCTTCCAGGCCCCGTACGTCGGCGCGGTCGTGATGCCCGGCGGGGCCTCCCAGACCCGCAAGGAACTGGACGGCTGGCAGGACTGGGCCAAGTCCCGCGGAGCCAGGGGCCTGGCCTACGTGCTGATCTCCTCCGACGGCTCCGTCGGCGGCCCGGTGGCCAAGAACCTGTCCGACGCCGAGCGCGACGGACTGGCCGCCGCCACCGGCGCGAAGCCCGGGGACGCCATCTTCTTCGCCGCGGGCAAGACCACCGCGTCGCAGGAACTGCTCGGCGCCGCGCGCCTGGAGATCGGCCGCCGCTGCGACCTGATCGACGAGTCCCAGTGGTCGTTCCTCTGGGTCGTCGACTTCCCGATGTTCGAGCAGACCGACGACGGCGGCTGGACCGCCATCCACCACCCCTTCACGTCGCCGCTTCCGGAGTGGACCGACAAGTTCACCGCCGAGCCCGGCGGGGCGCTGTCGGACGCCTACGACCTGGTCTGCAACGGCTACGAGATCGGCGGCGGATCGATCCGTATCCACCGCCAGGACCTGCAGAAGCAGGTCTTCGAGCTGATCGGGCTGTCGGAGGAGGAGGCCCAGTCGCAGTTCGGGTTCCTGCTGGACGCGTTCAAGTTCGGCCCGCCGCCGCACGGCGGCATCGCCCTCGGCTGGGACCGGACCATCATGCTGCTGGCCGGCGCCGAGACCATCCGCGACGTCATCGCCTTCCCGAAGACGGCGTCCGGCGGCGACCCGATGACCGGCGCCCCGACGCCGATCACGGCGGCCCAGCGCAAGGAAGCCGGCATCGACGCCAAGCCGGCGGGCCGCGCTCCCGGAAAGCCGCCCGCTCCGTCGCACCAGCCGTAGCGGCCGCACCTCCGCTAAGTTCGCGGTCTCTGCTGTCATAACAGCGGAAATCGCGAACATAAGCCGGGTAGGGTCAAAACGTGGACAGTTTGTTCGATGAAGCCGGGGAGCGGGCGGCGGCGGGCGCCGCTCCGCTCGCCGTGCGGATGCGGCCCCGCACCCTGGACGAGGTGGTCGGCCAGCGGCACCTGACCGCGCCCGGTACCGCGTTCCGCAAGCTCATCGACAACGACGCGCCGATGTCGCTGGTGCTGTGGGGTCCCCCGGGGACCGGCAAGACCACCCTGGCCTACGTCGTCAGCCAGGTCACCAAGCGGAAGTTCACCGAACTGTCCGCCGTCACCGCCGGGGTCAAGGACGTCCGCGCCGCCGTGGACGCCGCCAAGCGCGACCTGTCCATGCACAACCGCCAGACCGTCCTGTTCGTCGACGAGGTGCACCGGTTCAGCAAGACCCAGCAGGACGCGCTGCTGCCGGCGGTGGAGAACCGCTGGGTGTCCTTCATCGGCGCCACCACCGAGAACCCGTCCTTCTCCGTGGTCTCCCCGCTGCTGTCGCGGTCCCTGCTGCTCACGCTGCAGTCCCACACCGACGACGACATCCGCGGCCTGATCTCCAGGGCGCTGGCCGACGAGCGCGGTCTCGGCAAGACCGTCGCCCTCGACGACGACGCGCTCGAGCACCTGGTGAGGCTGGCGGGCGGCGACGGCCGCCGCGCCCTGACCTATCTCGAGGCCTCGGCCCTGGGCAGCGAGCACATCACCACCGAGACCGTCTCCAGCGCCGTGGACAAGGCCGCGGTCCGCTACGACCGGGACGGCGACCAGCACTACGACGTGATCAGCGCGTTCATCAAGTCGATGCGGGGCAGTGACGCCGACGCGGCGCTGCACTACCTGGCCCGGATGATCGAGGCCGGGGAGGATCCCCGGTTCATCGCCCGGCGCCTCATCGTGCATGCCAGCGAGGACGTCGGCATGGCCGATCCGACCGCCCTGCCGGCCGCGGTGGCCGCCGCGCAGGCCGTCGAGATGGTGGGCCTGCCCGAGGCCCGGATCAACCTGGCCCAGGCAGTGATCCACATCTCGCTGGCGCCGAAGTCCAACGCCGTGGTCAGGGCGATCGGCGCCGCGCAGGCCGACGTGAAAGCCGGACTTATCGGGGCAGTGCCCCCGCACCTGCGCGATGCCCATTACGCTGGTGCCGAACGGCTCGGCCACGGTGAAGGCTACATTTACCCGCACGACCGGCCTGAAGGCATCGTGGCCCAGCGGTACGCGCCCGACGAGGTGGCGGACCACGTGTATTACGAGCCGACCAGCCACGGCATGGAAGCCCGCTTCGCCGAAAGATCGGAACGGATCCGCGCCATCCTGCGGCCCCGCCCGGATCGTGCTTCCGACGATCACGCGGCTGGCGACGACAAGGGGAGCACTCTATGACCACGATCGGCATCGCCGCACTGATAGCGGCGGTGAGCTTCGCCGTTCTCGTGCTGACGGTGGTGATCATCGCCATCAGGATGTCCGGGATCATCGGAGCCGCGGGGAAGCTCCTCAAGGAGACCGCGGACGGGCAGGAATCGCTGATCCAGCAGGCCAGCGCGGCGATCGAGCGGACCAACGCCACCCTGGACCGGACCGAGACCGTCACCTCCAGCATGGACAAGCTGGGCGCCGGGATGAACGAGCTCAGCGACCAGGTCAACGCGCTGTCCTCGTTCGGGCGCACGATGGCGGGCGCGGTGGTCAGCGGGCCCGCCGGCAAGGCGGCCGCGGTCGCCTACGGGGTCAAGCACGCCGTCGTCCTGCGCAGCAAGAACAGCGACAAGCGGACGCTCCCGGGCCAGGTCGTGGCCGACACGCATCCGCCGCGGCGCGCCGCGGCGAGCGAGCAGCGAGTGGTGCAGAGCGACAAAAGGACCGCTGAGCTGCCCGCGGCGGCACCGAAACGAAGGTCCGTTCGGAATAAGAAGAAGGCCCGCCAGTGATCCGCCGCGGTTTCTGGCTGACCGTCGGGGCCGCCGGCGGGATCTGGGGCTACCGGCGTGTCGTCTCCGCCGGGCGCACCGTGTCGGGCAAATTGGAAGGCAGCCCCCGCTCACGGAAGGTGAAGCGCGGCCTGATCCGCTCCACCGTCAGGTTCAGCCGGGACGCCCACAGCTTCACGCGCGACGTGCGGGAGGGCATGGAGCTGTATATCGCTCGTCAGCCCGACCCGGAAGCGCCTAACCTTCCACCAAGCACAAGCACAGACGTAAAGGATGGCCGCTGATGCAGTCGGCAGAGATCGCCCGCCGTTACCTGGCGTACTTCGAGGCGCAGGGGCACCTGATCGTGCCCTCGGCCAGCCTCGTCGCCGACGATCCGACGCTGCTGTTCGTGGTCGCCGGGATGCAGCCGTTCAAGCCGTACCTGCTCGGGCAGCAGACCCCGCCGGCCCGGCGGGTCGCCGACGTGCAGAAGTGCGTGCGGACCCTCGACATCGAAGAGGTCGGCAAGACCACCCGCCACGCGACGTTCTTCCAGATGCTGGGCAACTGGTCGTTCGGGGACTACTTCAAGGAAGAGGCCATCCCGTACGCGTGGGAGCTGCTGACGAAGTCGCAGTCCGACGGCGGCTTCGGCTTCGACGAGTCGAAGCTGTGGGCGACCGTGCTCCACGGCGACGACGAGGCGTACGCGATCTGGCGGGACAAGGTCGGCGTGCCCGAGAGCCGGATCCAGCGCCGCGGCCCCGCCGACAACTACTGGTCGATGGGCGTTCCCGGCCCCGGCGGCCCCTGCTCGGAGATCTACTTCGACAAGGGCCCCGCCTACGGCCGCGACGGAGGCCCCGAAGCCGACGAGGACCGGTACCTGGAGGTCTGGAACCTGGTCTTCATGCAGGACCAGCTGTCCGCCGTCCGGTCCAAGACCGACTTCGACATCGCCGGCTCGCTGCCGTTCAAGAACGTCGACACCGGCATGGGCCTGGAGCGGATGGCCTCCTTGCTGCAGGGCGTCGACAACATCTACGAGATCGACACCACGTTCAAGATCCTGTCCAAGGCCGCGGAGCTGACCGAGCAGGACTACGGGAGCGACGCCCGCTCCGACGTGGCCCTGCGGGTCGTCGCCGACCACGTCCGCAGCGCCGTCATGCTGGTCGAGGACGGGGTCCGGCCCGGCAACGAGGGCGGCGGCTACGTGCTGCGGCGCCTGCTGCGCCGGTCCATCCGCAACCTCCGCCTGCTCTCCGGCGCGCAGCGCGGCGGGGGAGCCAGCGGCGACACGGGGTTCATGCACGATCTCACCGCCGTCACCATCGACGTCATGGGCGAGCAGTTCCCCGAACTGCGCCACGACGCCACGCAGATCCACCAGGTCATTGACACCGAGGAGAGCACCTTCGCGGGCACGCTGCGCACCGGCACCGCCATCTTCGACGTGGCGGTGGAGGAGACCAAGCGGCGCAAGGGCAAGGTCCTCTCCGGCGACCAGGCGTTCCAGCTCCACGACACCTACGGTTTCCCGATCGACCTCACCCTGGAGATGGCTTCCGAACAGGGCCTGTCGGTGGACGAGGAAGGCTTCCGCCGGCTGATGGGCGAGCAGCGGGACCGGGCCAAGAAGGACGCGCGGGAGAAGAAGACCGGCAACGCCGACATCTCGGTCTACGCGAGCCTGCTGGAGAAGGCGGGCACGATCACCTTCACCGGGTACGACGAGACCTCCGGCGAGGCGACCGTGGTCGGCCTGCTCGGCACCGACGGCGCGCCGGTGCCGGCCGCGGGCAAGGGCTCGCAGGTCGCGGTCGTCCTCGACCGGACCCCGTTCTACGCCGAGGGCGGCGGCCAGCTTCCCGACTCCGGCGTGATCAAGGCCGACGGCGCGGAGATCGAGATCAACGACGTGCAGGCGCCGCTGCCCGGCCTCATCGTGCACCGGGGCACCGTCCGCTCCGGTGAGATCACCGTCGGCACGCCCGTGCACGCGGAGATCGACACCGAGCGGCGCCGCGCTGTCTCCCGCTCGCACACCGCGACCCACCTGGTCCACCGCGCGCTGCGCGGCGCGCTCGGCGAGTCCGCGGCCCAGGCCGGCTCGGAGAACTCGCCCGGCCGCCTCCGCTTCGACTTCAGCGCCACCGGCGCCGTCCCGGCCACCGTGCTGCGCGACGTCGAGGACGAGGTCAACAGCGTGCTCATCGGAGACCTCGCGGTCCGGGCCTTCCACACCTCGATCGACGAGGCCCGCTCCATGGGGGCGCTCGCGCTCTTCGGCGAGAAGTACGGCAGCGAGGTCCGGGTCGTGGAGGTCGGCGAGTACTCCCGCGAGCTCTGCGGCGGTACCCACGTGGCCCGCTCCGGCCAGCTCGGCCTGGTCAAGCTGCTGGGCGAGTCCTCTATCGGGTCCGGCGTGCGCCGGGTCGAGGCCCTCGTGGGCATCGACGCGTTCCGGCACCTGGCCCGCGAGAGCGTCCTGGTGAACCAGCTGGGCGAACAGCTCAAGGCTCGTCCCGAGGAGCTTCCCGAGCGGATCTCCGGCGTGGTCACCCGGCTCCGCGACGCGGAGAAGGAACTCGGCCGGCTCCGGTCCGCGCAGCTGCTCGAGGCCTCGGGCGAGATCGCCAAGGCGGCCGAGAACATCGGCGGCGCGGCGTTCGTCGCCCACCAGGCCCCGGAGGGCACCGACGCCGACGGCATCCGCAAGCTCGCTCTCGACGTCCGCGGCCGGCTGGAGGCCGGACGTCCGGGAATTGTCATGATCACCGGTGTCCCGGCCGACCGGCCGGTCGTGGTGATCGCGGTCAACGACGCGGCCCGCTCGGCCGGAATCGCGGCGGGCAAGCTGGTCAGCGCGGCGGCGAAGGCTCTCGGCGGCGGGGGCGGCGGCAAGCCGGATATCGCCCAGGGCGGCGGTTCCCCGGCCAGCGGGGCCAATGAGATCAATGCGGCATTCGATATCGTTCGAAGCGCTCTGAAGGACAGCGGCCAGGCAGGCAGGTAAGTTGTTCCCAAGTTCTCGCGGGCGGCTGGTCCGGTGAGGCGGGGCGTGCGCCTCGCCGTGGACCCGGGCACCGTCCGCATTGGCGTAGCACGCAGTGACCCCAACGGTGTTCTCGCCACCCCGCTGACAGTTGTGAAGCGAGGCAAGGGCGACCTGGACGCACTTGCCTCGCTTGCCGTAGCCGAGGAAGCAATGGAGATTCTGGTAGGCCTGCCCCGATCCCTGTCCGGCCGCGACGGCGCCGCCGCCGTCAAGGCGAAGAAGTTCGCCGCGGCGCTGGCGACGCGAGTCGCGCCGCTGCCCGTCCGTCTCGTGGACGAGCGGTTCACCACTACCACCGCGCACGACGCGCTGCGGGCCGGGGGGCACGACTCCCGGGCCCGCCGAGAGACGGTGGACGCGGCGGCCGCGGCGGTGCTGCTGGAGGCGGCGCTGGAGTCCGAGCGCCGCACCGGCGCCGAGCCCGGCGAGCCGGTGGCCCCAGGGACCGGGCGGTGAGCCGGGGATACGGAGGGCCTCGACCGGGATTCGACGGGCAGCGGGGGCCCGGCGGACCTGACGGGCCCGGCCCGGCCGGATACCAGAACGGGCCGCGGCGCGGTCCTGGCGGACCTGGTCCCGGCCAGCGCGGAGGCCCCCCTCCGCGCCGCGGTTTCCCGGGCGGTCCCCCGGGCGGGCCCCCTCCTGGCCCGGGGCCCTGGGACGGCCCCGGGTACGGCTCCCAGCCGGGCTCCGGCCCCTATCCGGAGATGGACGGGCCCTACCCGGACGGCTCGTACCCGGGCCGGGGGCCGCGCCGTCCGGCGCCGCGCGGAGGCACCGGCCCCTACCCCGGAATGGACCCGGGCATGGGCGGAGATCCCCGGGCCGCGCGCGGCCCCGGAGGCCGGTATCCCGGCGACGGCCCCGGCTTCGACCAGGGCGGTTTCGGCGAAGACGCCTGGCCGGGCGATGACGGCTACGACGACGGCCCGCGCGGCCGGAAGGGCCGCGGCCGCACCGCGAAGGCCGGGAAGAGCGGGAAGAGGGAATCCCGCCGGCAGCAGGCCGATGAGTACGCGTGGGACGACTTCGACAGCCAGGACGGCAACCCCGTCCCGATGGAGCCCGCTCCGAAGGGGAAGAAGGGCAGGAAGGGGAAGGCCGCGAAGCGCAAGCGCGGCCCGGTCCGGCGTCTCGCCCCCTGGATCGCCCTGGTCGTGCTGCTCGCGATCGTGGGGGTACCCGGCTACTACCTGTACAACAAGTACTACCCGGCCGACTACTCCGGCCCGGGGACGGCCCCGCAGGTGACGGTGGAGGTCCCGCAGGGCGGTTCGGCTTTCGGATTGGCATCGACGCTCGCTAACGACGGCGTGGTCAAGAGCTCCCGCGCGTTCGTCCTGGCGGCGGAGCACAGCACCAGTCAGGCCGGCCTGATCCCGGGCACCTACAAGCTCAACCGGCACATGCAGGCGAGCCTGGCCTACGCGGCGCTGCTGAACCCGAAGAACCGGGACCAGCTGACCTTCACCATCAAGGAAGGCCAGCGGGTCGCCCAGGTCCTGCAGGCCCTGTCGACGCAGATGCACCGCCCGCTGTCGCAGTTCACCTCCATCGTGAACAGCCCGTCCCAGCTGGGCCTGCCGTCGTACGCGAAGAGCAACGTGACCGGCGTCAGCCCCAAGGTCATCGGGTACAAGGTCGAGGGCTTCCTGTACCCGTCGACGTACGACATCCAGCCGCACGACACGCCGCTGCAGGTGCTGCAGTCGATGGTGAAGCAGTACACCCAGGTCACCCAGGCCAGCAACCTGCAGGCCGGGGCGCAGGCCCGGGGCCTGACCCCGTACGCGGTGCTGATCGAGGCGAGCATGGTGCAGGCCGAGGCCGGGACCAAGGCGCAGATGCCGAAGATCGCCGAGGTCATCAAGAACCGGTTCGCGCACCAGATGCCGCTCGGCTTCGACAGCGTGCTGCAGTACGGGCAGAACTCGTTCGCCCTGAACATCAGGGACGGCCAGTCGTCCATCCCGGGCCCGTACAACGATTTCCAGCACGCGACCCTGCCGCCGACGCCGATCTCCAACCCGGGGATGGACGCGATCAACGCGGTCCTGCACCCGGCGAGCGGCCCGTGGCTGTACTTCCTGGCCCAGCCGGACGGCAGTTCGATCTTCTGCGTCCACCAGCCGGCCAACGCGTCGGCCAAGTCCTGCCCGGCGGGCGGCTGATGCGGGCCGCGGTCCTGGGCCAGCCCGTCGCCCACTCGCTCTCCCCGGTCCTGCACCGGGCGGCGTACGCGGCGCTGGGCCTGGACGGCTGGTCGTACGAGGCGGTCGAGTGCTCGCCGGAAGACCTGGCGGACTTCGTCACCTCCCGGGATGACACCTGGGCCGGGCTGTCGCTGACCATGCCGCTGAAGCGGACCGTGCTGCCGCTGCTGGGCCACGTCGACCCGGTGGCGGCCGCGACCGGCGGGGCGAACACGGTGGTGTTCGGGTCCGGCGGCCGGTCCGGCTACAACACGGACGTGCGCGGGATTCTCGGCGCCCTCGCCGAGGCGGGGATCACGTCCGCGGCCGAGGTGCTGATCCTGGGCGCGGGCGCGACCGCGTGCTCGGCGCTGGCCGCGGCCGGGCGGCTGGGGGTTTCCGAGGCCGACGTGGCGGTCCGGGACCCGGCCCGCGCGGGCGGCCTGCTGGAGGCGGCCGGGCGGCTGGGCCTGAAGGTACGCCTGCGCGCGCTGTCCGAGGCGGACAGCGGCCAGCCGGACCTGCTGATCTCCACGGTGCCGGCGGGCGCGGCCGATTTTTACGCCGAACGGATCTCCGCTACCGCCCAGACCCCGCCGGCTGTCTTCGACGTGGTGTACGCGCCGTGGCCGACCGCGCTCGCGTCAGCCGCCGCGGCGGCGGGATCGGTCGTGGTCGGCGGGTTCGCGATGCTGCTGCACCAGGCGGTGGCCCAGGTGGAGCTGATGACGGGCCGACCGGGCCCGGTGGAGGCGATGCGCGCCGCGGGCGAGGCCGAACTGGAACGGCGGTCCGCCTCGTCGTGAGCCTTCTCGGACTGGCTCCGGCGGGGCGGGCAGCGATCCTCCAGGCGCTCGGTGAGGGCAAGTCCTCGGTCACCGACCTCGTCGCGGCCTCGGCGCTCCCGCGCCGGGACGTGGAGGATTTCCTGGCCTCGCTCCCGGCGGACCACGGGAAGGTCCTGCGGGAGTACCGGGAATCCCGGCCCGTGCTGCCGCCGGACCTGGAGGAGACCGCGGCGTCGCTGATCTCCGGCGCGCCCTCGCCCCTGAAACGGCTGGATCACGTGCAGGCCACGGCGGAGACCCTGGTGCGCCGGGTGAGGTGGCTGACGGACATGTTCGACCTCCGCGGCCGTTCGGTCCTGTTCGCGGGGGACCACGACGTCACGTCGCTGCTGCTGGCCCGGGTCGTCCCGGACGACGTATCGCTGACGGTCGCGGACATCGACGAACGGCTCCTGGACTACGTCCAGTCGGCCGGGCAGGGGCGGGTACGCGGGGCGTGGGCCGATTTCCGGTTCGGGCTGCCGCCGTCTCTCGCGCAGGCGGCGGACGTGATCGTCACCGACCCGCCCTACACGCCGGAAGGTCTCGGCCTGTTCCTGTCCCGGTCGTGCGAGGCCCTGCGCCGGGATGAGCCGGACGCGCGGATCGTCATCGCCTACGGCCACAGCCGCCGCCGGCCTGACCTGGGCGTCGCGGCGCAGCGGGAGATCCTGTCCCGCGACGTGGCCATCGACGCGATGCTCCCGGCGTTCAGCCGCTACGACGGCGCGCAGGCGGTCGGCTCGGCCAGCGACTGGTACAGCTGCCAGCCGTCCCCGAAGGCGTTCCGGCGCCTGGGCCCGGCTGCTCAGCCGGGCATCTACACCCGTGGCTCGCAATCGGTAGAGAGCGGCGCCAGCGTCGCCGATTCGATTCCGGACCTGGGGCTTTCCGGGCGCCCGGCCGGGCTGGTCTCGCCCGCTCCCTCCGGTGAGTTCGCCGTGACAGTCGGCCTCGGGAAGCTTCTCGCCGACGGGGTCCACCCGTCGGTGCTGGGGCGGGCGCCCGAGTTCGTCGTGGATCTCCGGGACGACCCCGGCCCGTGGCTGCTCCGGTCCATGCTCGCCCTCAACGCCGAGCGGGCCGTGTTCGTGGTGCCCCGCCGTCACGAGGTTCCGTCGGCAGACCTGCTCCGCGCCAAGTACGCGTCGATAGCCCCGGAAAGGGCCGGGGACGTGACCGCGATCCGCTGTTCCCTGGCCTCCGGTGACACGGGCGACCCCGTCGTGGACCTGGCCCGCTTCGTCGCCCGCCGTGCCCACGGCAGGCTCCGCAACGTCTGGCGCGAGGGCCTGACCCGCAGTGGCCTGACCAAGCGCGAGGCCGCCGCCCGCGTGGACGAAGCCGCCGCCGCCGCGGGCCTGGGCGCTGCCGACCTGTCCCGGCGTCTCATCGACCTCCCGGCGGGCCGGCTCCCGGCTCTGTCCGAAGCCCTCCGCGCATGATCGAACTAACGCGTGACTTAAGTGCACTCTCAGTGCGTTTTATTACCGCGTAGGCATTTCAGGGGCGGGCGCGCCTGACCGCTTCGGCGCTGGCGGTGTCGCCGCCGTCCCCCAGGCCGGTGATGACGCCGTCGATGTCGGCGGCGGGCCGGTTCTGGGACAGCTTCGCCTTGGCCTCGATCCGGGTGATCAGCAGTTCCACGCCGACGATCGCCCGCAACTGGCCCTCGATGTAGGCACGCGGCGCGTCGTCCACGGCCCACGGGTGCTCGCGTCGCGACTCGTGCTTGTCCGTCAGCCGGCGGACCAGGTCTTC